>CAZDKX010000244.1:0-7524 GCA_964505935.1 uncultured Syntrophobacteraceae bacterium
TGGAGCGGTACTGAGCATGACCGCCCCTCGATCATTGCACGATGACCGTAAAAGAAGCCGTTTCGACCGGCGGCACATCCTTTTCCCAGGGTCGCACATATTTGAGCTCGATGACTGTCTGCCCGCGGGTGACGGCCCTGAAGGTCCAGATCTCCTGACCGCCCGCCCCGAGCAAGTCGGTCCTGGGGGCCTGATATTCATTGCCCACCAGTTCCACGATCGCGGTATCCAGGGGGGCTGCCAGCTCCCAATGATATCCCGTGGTCGCATTGGCGGCCAGGGTCACGCCGAATTCATGCCCCACTGCGACTTCAACCTTGTCCGCTGTGCTTTTCCTGCCGGAAACCTCTTTTGCCGTCACGGTCCTCTCCGTTGCCGTCCCGCCTCGCTCATTCCCCGGCATCGCGACCAGGGGGGGAGCCTGCAGGAAAATGGTCCCCCCAATCAATATGAGGGTCAGGTTTTGGATTATGATATCAGCCCGTCTTCTCTTCATGATGACGCCTCCCGCTGAATGTCTCCCTGTGAAGGTTGAAGTGCCTCATTTCTGAAACCCTTCCTGGCCCATGAGACCATGTGGGAGCGGCTTTCCAGCCGCGATGGGAGCGTCTTTCGCGGCTGCAAAGCCGCTCCCACAAAAGTCCAGATCTCAACCGTCGGCAGCATGAATCAGCGTATGCTGAAGGGCTTCCGTTAACGACTCCAGTTCCTGCTCGAGTTCGGCAAAGGCTTGGGGCAGGTCGTCCAGCCTGCGCTCGCGTCCCAGTATCTCCAGGTGGTAAGCCAGGTCATGGCTTCGCTGGGCCGAAAAATTGCCCACCGCCCCCTTGAGGGCATGGGCTGCTTTTTCCACCGCACCGGCGTCCGCTTTCTGTATTCCTTCCTGAATCGCCGCCAGTTGCCCAGCCGACTCCTCGATGAAAACCTGAACCAGGTTGTGCAGAAGCTCCTGGTCGCCATCCATATGGGTCAAGGCTTTATTGAGGTCGAAAGGTTGGCCCTGATTTTGGTTCGGCTTCTGACTCGCGTGCGGCACGGCAACTCCTTTCGCAGGACAGTGTGGGCACCACCCGAATACCTTATTTCCCTATGCTCTCCGCCTGATAACGAAGGGAACAGGGGTTGCCCCCATTATGGGCGACGGTCGGACACCCCGTCACGGGGCACTGCCTGACCGGCATGATACCGGGTCAGGATAGAATGTTGCATTTCTATGGGAGCGGCTTTCCAGCCGCGAGTAACACTCCCGTCGCGGCGGGAAAGCCGCTCCCACAGGCTCCCTCTCAAGAAGCAAGCTTTTCGGAACGATAAAACCAAACCTAACCAAATGTTCCTATTATGACATGAGAAGGTCTAAGGAAAAAGCGTCTTTAAGAGCTTGTTTTCGTGTGAAGAATATGCTTGATGAGGATGAACGGCACTTGTGCCAGTTCATCGGGGACTTGCCTGTGCTCCATGTTTTCCCGTCCCTGCGTTTCTGCGTCACGAATCGAGGAACAGGGCGGAAGAACGTGGAGGAGGTGGGGGATTCGTACCTGGGGGGGGCTGGATGACGGATCGGATGCCATTGAAGGAGGGGCTGAGCGCTCAGCAGGTTGAGACAGCCTTGCCCAGGGGGGAAGAGCATTTTCGCCGGATGGCCGACCGGGTCCCGGTGTTGATCTGGCTGGCGGATATCAGCGGGGCTTGTATTTTTGTCAACAAATTCTGGCTGGATTTCAGCGGACGGGGCCTGGAACAGCAGCTGGGGTTTGGCTGGGCCGAAGGCGTGCATCCGGATGACATCAGGAGCCTCAAGGATGTCTATCGCTTTGCGGTGAGCCAGCGACAATCGTTTGAGATTGAATGCCGGCTCAGACATCATGACGGTGAGTATCGCTGGTTCCTGTGCCGGGCGGAGCCGTATTTTGGCCAGGATGGGGCCCTTGCCGGCTATATCGGCTCCTGCATCGATATCCACAGTCATCGGCTCACGGAACAAGCGCTCCACGAAATGGCGATCTTTCAGCAGGCAATCCTGAACAGCGCCAACTACGCTATCATTTCCACGACTCCCGAGGGGGTGATTACCACCTTCAACGCGACGGCCGAACGCCTGCTGGGATATACCGCCGAGGAGGTGGTGGGGAAGATCACGGCGGATGTCCTTCATGATCCTCAAGAAATTGCGCACTATGCCGAAGAGCTCTCGCGAGAACTGGGAAGAGCCGTAGCGCCCGGTTTTGAGGTCTTTGTCGCCAAAGCCAGGCTGGGTGTTCCCGACGAGAGAGAATGGACCTATATCCGGAAAGATGGGGGCCGCTTGAACGTGCTGCTCTCGGTAACGGCCCTGAAGGATGAGTACCGGCAGATAACGGGGGTCCTCGGCATTGCCGGCGACATCACCGAGCGCAAGCGGGTAGAGGAGGCTGCCGCGAGGCTCGCGTCCATCGTTGAATCATCCGACGATGCGATCGTTGGGAAGACCCTGGATGGCATTATTCTGAGTTGGAACCAGGGTGCGGAACGAATCTACGGCTATGCCGCTTCGGAAGTCATCGGTCGTTGCATCTATGCTCTCACGCCCCCGGACCTGGTCGACGAAACGGTTTACATCATGAGTAAGATCAAGAAAGGGGAGCGCGTCGACCATTTTGAGACGGTCCGCCTCACGAAAGATCGCCGCTTCATCAACGTCTCGCTGGCCATCTCCCCCATCAAGGACGCAGCCGGCAAGATCATCGGCGCCTCGACCATTGCCCGGGACATCACCGAGCGGAAGCGTATCGACGAGCAATTGCGCAAGCTTTCTCAGGCCGTGGAACAGAGCCCTGCCAGTGTGGTCATTACCGACCCCCAGGGCACCATTGAGTATGTGAACCCCAAGTTCACCGAAGTGACCGGCTATTCGGCCCGGGAGGCAATCGGGAAAAACCCCCGGATCTTGAAATCCGGGGAAAAGTCTCCCGAAGAATATCGGGAGTTGTGGGAGACGATTACTTCGGGCAGGGAGTGGCGCGGCGTATTTCATAACAAGAAGAAGAGCGGGGAGCTCTACTGGGAATCGGCGTCGATCTCCCCGATCAAGAATCCCAGGGGCAAGATCACGCATTTCATTGCCGTCAAGGAAGACATCACGGTCCTGAAGCAGGCCCAGGAGGAACTGGCCAAGCTTTCCCTGGTTGCCAGCAAAACGGATAACACCGTCATCATCACCGACAGGGATGGGCTGATTGAGTGGGTCAACGAGGGTTTCGTCCGCCTGACCGGCTACACTTTGGGCGAAGTAATCGGACAAAAGCCGGGCGAAATTCTGCAAGGCCCCCTCTCGGACCCGGCGACTGTCAAGAGAATCGGAGCTCTGCTCAGGGCGAAGAAGGCCTTCACTGAAGAAATCATCAACTATCACAAGGATGGGAGCGCCTACTGGGTATCGATGAGCATCACGCCCATTTTCGATGAGGCGGGAGAACTGGTCCGCTTCATCTCGATCGAAAGTGACATCACGGAACGAAAGAACTTCGAGAAGGTGCTGCAGCAGGCAAAGGAGGCCGCAGACAGCGCCAACCAGGCCAAGAGTGAGTTTCTGGCCAGTATGAGTCATGAAATCAGGACCCCGATGAATGCCATCATCGGGATGGCCGAACTGCTCTGGGAGACGGAACTGACTCCCGAGCAACGCCGCTACGTTCACGTATTCCGCTCGGCCGGTGAAACCCTCCTCAATCTGATCAACGATATTCTCGATCTCTCCAAGGTTGAGGCAGGCCAGATTCAACTCGAAGCCGTCGCCTTTGACCTGACCCAGCTGCTCGACAAGACCTGCGAAGTCATGGCCATGCGCGCCGACGAAAAGGGGCTGGAGCTGGCCTGCCGCATTGCCCCCGGAGTACCCGCCGACTTGGTGGGCGATCCGATGCGACTGCGCCAAATCCTGGTGAACCTGATCGGCAATGCGATCAAGTTTACCGAGAAAGGTGAAGTCGTGCTGGAGGTCAGACCGGCCGAGGTGGGCCTCTCCGGGGGGGCTGCTCCGCATTTGGCGAAGACGGTCCTGCAGTTCACCGTTCGCGATACGGGCATCGGCATCCCAGCCGAGAAGCTCGACACCATTTTTGACAAATTCTCCCAGGCCGACGCCTCGATCACGCGCAAGTACGGGGGGACCGGCCTGGGCCTCACGATCTCCCGACGGCTGGCGGAGCTCATGAATGGCCAAATGTGGGTGGAAAGCGAGTTCGGCAAAGGGAGTACCTTTGCCTTCACCGCTCAGTTTGAAGTGCCGGCGCAACCCCTGGCAGGGGAAGAGCCGCTTGAGGTGCGCAAGGGGCGAGGGGCGGCAGAGAGTCCGCCTGAAGCCCCTTCACCGGCGCCTGCCGGGCTTCGTCCGCTGAACGTCCTGCTGGTGGAGGATTCGGCCACCAATCGCTTTCTGATTCAGGCTTACCTGAAGCATACGCCTTGCCGGCTGGACACGGCGGAGAATGGGCAGATTGCCGTTGAGAAGGTTACAGCGGGACACTACGACCTGGTGCTCATGGATATGCAAATGCCCATCATGGACGGCTACACCGCCACCCGGAAGATCAGACAATGGGAGAGCGAAAAGGGGGTGAGGCCCATCCCCATCATCGCCTTGACCGCCTATGCCCTGACGGAGGATGCTCAGAAGAGCCTCGACGCAGGATGCAATGCCCATCTGGCAAAACCGGTCAAGAAAGCGGACCTTCTGGCGGCCATGAACCGATATGCCGGTGGAGAGGCTGCTCATTGAGGGGACATCCTTCGGCGCAGGGTCAGGAAACGGGGGATGCCTTGAATTCGAATCCCAGGAGCGTGACATCATCCTGAAAATTTGCTTCCCCGGCAAAGGCCACCAGGGACTCAACCACGCCATCGAGAATGTGACCGAGCGAGTGCTTTCCGAGGTCCTGCAATAGGCTCAGGAGCCGCTTTTCGCCATAGAATTCGCCCTGCTTGCTCTGACATTCCACGACCCCGTCCGTATAAAAAATGAGCCTGTCGCCGTCGGCAAGCTGTTTTTCGTCGTCCTCGAAAGGGAGCATGCCCCCCAGCCCGATGATGCTACCTACCTTATCGAGCAGTTCAATGCCGGCATCGGCATGGAGCAAAACGGGAGGGGGGTGGGCGGCATTGCAATACCGCAGGTGCCCATGGTGGGTATCGAGGACGGCGTAGACCATGGTGAAGTGTTTGTCGAACCGTTCGATGGGGTATTCCAGGTCCAGGGCCGTGCAGACTTCGGCGGGCGATACGATTTCGTAATAGGGAAAGTCGGCTCGACTCTTCTTCAGGTAGCCGCTCTCGGGCTGAAGCAACTGATGGACCGAGACGGTAACCATGGCTCCAGGCACTCCATGCCCACTCACATCGATCATGTAAATGCCCAGGTGTCGCTCATCCAGTTGGCATACGTTGAAGATATCGCCTCCGATCAGATCACATGGCTGGAATCGCCATACCATCGCAAAGTTCTTGAAGTATGGGGTCCTGGTCGGCAGGAGGCTGCTTTGAATCACCGCGGCCGCCTTCAGGTCCTCATCCAGGCGCCGTTGCTTTTCCAGTAATTCCTGGTTGGTCTGGATCAGTCTTTGAGTGAGGCTTCGAATTTTGAGCTGACTTCGCACGCGCGCCAGCACCTCCCCCTTGTCAAAGGGTTTGGTGACGTAATCCGCGCCTCCCATCTCAAGCCCTTTGATCTTGTCTGCCGCTTCCGCCAAGGCTGAAAGGAAGATGACCGGAATCTCTCGCGTGCGCTCATCGGCCTTCAGGCGTCCACAGACCTCATAGCCGTCCATCCCGGGCATCATGATGTCGAGCAAGACGAGGTCCGGCTGAAAGTCGAGCGCCTGCTGCAACGCTTCCTCGCCCGAGCGGGCTTCGGCAATGGCAAACCCGGCCTTTTTCAGAATGGCGGTCAGCAGGGTGCGGTTGACGCCGCTATCATCGACTATGAGGATTTTATCCGCCATGGCTTTCTCTCCACAGTGGTCAAGATCCTACCATTCATTCATCGAATGTAAAGAGAACAAGCACTCGGAGCATGACCGTTCAGGCGGTCTCCGTGAGGACAGGCATGTCTTGAATATCTCGCTGGAGGGTGAGAAAATCACTGTTGTTCGTGGGCTGTTGCTCAGCAGGACGGAGAAGTGCTCCGATTGAACAGGCGGATTCATGACCAGCTTCCACTACAATGTCCGCAAACTCTACGCCTTTTCCTTTCTCCAGAAGACCCTGTTCCCCATGGCGATCATCACCCTCTTCTGGAAGGACCATATCGGCCTGAGTCTGACGGAAATCCTCCTGCTGCAGAGCATTTTCTCGGCCGCTGCCGTGGTTCTTGAATACCCCTCGGGCTATCTCAGCGACCGCCTCGGCTACCGCAATGCTCTCACCATCGCCGCCCTTTTCGGCACCGCCGGCTGGGGGCTCTATACCCTTGCTGAATCCTTTGCCGATGTGTTGGTCGCCGAAATCCTGCTCGGCATCGCCCTGTCCTTCATCAGCGGCTCCGACAGTGCCCTCCTCTATGAGTCGCTGCGGGCCGAAGGGGCGGAAGCCCTCTACGCCCGCTACGAGGGACGCCTGAACGGCTTTGCCCAGACCGGGGAGG
Organism: uncultured Syntrophobacteraceae bacterium; assembly: GCA_964505935.1. Classification (GTDB taxonomy): domain Bacteria; phylum Desulfobacterota; class Syntrophobacteria; order Syntrophobacterales; family Syntrophobacteraceae; genus JADGQM01. The sequence continues at coordinate 6,614 of CAZDKX010000244.1, forward strand.
CCTTGGGAGCGCTGTTTGCGGGGGTACTCTATGCTTATGCTCCTCTGGTACCCTTCTTCCTCCAGATCGGCGTCTGGTTCATGGCCTTCGCCATCACCCGCACCATGCGGGAGCCCCCTCGCGACCGGGCCCTCTTCGCCCGCACGCACCTGGCGGAAGCCCTCCGGATCACCCGCTGCGTCTTCCTGGAAAACCGGCGCCTTCGTGCCACCATCCTTCTCAACACCCTCCTCGGGCTGGCCTCCTTCTACCCGGTCTGGCTCATCCAGCCCTATATGCAACAGCACGGCGTTCCTCTGGCGTGGTTCGGCCCGGCGTGGGCCGGTGCCAATCTGACGGTGGCGTTCGGCGCGCTGTCGAGCCATCGGGTTCACGCCACCCTCGGTGATCGCACCATGGTCCTGCTCTGTATTGCCCTGATCCTGGCCGGATACGCCGGACTGGGACTAATTGGGGGGACCTTCGGGTTCCTCTTCTACTACCTGCTGACCGGCATGCGGGGCCTGCGGGGGCCCATGTTCCTCAATCATACCCAGGCCGAGAGCCCGTCAGCCAACCGGGCCAGCATCCTGTCGCTCCAGTCCCTGTCGTTTCGCATGGCGTTCATCATCAGCGGCCCGCTGGTGGGGATGCTCGCCGACCGGATGGCGGTGCAGCAGACCTTTTACTGGCTCCTCTATGGTTTCCTCCTGCTCCTGCCGCCGCTTTCCTGGTTGTTCCTGCGCAATCTCCCGCGTCCCTCCAGACCGACTCAGTTTTGAAAACCGAGTCGGTGCTGAAGCCCATGGCTAGCGACGGCCCTTCGCCATCAGGGTCGCTTCCGGCTGCCGCCGCAGCCACCAGTTCATCAGCGGGCTTGGCAGGGCGCCCACCCCGATACTGGTCCATGCCAACCCCCAGGCCAGCAGGTC
>CAZDKX010000245.1:0-7502 GCA_964505935.1 uncultured Syntrophobacteraceae bacterium
CGTTCCGAACGGGGTTAGGCTGCACCTTGCGTTTCTTTCTCTCATTGTATTCCCGGCCTGTTGTTCCTGCAACGAGTTGCATGGCCCGCGGCACGATCTCCCGCTTAGCCCGCTCAGAGACCAGAAGACGAAGTAGGTTGTAAATGGCCGTGAAGCTCAAGATGGAGAGGCCATAGCGCTTTTTTGCCTCGAATAGCCATTACACCCAACAACGGCGGTCTTTCCCGAACTTGAGCAGAAACTCCCTCTCGTGCCAGCGATGAGTAATGTGCTAGGCGTATCCTGGCAAATAGTGACTTTAGCCCGAGCCATAAGCTCTTTCTATCTTAGGTGCCCGCTTTTCATGCCGGAAATGACGCTCTAAGCCTCAAAAAAGGCTCTGTTTTTGAACCTTATTTATGGATTCCAGCCTGTTGCCGTGGCCCGACCCCACGCGAACGATGTGTAAAGAGTTGGTCAGTGAACCAATCCGTCATCAACAACAGTTCTCGCTGCAGCCCCTCGTCTGAGAGGTGAAGGGACTCCCGGATTTCGAAAGGGACGAGGAATGAACTGTGCGGTATATGAAGAACTGCCTCCGACTCCATTTGGCTTCTATGCACCTCCATGCGGCGCCAACGGGCTCATAACCGGCGCCAGGCTTTGTCGGCGTCCGGTTGATGAAATTGTTCGTTCACTTATTCGGCATTCAAATTCTTCAAGATCTTCTTGGCCAATGGTTCCTTGATGTCGGGGTGCCGTGGGACAGCTTCCACCGCTCCGTTCTTCGGATTAATCCAAAGTGAGTGTGAAGCTCCTTGTCGCTTGAGATAGCAGCCAGCAGTTCTTAATCTTCGCTCCAGGTCCTTTCGTTTCATCCGATCATCACCGTGTCTTGGATAGCGTCCTCGGGTAGCCCTCTGAGAATGTCAGCTTTCCGGTCCTCCAAAATCAACTCTATAGCCTGTCGCAGACTAGCCTTGGTTTCCTCTATCGTCTCACCCTGCCCATTGGCGCCAGGCACCTCCGGACAGATAGCCCAAAAGCCGCCTTCGGGTGCGGGTTCAATAATTGCCGTAAATTCCCCTTTCATTGTGATCTCCTATTGTTGTGTTGCCGAACATGGCCGCCAGCGCCGCAGCGCCCAAGGTTTGGTTAAAATCAACGGGCGGCGCTGGTCCGGTTGATTGCCGAGTTCGATTCATCGGCTACCACCTGGCAATCAGCAGGCGAAATCAAAAGGATGGATAGGCGGTAAGGCTTTCTGAACCCAAATTGGCCGGCCAACTGCCCATTTCCACGCCGCGAGAGCACATGCGCATGCGGCTACATAGTGGGCACTGGGCATCTTTGACGTTATGATCCCATCCAGTCTTTGACCCTCAAGCCAGTTCAACAGCGGGCGCCGAGCATTCTGGTCTGCGGCGAAAGCAAGCACGTGCTTAACGGGACCGCCTCGCAACACCATAGTTGCACTTGGATGCACTTCGACTACAGACGGCATCCTCGGTCCCAGCGTTTGCCGGAGACGGCAAACAGAAATACCTCGCAGGGTCAAATAGACCATACGATTAAAAGTGGGAGCCATTACTGTCCCTGATCGTAAACCCGCATCGATAATAGCAGCTCGGAGGCGTGTGTCTCCAGGGCGGTCACCACCGCCGACATTATATGACAAGGGTGCATCAATTCCAGCAACAACTTCGTCTTTTGCACACCATTCCAGAAACCCGGCGAGTATGGCATGGTCGTCGGCTCCAGGATGGGTTTCAGTTAGCACAAGCCTGTCTCTTTGAACCTTATAGGCTACCACGGCAGTATCTGCAGCGTTTGCCGGTCCAGACAGGTCAATCCCAATCACATACACATATGTCTCCGTTCAAGGCACCGAACGTGGGCATAAGCAGCCAGCACCACGCGCCAAGGGGCCATACGAAGAGCCGAAGATCGCCACGCGTGGTGCTGGTCTGCTTGACGCCATGGTTAGGATCTTCATCGTGTCGCCCCTTAAGAAAAGCTGAGAACTCAAGCAGCTTGTTCTTTGAGCTCGCTTGGATGAAGCGAAAGGTACTCCCTTACTTCAAGATTCATCCGATCTATCTCAGCAAGATAGCCCCCTGCCGATAATCGGTAGTTCTGCGGATTAATTTCGACCTGCCTGAGTCTTTCCACTTGTTGCTGAAAATAACTGATACGCTCTTTTGTTGCCTCAAGTTCCTGATCGTTGTGGATCATCACTAATCACCTCCACTATGCCCCGGCATGTGTTGTCTCGTTTGATCTGCCAGTGTTGGAGTGCTTCAGACTCTCCGCCTATTGCAGCCAATCGCCTGAGCCAGAAAACACTGGCCCCCAGTACATTTTGTGCGGACTGATGATCAAAAAGGATGCCTGCCTCACCGCGCACCTGATTGGCGTCAAATGAATCCTCCATTAGCATGAAGATGTCGACATCACCAGGCTCGGGTTTGGTTGTGACGAAAGATCCGAACACGATAAACCTTGCCACCTGCCCAGTACTTATAGCCAATGTGAAGATACGTTCCAATCGCTGCCCAACAAGGTGTCGTTGGAGGCTGCCCGCTCCAAAATGCCGCACCACTTCATTGATTGTCGCCTGATGTATCCCTACAGGGAGGTCGCCGTTATCGTCAAATTCCGGCCATTTCTTCATTGCGATTGGTTAGGTCCTTCCATTAAATAATTCTCGACGGTATTCTGTTGTGAATTGTATTGCTCTGAGAACTGGGAATTGCTCAGGAGCTTGTTTTTTGATCATGCGAAAACCGGCGAAGTGATCAACGATCTGGCGGAGGAGATCTGAAACATGCAGTACCTTTCCGCCTCCAAGGGTTTGACTTCCAGTCTTGGGCGAGAAGACCAAAAGCGCAATTTGTTCAATCGGTTCCTCTCCCCTCAGCAGGCCCGGAAAAAGTCCAGGAATGTACGTAATTCCAGCACCGAATTTCTTCTGAAACCTTCTTTCACGTTCTTCCCATTTGGTGGCGTCCATGGATGCTTCAATATGGACCAGATGCCGCGCCTCAGGGTGAAACCCTACTACATCCAGTTCACACTCGTGGCCACCAGCCGGTCTTTTCCCGACAAGCACATTTCGTCGAATGAAATAGCCCTTGTACTCGTACCATTCTGCCGCCAGTTCTTCCAAGAAATTCGTAGGCATGGCTTACTGATTCTCCTGACCTAACGAGGAGCCTGAGCCGCGCCCGCCAAGGAACAATGGGAAACGCTGTCACGCTTCCCGGGCGTCGGCTCGAGGCTTTGGTTGGCTGGCCTATTCGAGCGGGGCGATACTCAAAAGGTCCTGTTGAGTCTGTGCCCTTTCCCAGTCGTCAATGAGCTCCTGCTGGTGAATCGTTGCCCATTCGATTACAAACCCCTTCACACGAGGCGGCAAGTGTCCCGAAAACAGCGATAGGTTTCGAATATCGAACAGCCCCACGTGGCCGCTGTATTCGGCATGGAAATGAGGTGGGTTGTGGTCGTCAAAAAACATCTTGATAACGATTCCGAAAAAGCGGCTGATTTCAGGCATAAATGGGCTCGCAGCGTAAGGAGGGAAAGACTTCTTCCGGATTTTTTCCCGTTACTTTGAGATACAGGGAGTCAGGGCAAAGATCAATTTTGTCGAGCCAGATAAGCTCGCCGAATGAGCCGATTTGAACCTTTTCAAAAATATCTGGGTCACGCCACAAGGCGAAAACACCTTTGCCGACCAAGTCAGAGAGGTCGACTACCCCTCGCACACCATCATCAAAAGCCAGTTCAAGGCGATAATTTGCTATTACGGACACGTTCGTGATTTTGACCATTGCTTAGTACCTCCTCTTTACCTCTTATAGCAAGTAACGGAGTGTAATGGAAGCGAGTCATGCTGCGAACTGAAAGCCAATGCGGCGTTGACCCATGGCGCGAAGCTTGCGGAGCCGAAGGCGGCGCCAACGTGAAAATCAGCGGTGGCGGGCCAAGGGACAAGAAGAAGAAAGGAGGCGTCCCCGGCCATTCGCCGCATTTTTTGTTAGGAAAAGTTACCAGGCAGGGGCAACCCCAGTGAGAGTGTGGCACCTAGGACAGACAGTTGAATCCTCGTATCGCTTAAAGGTTACCCAAAAAACCTCACCACACGTCGAACAAGTTACCATTTGTCGCTCAGTTGCCCTGTAACCGACAAGTTCTTCAGAAAAATCGGGTGGCCTTGCATAGGATGATTCACCCTGCAAATCATCTGACAAGGTCTCATCTGAAGGTGCATCTGTGAATACCACCTCTTCACTTATGCATGGTGACTTTGCTTCTTGAGTTTGCTTGCCCGCACTGGCCTCTGCAGTCATCGCTCCCCGCAGAGTGTCAGCAATAACTCGCGTGAGCGCAATAGCTTCTTCAAGGGATACGGAGAAGAACTCCTTAGCATACCTGTACTGAACAAGGCACTCATGAAGGAGCTGCTCAGCTTCCCGGCAATCAGGCACCCATTCGACAAATTTCAGTTCAAACTGTGCTGGAACGCCAGTGACATTACTCAGCTCTGCAATACGATCATGAGGTGATCGGGTCGTCATGCCAATTTTCAATAGGTCCTCTCTGAGAGCCGGGTTCTTTAGAATGTAAATGTAACCTGGTTCCATGTGGTTACTCCGCCAATATTACAATGGTCATTCCCAATTCTAACTATTAACTGAGACCTTCCCGGCTTTTGGGGCGTCTGATCCTCCAGCGAAGGCTAGGCATTCTGGTCGTCCCAGGGCAAAAGGCAGCTGTCGAGTTGTTCTTTAATACAGGCAAAGTCCACCTCCTTTAGGAGGGCTCGATTGGGTATAAAGCAATGCTCGATCTGGAAGTGCAATTTATCGCCACCAGATCTTCTTCGGATAAAAAGCACACCATGGATTGTGGAACGAACGTGCGCAAATTCAGCGTGGAGTGTCTGGATGCGTGGAGGATAGGATGGGTGAGTCGTTTGAAATAGACCGAGAATTCCCCGGCGGTAGACATCATCCACTTCGGCGTCGCCATAAATTGTGAGGAGACAATCCCATTCGTCTATCGTGCCCAGCACCAGATCTGTAACTTCAACCACCACGATATTATAGTGCCCGTCCTCGGTTTTGAAAAACTTTAAGGGTTTTCCGTTTTTATCCTGGCACTTGGCGAGTATAACTCTTTGCAGCCGTACTATTTCATCTTGCTCGTCATCGCCTCCAAGCGATATCTTGTAAGTATCTGACTTTAATAGCTGATCCACAATTGACCGGTTGATGCACTCCCTTTGCTGTACTAACCTGAGTTCAAAATAGACTTTGAAATCTTCTCTCACCACTCGTAAGAAATCGATAGAAGTGAGATCTTCTGCCTGCCGGACTTCATATTGGAGAGGTTTACCTTTCGATTCAAACTCATAAGCAAATGTTGCTTCAAGAATTATACTGAAGAAGTTGTTTTTGTCGTTGCAGGTGTTGAGTTCGTGAAGGAGCCTCTGATACCTTGTTGTCTTGGACAGGAAATCGAGTTTTCTAAGAAAAGCTTTGACAGAGCCAGGGGCGTTGCCGGCATTGAGCTCTATCCGCCCAAAGGCATCAAGAAGAGTGTCTTCTACCGAAGTCATAGACTGTCTCACAACTGCACGGCTCATGGCCTAACACGGAGCTAAGCGGCTCGAACCACGCCGCCGGTGAGCTTGATACCAGCACCACCAAATGCGCCCGGCGTGGTTTGAGTCCACTTGAGCGCTTGGTTGGGCGACCCTTGTTCTCAGATAGCGCTTATGAATTCCTGTGGTGTCAGGATGGCCACCCCACGGAATGGATTGAGTACCAACAGGTCGTGGTCACCGCTCATTATGCAGCTGGCATTACCGCTTACCGCCAATTCGAGAAACTTGTCGTCCTTGGGATCACGGCATTCTGTCACTCTGTCTGTTACCTCCACCACTTTTGCGTCACGCATGAATGCCACTAAGAACAGTAGCCGCTCCGCTTCCTGTAAGTATCGGATGAATTTGGGGCGACGGAGCACTTCGTCCAATTCATCAATGGTCTCAGCAGATGCCAGAACGCGTCCGCGCGCAAATGCGAGATCCATCGCCTGTCGTGGGACCGATCGCGGCAATAAGACGGCGCTGACTATAACCCCGGTATCCAAGACGTAGCGAGGTTCACTGGTCATAGAGAAGAGCTTCGAGGATCTCGGGCGTCAAGCCACGTGCCTCAGCCTTAGCTCCGATGTCGTCCATGATTTCAATAAGTGAATCTGTCGGTAGTGCAGCTAATTCGCGCAAACGTAATCGAAGCAAGAGTTGGATCTTCTTCTGGTCATCCGGTGATGCCGTATGATACGTGTGTGCAGTCTCGGCATCGACAGGAATCGTAATGGCAGCCTCTGGCATTGTGTGTTCCTCCTGTTTGTTGGCTGAATTAACTCCCGTCTGCCTACATTATAGCTCAGGCTCCGAGCAAATCATACGCCTCTCCGGTCTGGTACGACGGACCCGCCCAATGCCGGGGATGAGCGGAACCCCCTTGGGGGCGGGGGATGAATTTCAATGCAGCCCCCCGTGCCAAGGCGGCGTAACGTGGCGATAAGCGGCGGCGGGCCAACGAGCATCAGAGAAAACCAACACACGTGGCCCCGCCGTCCGGTTCATTGCTTTGTTGGGTTCAGGGGCCTTCCCTTCGCAGCATTTGGCTTTGGATCTATGGGAGGCTCTCGAGATCGCAACTTGCCACCCGGAAGGACTGTCCCATAGGCTCAAAACCTGTTATCTCATGGCGCTTGAGTTTATCTCTGATGCGCTCAAAGCATCGAACCGTATCCTGTGAGTAGAGTCGCTCTCCACACCGCAAGCACACCTCTGCGCTCACGGTGACGGTTGCCGTATTGAGACCACCCCGCAAAAGCTTTTCTACCTCCTTTGCCACCATCTCGCCCCCACATACGGGGCACTTCTCAAATGGCATCATGCTCTTTTCCTCTCTCGCCAATTGATCCACCGTGTGGGATCAGGCCGATACACGGTTACCAGCACCGCCCATTGATTTTCTTCATTGTAAGCCCATACCGAGTGAACGGGATCAACCGCTAAAGGTTTTTCCGAAAATCAGGCAACTTGGATAGGGCTTGTCGATCGGATAGCTTTCAATTATTTCTCCGTGGAGTACCGAGAAATAGATCTCATCGAATGAGAGATTATCCGCCTCGGATTCCTCATCCGCATGATCGCTTATGCGGACTCTGCCCTTGCGAATTGCCTCCCATATATTCTCAATGTTCATTGTCTTTACTCTGTGTTGTGCAGGACACCGATGTTGCCATCCCCAACGTGGCCGGGATGAGGTGCACCCCTTGACGAAGCAGGCAGCGGCGCAAGCCGCAGACTGCGAGTCAATGGGGCGAAGCCCGAGCGAAGCGAGGGTGCAGCTCCATCCGTGGTTCGAGCCGCGAAGCGGCGAAGAACCCGGTGGAGCGGCCTCATATCGGCCCCGTTCGCGACGGGTAGCGGCGCGAAC
>CAZDKX010000246.1:0-7500 GCA_964505935.1 uncultured Syntrophobacteraceae bacterium
GCATGGCTGGCGCCATTGCCCATCATTTCAATAGCCTGCTCGGTGCCGTGATGGGACGGCTGGAATTGGCTCTTGGCGATCTGGATCACGCTCCCGAATCGCACAAGCACCTTACCGAAGCCATGAAGGCTGCTCGGCGGGCAGCCGACATCAGCCGTATGATGCTGACTTACCTGGGGCACACGGTCGACAGAAAAGAACCCTGTAATGTTGTCCAGGCGGTGAGAGAAGCCCTCCTGCTATTGAGTGCATCCCTGCCTCAAAAGGTTCAGCTAAAGGCGGAGCTCCCTCCTGTAGTGATTATGATTCAGGCAGATAAGGACCATATCGAACAGGCCTTGACTAACTTGAGCCTTAACGCGGCAGAGGCTATTGGGGATGATGAGGGGCAGATCACGGTGGCCATTGAGGTGGTGACGGCTGAAAAGCTTCGTGAATTTCGTCTTTTCCCTGCGGGCTGGGAGCCCACGGTAGAGGGCTACGCCTCCATTGCTATCGCCGACACGGGCTCCGGGCTCGATCCCGACACGATGGAAAGGATCTTCGACCCCTTTTTTTCAACTAAGTTCGCTGGCCGAGGGCTGGGCTTGGCCGTGGTGCTGGGTATTGTGCGGGCTCATGGAGGAGCGCTTGCGGTGGAGAGCCGGCCCGGCCTGGGTTCCATTTTCCGGGTATTCTTGCCACTATCGACGCAGCAGAGCCCTCATCCAGCTCAGGAGCCGACGGTTGACCTCGAACCGTTCGGGCATGGTGGGCTGGTGCTTGTGGTAGAAGATGACCCGGTGCTGCGCGATATGGCCGAGGCCATGTTAGAGGGATTTGGCTATGAGGTGATGGTGGCCGGTGACGGTCCTGGGGCGCTGGAAAGGTTCCGGGAGCGCCAGCATGAGGTTCGTCTGGTCCTGCTCGACCAGAACATGCCGGGAATGAACGGTTGGGAGACCTTGGCCGCGCTCAGGGCGCTTAGGTCTGACTTGCCGGCGATCTTAACAAGCGGCTATGACGAAGCGGAGATGATGCGCGGAGATCGTCCCGAGCAACCTCAGGTCTTCGTACGCAAACCTTACTATATGAAGGACTTGGAAACGGCTCTTGCTGTTGCCTTGAAAACTTCCCCTACTACTGGCAAAAGAGCCTCATAGGTAGTGCCCATCATTACCGGCTAATCTCAAGCCTTGTCCGGGCTAATAGATTACAACCTTCGCCTCATCAACATAGGGCCATCCGGCTTCCATTGTGTTGACATCGGTTGTTCCCGAAGGCAAAGGCATTACCCTTATCATCGTTACGGTACGGGACGAAAACCCGGCGTTATGGTCAGCCTTCTTATCGTAAGGCCAAACGACGGCTTGATTTGCGGAAGATGAACGCTGGTCTGGCCAGCCAGGATTCTTCTGGAGAGGAACAAGTCGGGTCATCATTTGCATCACCTGGATACGTTAAGGCAGCGATTTCAGCCGCATTGGCAAAGAGATCGTTATCAGCATCGCCACCGCTGATCGTCTTCAATGCGCCAGCATTTCGTCCATGCTCATTGTAGGCAGCGCCCTACGAATTGGGGGTCTTTTTCAGGGTCGCATCACTACGGTTGCCTCCTTCCCTGTCGAGTCTCCCTCTCCTCAAGGACCAAAGAGGGGCAGCGACGGAAAGTATGGCTGTCTCGTGACCAGCACCAACATACAGCCCACCACCCCCATGACCCACTGGGTCCTGGGGGTTAGGAGGTGCTGTAATTAACTCCCTTCCTGGGTTACCGTTACACTCTTCTTCTTGCTGGGTGACAGCGAAAGGACGGCGCTGACGGTCCCCGTACGACTGGTTGTTTCGAGGTTCTCCTCCACGACGACCGGGATGATCCCATCGCCCGTTCCTGCGTCGGAAAAGAGGTGGATCCAGCCAGCGGAGGTGGTGACCGTCCAGGCGCAGTTCTGGGGAGCGACCTTGACGCCCAGCATCCCCATTTGCCCTTCCCTGGAATAGGTAGAAGGCGCGATGGTCAGACTCTTGATGGCGCAGGTGAGTTTCGGCTGGGTGATGGGAAAGGAGCTGCCGCCAATGGTGACGGTGCCGGAGCGTTTGCCGGACGTATCATTAGCGGCGGCAGTCAGTTTCATCTTCCCTGTATTGTGCTTCCAGGTCGGGGTGGTGGCCTCCAGCCATGGGCAAGGATTGTCAACCTCAGGACGAGGGCAGACTTTCCGTCCCGTCCCGGTGATGGTGACCGTCACGCTTCCTCCCGCAGCCGGGTAGGTCTTGGAGGTGGGGGTGAGGGCATAGGTGCAGGGGATGAGGGTGAAGGTAGCTTCCACGCTGAGCGCGGAGTTCATCGTCACGGTACAGGGGTTGGTCCCGGAGCATCCCCCTTCCGACCAGCCGGCAAAGGTGGAGCCCGAGGAAGGGGTAGCGGTGAGAGTCACCGACGTACCGCCCTTATAGCTTTGCCCGCAGTCGGTGCCACAGGAAATCCCGGTGGGGGTGCTCGTAACCTTTCCCTTGCCCGAGCCGGATTTGGTGACGGTCAGGAGGTGCTTGCCGGAAGCGCGGGCAAAGACGGCATCGACCATGGTATCGTTGTTCATCGCCACAACGCAGGTGCCGGTCCCGCTGCAGCCGCCTCCGGACCAGCCGGTGAAGGTGGAACCCTGGCCAGCAGTCGCCGCAAGGGTCACCTCCGTTCCCTGGGCATACGGTTCGGTGCAGTCACTCCCGCAATCGATGCCGATCGGGGTCGAGGCCACCGTTCCTGCGCCGGAACCGGACCTGGTGACAGTCAAGGAACGGAGGTTGGACGCAGGACTGAATGAGGCATAGACATACTTGTCGGTCACCATCGTCACGGTGCAGGTGTTGTCGGAAGTGCTATCACAGCCGGTCCAACCGGCAAAGGCGGAGTTCTGGTTCGGGGTGGCGGTGAGAGTGACCTGGACCCCGGTGATAAAGGAAAAGGAGCACTCGGTGCCGCAGTTGATGCCGGCTGGGTCGCTGCCAACACTGCCCGAGCCCGCCCCCTGCCGGGCAACGGTGAGGCTGAAGGCGGGGGTGAAGTCGGCCGTGACGGTGGTATCCCCATTCATGGTGACGGTACAGGTGCCGGTCCCCGAGCATCCCCCGCCCGACCATCCGGCGAAAACCGAGCCCTGAGTCGACGAGGCCGTGAGGGTAACCACGGTTCCCTCGGCATAGGGCTCGGCGCAGTCCGAGCCGCAGTCAATGCCGGCTGGTGCGGAGCTGACCGTCCCGGCGCCGTCGCCGGATTTGCCAGTAGTCAGGGTATAGAGCGGGACGAAGGTGGCGCTCACATACTTGTTCGAGGTCATGGTGACGGTGCAGGTGTTCCCGTCAGGGTTGTCGCAGCCCGACCACTGGAGGAAGGCGGAGCCGACATCCGCAACGGCGGTGAGGGTCATCACGGCCCCTCCCGTGCAGGATTCCGAACAGTCCGCGCCGCAGTTGATACCGAAAGGAGTGCTGGTTACCGTGCCGGAGCCCTCACCAAGCTTGTTGAGGGTCAGCACGTAGCTGGACTGCCCAAAGTGGGCGGTTACTCCACGGTCATCGTCCATGGTAAGATTGCAGTTGTTGCCGGTGAGGGAGTCACAGCCGCTCCAGCCGGTGAAGATCGCGCCTTCCTCTGGATCCACCGCCAGAGTGACCGTCTGGCCCGGCTTGAATGAGGATTTACAGGGAGGGTTGCAGTCGATGCCGGCGGGGTAACTGGTGACGGTGCCGCCAGCCTCACCCGTCCGGGAGACAATGAGGATGACATCGGTCACTTCGGGCTTAGCAGTACGGACGGGCCAGACACCGTAACCGGCAGAATAATTTGTCTTGAGGGCCCACTTTGTCTGCCCGTGGGTCAGGTCCACAAGGACGGCATTCGCCTGGTCGCCCTCCGTTCCCACCGTGGTCGACGACCAATACATGCCGCCTGCGCTGACAAAGGGGTGGCCCGGAATGATGGCGGGACTCCAGCTGGCATAATCGATGAGGCTCCGAAGCTCGTTCTTGTTGGGCAGGCGCCAGTCCTTGAAGCCAAGGTACTCGTCAGTATTCAGGCAGGTAATATAATCAAGGGCATTCTGCCAGCTCTTGAAGATGCTCTTGTCGCACGGCGCCGGCAGGCCGATGGAAGACGCATATCGTGTCCAGACCAGACCGGTGGCTGCGTCAAGGACGAGATCGTTCCACTCATTGTTGTCGCAGTCATCGGATTGGTCGGTGCATTTGCTTTGATCATCGTAGAAAACAACCCCAAAGCGTTGCAGCGGCCATGGTCTTCCGGCCAGGACGCTCCCATCGTCGCCCGGCCTGTCAACATGGGTCTGGCCCGTTTGGAGGACCCCACCAGGCCCGCTGGTCCCAGCATCACATACTGGCCACGTGTAGTCCCACGACCCTTTCATGGCCCACACCATCCTGCCGAAATAGGTATACTCCTGCACCCACGCCGTGGGGTTTTGGGTCCCGACATCGACGGCGCGGGCGGTAGACGACCAGAACTGGGCCCCGCCGATATCGGAGAAACCGTATCCATACAGCCACTTATAGGGGCTGAGGCTTCCGATGTTCAGCACACTCTCAAGTTCGTTGATATTGGGCAAACGCCATGTGGAGCAGCCACACCAGGCAAGGCTTTTGGCGTAGTCGATCGCTTCCCCCCACGACCTTGACTGCCATCCGTTGCTGCCCGTCTTTGCCCAGAGAAGGCCGGTGAGGTTGTCCAGCAGGCATCCCCCCGAATCCGAGAACCGCGGGTCCGGCCACTCCACCCCCGACTGCAGGTCGCCATCGTCCCCGGTGGCATAGCTCTGGGCCTGTCCTGTCCTTGCCACAAAAGGCGGGAAGGCGACCGTAAACGACATGGTGCCGCCTATTGCCGATATGTCATGGAGGTACAAGCCGCCAGGGGTATAAACAGCCAGAAAAGACCAGGGATCCGTGGCGTCACTGACCACGGTTCGTCCTGCATTGCTGCTGAAGGGTGCATCCTGCGGGGTTCCGCTGTTGTTATCGTCTCCACCAGGCCGGTAAACATATACCTCATCCGGCATGGAGACATCCCCAAACCCCGCCTGCTCCCGGTTGATTCGATAGACCAGTAGTCCTTCTCCGGGAAGATTTCCTTCGAAGGTGCCCGTCTTCCGTCGGTACTCGACAACAAAATACTCCTCAGACGAATAGGGTGAGTTGATCCGCCAGGCATTATTCATGGAGGAGGTAAGGGGGTTCAAAGCATAGGTGCCAGGAGTGGTGATGGTGGGAATGGCATCGATCCACCCGCCGTAGCGGCGTTTCATATACGCCAGAGGGTGCTGAGGAGGGTTGATGTCGATGCCCATGATATCCCACTTCCAGACGGGATCGATGTCGGTGTGGTGATAATAGTGGTAAAGGTCGGGAAATCCAAGGGAGTGGAGCATCTCATGAGCGAGGGTCCCCACACCGGCCGTCGGCAGAAGGCCCTGCACGTGCAGGTTGTAGGTCCAAACCCTCTTGTCGTAGATGAAGGCAGAGACACTCGACAGGTCCGTCTTATGAGGCCAGAGGAGTTCGCCAGGCTCTATGGAGCCAAAGATGATGAAACAGATGTTGTCCACATTTCCATCATTGTCTTCATCGATATTGATGGATGAAGGAACGAGAGTGGCGATGGCGTTCACGGCATGCTGGACAAGGGCATCTTCACGTTCCGCCCGCTCCGACTCGGACTGATAGCCGTTGGGATTAGTGATTTTGTTGTAGGTTTGGTAGTACGCCCTCGGATGGGAATCCTGGTAGGAACAGACCTTGCCCAGGTCCGGAAGCGGGTAAAAGGTGCTCGAGATGGAGAGCTGGTCGTAGGAAATCTCACGAAAATAGTTGGCGATGGAGTTGGCCCCGGCTGCGGGATTGTTGAACATTTCCTCATAGGTGTCGATCGTGTCGGTGAACTCCTCCTCATCGCTGAAGCGGACGAAAACCACGAGATTGTTGATGGTCCCGACCTTGGGGGCATTGAGTGGTTTCTGTCCCTTGAAGAGGGACTCCTGGCGCAATAAGCGGCCCTTTTCCACCCGCTCCTGGATCTTCCGCGGGGAGTGCTTGAGCCCTTTTTTCAACCTTGCGCTCTCAGGATGGATGCTCCCCACGGTGAATCCCGAGGAGACCAGCTCGCCGTCGGGACCCAAGACCGCGTAAACGTAGTAGCCGGTCACCGGGTCCTGAATGATCGTGTATCCCTCCTGGTCGTGAAGCCGGTTGTAGTACTCGTCGCCGCTGGCGTAGAGCTGGAGCGTGGTGCCGTCCGGCTGTCTGACGGTTACCGGAAAATCCTTGAGGCGCGCGCTTTCCACCCCGGGCGGCAGCACCATGGCAAGGAGCAAAAGGACCGCCAGACATAAGGGTACGGACAGTTTCCTGGATGGGTGATGACTTGCATGGCCTGGAGTTCTCATGACCAGCATCCATTTTTCTGGTTGAGGTGAGCTGACGAGATCAAGAAATCAGTTGCTGAAGGCGAAATACTCTAACATCTGCCCCTGCTTCCTTCAATGACATTTTCGTGCCGAGTTACCGGTAAGGAATAGCAAAAATCATCCCTTACCCGGGCATAGGAGCCTTTTTTCTTTCTCTGAGCGCTCACCTGGGGTGCGCGTTTCTGAAAAACTATTTCATCGTGCGAGGACCTGAAAGGGTTTTTCTGGATTTGAAAAGGCGACTGGCCTCCTCGGTCCTGGGAAAGCGAATGGAGTTCTTCTCCCAGTACGAGACGGCGGACCTGCTCACCCGCATTTCCGGCGACATCGACAGCCTGTCGGTTTTGATCTTCGATTACATCTATCGCTTCTCTCTCAATATGAATCAGAAAGGTCCGATGAGCTGAACATCACGCTTTCACCTTATGGGAAGGAGAGAGCGGTAAAGATTCTGATGAGGGGCGAAGCTCCCGAGTATCTATCTGATAAGGTTAACGACTATCCAGAATGCCGGTCCTTGCTCGCGGCGATACTTGAAGATGCCAAGGAATTCGAAGAACGAGTCGATCCGGAAATCCTTTGAAGCCACATTCGGCTTTCTGATCTCAAACAACTCATATCCATGAATGACGAAGAGGCCCTGCCATCTCATCCATGCATCGGCGGACAGATTTCAGTAATGGGAGCAGTATATCCAATCGATAGATGGAGGAAGACCCGTACTGCCTGCCTTGCCAGCTCTAAAATGAAAGAAAGCCTTGCGGCGTGTGGTCGCACAGTCTGTAGGGACTAGCAAAGGACACCTTAACCCAGGTGACGATATGCAGAAGATTTCGATGAGGGTGACAGATGGAAAGAAATCGAATTGTCCGGAATGAGTCGGTGCAATTAGGCGGGGTGATGCTGGAGTCCTCGGACCCCGCAGCAATTTTTCGAATCGCTCAGAATTCCGTTTGCCGTGTTTCCCTAATTATAGAGGGCCGAGAAATAGGTCATGGCAGCTCTTTTCTCTACAAACAGGTGATCGATAAAGCGACATCGGGAT
>CAZDKX010000247.1:0-1706 GCA_964505935.1 uncultured Syntrophobacteraceae bacterium
TGCCCTGTTTGTTGGGTTTCGTTGCCACTCAACCCAACCTACGATTCACCGGGCTTCGAGAGGAATGAAGGGTTCAAACCTTAATCAGTATACCAAGGCGCCATCGCCGCTCGCTTCAAGCCGTCATTTGGTGCGTTCGATGTAGGCGTAGGCACTGTGATTGTGGATGGATTCGAAGTTTTCGACATCCACGGCAAACCAGGTGATATTGGGGTCAGTCTTCAGCTCCTGAGCGATGTCGCGAACGACGTCTTCCACGAATTTGGGATTATCATAAGCCCTTTCCGTCACATACTTTTCATCGGGCCGCTTCAGGACGGAATAAACTTCACACGAGGCGGCGTATTCCACCATGCGCACCAGATCTTCGATCCAGACAAAGCGTTTGAAGCGGACCGCCAGGCGGACCATCCCGCGCTGGTTGTGAGCGCCATGGGCGCTGATTTCCTTGGAGCAGGGGCAGACGGTGGTAATGGGTACGTTGACCTCAAGCACCAAATCATAGCCGTTCTTGCGGTCCAGCGAAGCCGCCACCCGGCAGCCGTACTCCATCATCCCGGCGGTTGCGGTGACGGGAGAGTGTTTCTTAATGAAATAAGGGAAAGTAATTTCCGTATGAGCGGATTCGGCCTCGAGTCGCTCCTGCATCGATTCGAGGATGGTGCGAAATTCACGAATGTCGAGGTTCCCGTGGAACTCATTGAGGATTTCAATAAAGCGACTCATATGAGTTCCCTTGAAGCCGCGGGGCAGGTTAACATACATGTTGATGGAAGCCACAGAATGCTGCAAGCCGCTGTGCCGGTCCATAACGGTGATGGGGTAGCGGATGTCCTTGACCCCCACCTTGTCGACATTGATGTTGCGATGATCGGTCTGACTTTGCACGTCAATCATGCGATTTCTTCTCTACCCCCGCCTCTGACAAGCTTACCACCCTGCGGGCGATTTCATCGAGTGCCAACCTCGTTGGTGCCGCAAGATCCGTGAGGAACGTGCCACGCAGATCCGCCTCGATGATCTGTTCGTCATAGGGAATGAATCCCAGAAAAGGCAGTCCCGGCAGAGCGTCCGTCAGGAAACTGCGGTCATTATCGTTCCGGATTTTATTGGCTACCAGGAAGACCTTCTTGAGTCCGATATCGCTGGCAAGGCCCCTAATCTTCAGGGCCGTATCGATACTTCGCCGCCCCGGTTCCACCACTACCATCAGGCAATCAACAGACCCCGAGGTAGCCCGCCCGAGATGTTCGATGCCCGCCTCCATATCCATCACCACAATTTCATTGCGCCGGAGAATGAGATGCTGCACAAGATTTTTCAACAGCACACTCTCCGGACAGACACACCCCATCCCTCCCTTTTTCACTCCGCCCATCACCATCAGGCGGATATGGGGATCGACTCTGACGGCAAGCTTCTCCGGGAGGTCGTCAACCACCGGATTCATCTTGAAAAAGCCGCCGAAGCTTCCCGGCATCGATTCGGTCCGCTCAGCCACCAGGTCCTTCATAGCGGCAATGGGAATGAGCTCCGAAGGGGTCGAGGCTCCCAAGCCATGTGCCAGGTTGGCATCAGGGTCAGCATCGATGGCGAGCACCTCCCTCCCCTCGCTCGCGAACCACCGTGCCAGAAAAGCCGCAAGCGTTGTCTTGCCAACCCCGCCCTTACCGCTGACGGCAATCTTCATCCCAACCTCTCCCTTT
>CAZDKX010000247.1:1806-7491 GCA_964505935.1 uncultured Syntrophobacteraceae bacterium
TCACCCTTCACTCCGCGCCATTCCCATCAGCCGATACACCAGCATCCCGCTCAGTACGGCGATGTCCTCGGCGGCAAGGTTATGTCGAATGCCGGCGTCGAAGAGGATGCTGGCTTCCGGAGGGAACTCGTCGTCGCCATGCCAGAGGACCAGCTGAATGGCAATGCGGGGCAATACCTGGAAGCACATACCCACATCGCCGGCCGACACCGCCTTCGCCCCGAGCGCCTCGGCACAGCGCCGGAACCGTTCGGGTTGGCTGCCGAAAGTGGCCAGAAAGGGATCGCGGGCTCGTCGCTGGAAAGCATCAAAATAGAAATGGCCGTCGGGAATCTGGCGAAAGGTGATCAGCTCGCCTGTCGGTCCTTGCCCGGAAGCGTGAAGCAGGTAGTGGCAAAGGAGGATGCTTTCAGGAAGGGGGACTTCGCCCTCTTCCCCCTCTTTGAGAACCTGCACGCTATCACCCACCTGGATGAGATAGGGCATACCGAAAAAAGGGACACGCAGGTTCGCCGCGCCCTCTCTCGCAATCCGAAGGTCCGCCCCCGCTGACTTCGCGATTCGAGGCAAATCGGCCGCCTTCAGCTCTTCAGCAGCCAGGCGAAAGGATTCCCGGTAGTCGTCGATGCGTGCCAAGGTCCCTCGCTGTTCAAGTCCATGGTTTTCGGTTGCGATTTCATCCTACCACGTTTATGATGGGAAGCACATACTATCACGGAGACAGAAATACAAGGCATCTGTTGTTTGAATCCGGTTCCTTCGATGCATGAATGTCAAGAGGATGCTTCGCATGGGTCAAACAACTGCCGGGCCCGCTCACAATTTTCATGACCGAAAGCTCAAACATAATTATAACAAAGTGGCTCAAGAGTACGAACCATAAGGAGCGATTCCTCAATGCATATTAAAGTTCTTGGCTCCTCCGGCTCTGAAGTTCCGGGACACAATCCCCCCGCCTTCCTCGTGGATGAATTCCTCCTTTTGGACGCCGGGACGGTTTCTCTTTCTCTGGACCGGGAGGCACAGTGCAAAATCTCGCATATTTTCCTGACCCACGCCCACTTCGATCACATCAAAGCCATTCCGTTTCTCCTGGACAATATCGTTTCCAGCGGGCAGGGCTGTCAGTTGACGATCCTGAGCGCCAAAGAGGTGATCAACGATCTCAAGAAAAACATCTTCAATAATAGAATATGGCCTGATTTCACGGCCCTGCCAACTCCGGCCCAACCCGTGATCCGCTATGAGGAGATCACCCCGGGGCAGCCCGTGGCGGTTCGCGATTACACGATCCATGCCGCCGCCGTGAACCATTCCGTTCCCGCCTATGGCTATCTCATCGAAAATTCCACCAGGGTTGCCGTCGTCTACACGGGCGACACGGGCCCCACGGAGGCTATCTGGAAGCTCATGGGTGAGCACCGGGTCAAGGTGCTCATTGTCGAGGTCTCATTTCCGGACGAGATGACCGACCTTGCCCTGGCTTCCAGGCATCTTACCCCGTCGCTGCTCGCCGCCGAGATCCGGAAAATGTCGGTCCTTCCCGAAAGGATCTATATTTCTCACCTCAAGCCTTTCCATAAAGACACCATCAAAGCGCAACTGGCACGCCTGAATTATCCCGGCATCAGCGTGTTGGAGGACGGCATGGAGATTGCCATTTAACGTGGGTGAGCGCAACCTAGCGCAGGAGCTCCCGAGCAATGATCAGGCGTTGAATTTCGCTGGTTCCTTCATAGATGGTGGTCACCCGAATGTCACGATAATGGCGCTCCACCGGGAATTCCTGAGTGTACCCGTACCCCCCGAGAATCTGGATGGCATCATGGCAGGCCCTGCCGGCGGCTTCCGTGGCATAGACCTTGGCCATGGAGGCTTCCTTAGCGTAGTATTTCTTCTGGTCCTTGAGAAAAGCCGCGCGCAGCAGCAGCAACCGCGCCGCTTCGAGGCTGGTGTAATGGTCGGCGATCTTCCACTGAATGGCCTGATGGTTGGCAATGGGCACATCGAATTGGATGCGCTCGCGGGCATAATTGGTGGCAAAATCCATGGCGGCCAGGCCGATGCCGAGAGCCATCGACCCGATGCCGACGCGCCCGCCGGCCAATTCCGCGGCAGCGATGCGAAAGCCGTCGTTGACCACGCCCAGGAGGTTTTCCTTGGGTACGCGGCAGTCCTCCAGGATCAGTTCGTTAGTGGGAGAAGCCAGTTGGCCGAGCTTTTTTTCATCCTTGCCGACCCAGAACCCTGGGAAGGAAGGTTCCACCAGGAAGGAGCTGATGCCTTTGCCCTTGCGGGCAGTTTTGTCGGTCACCGCCCAGATCACGAAAAGATTGGCAAATTCGGCACTGGTGATAAAGATCTTGCGACCGTTCAGCACCCAGTGATCGCCCTCGAGTACCGCGCTCATGCGCATGGCCGCGGGGTCTGAGCCGGCGCTGGTTTCCGTCAGCCCGAAACTGCCCGCCGCATACTCGCCACTGCAAAGAGGGGGAATATACTTCTCCTTCAGATACTCGCTGCCGACCGCCTGGATCACTTCCGCCACCATGTTGGTCACCGACGTGGTCACGGCAGTGGAGGCGCATCCTCGGCCCAGTTCCGTCATAACCAGGGAGAACGCCACCGTCCCCGCACCGGTTCCGCCATATTCGGGATCCACGTTCAGGCCCATGAATCCCAGTTCGGCCAGTTGCTTCAAGATGCTTTTCAGTTTGTCCCGATCCTTGGTCCGGTCCAGTTCGGCCGCAATGGGTTCCAGTTCCTTTCGGGCAAACTTGGCTGCCGTATCCTGAATGATCTTTTGCTCTTGCGTCAGTTCAAAGTCCATCTCGCCACTCCTGACTCCTGGTCCGTCGATGTAACATTGGAAGAACAGGTAAAGAGCTCAGTAGGTGTAGAAGCCGCGCCCGGTCTTGCGGCCGAGCCAGCCTGCCTCCACATATTTGCGAAGGAGGGGACAGGGTCGATATTTCGAATCACAGAACCCCTGGAAGAGCACTTCCATGATCGCCAGACAGGTGTCCAGACCAATGAGATCGGCAAGGGCCAGAGGGCCCATGGGGTGATTCATGCCGAGGCGCATCACGGTGTCGATATCCTCGCGCGTTCCCACGCCGTGGTACAGGGCGTAGACCGCTTCATTGATCATGGGCATGAGGATCCGGTTGGCGATGAAGCCGGGATAGTCGCTGGATTCGGCGGGTGTTTTCCCCATTTTCACGGCGAGGTCCCAGGTGAGTTTGAAGGTTTCGTCCGAGGTTCTAAGGCCGCGAATGACTTCCACCAGCTTCATGACCGGCACGGGATTCATGAAGTGCATGCCGATGACCTGTTCGGAACGTTTCGTCTGGGCGGCAATGCGACCGATGGGAATGGAAGAGGTGTTGGTAGCCAGGACGGCAGCCGCCGGGCAGGTCCCATCCAATTCGCGAAAGATCTGCAGCTTGATGGCTTCATTCTCGGTGGCCGCTTCCACCACATAGTCCGCCGCCGCCATATCCTGGAGCCGCACGCTGGTCTTGATGCGCCCGAGCACGGCCGCCTTTTCGGCGTCGGTCATCTTTCCCTTTTCGACGTTCCTGCTCAGGATGTTCGTGATATTGTTGAGTCCCCGCTGGACGAACTCCTCCTTGATGTCGTTCATGATGACCTGCAGACCGCTCATGGCCGCCACCTGGGCAATCCCGTTACCCATCTGCCCGGCCCCCACCACACCAAAGGTCTTCACCTCCATCGTCTCCTCCTTTCCTGCTCGTCCAAACAATCCCCCGCCTCGCCTGATGCCTGATTTCCGTTATCTCTTGACCACCATCGCGACTGCTTCCCCGCCACCCAGGCAAAGGGAGGTCAGCCCGACCTTCTTGTTCTGGCGCATCATTTCATGGAGCAGCGTGACCAGCAAGCGGCAACCACTGGCGCCAATGGGGTGTCCGAGGGCCACGCTGCCGCCATTGACATTGACCTTGGCGGGATCGAGCCGCAGCTCTTTCAGTACGGCCACCGTTGAGCCGCTGAAGGCCTCGTTGATCTCAAAAAGGTCCACGTCCTCGACGCTGAGACCTTCCTTTTTCAAACATTTGGGGATAGCCCAAATGGGCGCCACCAGGACGTACTTCATGTCGATCGCGGCCGACGCCTGAGCGCCGATGGTAGCAAGGATGCGGCAGCGCAGCGCTTCGGCCTTTTCCCTGGCCATGACCACCACGGCGGCCGCCCCGTCGCTGATGACCGAAGCATTGCCGGCAGTGGTTACCCCATCTTTCTGAAAAGCGGGTTTCATCTTGGCCAAAGCCTCCAGCGATGTCTCCCGGGGGCATTCATCCTGACTGAAGAGCGCCGGTTCACCCTTGCGGGAAGGAATCGGCACCGACACGATCTCATCTTTGAATTTCCCGACCGCGAGTGCAGCAAAGGTTCGCCGATAGGATTGCTCAGCGTAGCGATCCTGGTCTTCTCGCGTGACCAGATAACGCTCCGAACAGAGCTCGTTGGAAATCCCCATGTGGAAATCGTTCACGATATCCCACAAACCGTCATGGACCATATGGTCAAGGAGGGTGGCATCGCCCATGCGGTAGCCAAACCGCGCTCTGTCCAGGTAGTAGGGAGCCAGGGACATGCTTTCCATGCCGCCGGCGACAACCACGTCGGCATCGCCCACCTGGATGGCCTGGGCTGCCAGCATCACCGTTTTGAGACCCGAGCCGCACACCTTGTTGACCGTCAGGCATTCGACCTCAGGCGGCAGGTTCGCCTGCAACGCCGCCTGCCTGGCCGGGTTCTGACCATAACCGCACGGCAGCACCTGCCCCATCATCACTTCGTTGACCGTCGCCGTGGAAACTCCTGCCCGCCTTACCGCTTCGGCAATTACGATCGAACCCAGCCGGGTTGCACCTACCGTGCCCAGCGAACCGTTGTAGCTGCCCAGAGGGGTCCTGACGGCGCTGACAATCACTGCTTCACGCATGGCTGCCTCCTTGAATGACCAAAGCCTTGATGCTACCGTGAATCGTCCGGCGTGAATGACCACTGGTCCGAAAAGCTGCGGGTTGCGAGTTGCGGGTTCCTCCGGGCGCTTTTCGCGCTTCAGGGTGTCCCCTGATGACATGAGGCTTTGTTTTTAGCAGATTGTCTCTGCCGACGCAAAGAGTTTCTCGTGAGGTGGCGGAAACCGCCCTCACCCTATGCCCGCCTCCTCGAGAAGACTCTGCAGCTGTTCAGCGGCCATGTCCCGAATCAGAATCGTCTTGCGGCGGGATTTGTGGCCCTGGATCAGTTCCAGGCGCGACTTGGGAAGATCAAGGAGCTTTGCCAGAAACTTCAGGCATTCCCGGTTGGCTTCTCCCTCAACGGGCGGTGCCGTCAACCGGACCTTGAGCACTCCTTCGTGAGCGCCGGCCAATTCCGTTCTGCTGGCCCGGGGCTGGACAGTGACTTCCAGGGCAGCACCCTGAGCCGTCTCACGGATGAACGGGAGTAACGTCATAGGAGAATATCGTTCTTGTGATGGTCCCATGCCGACTTGAATTCTTCATTGACCGTTTCCCGCCGGTCATGTTTTATAGCAGCGGGAGCGATTTCCCAAACATACAATACGAGTTAAGGATGGCAAGTTGCATTTCCGTGGGAGCGGCTTTCCCGCCGCATGCAACCCTCCGATCGCGGCTGGAAAGCCGCTCC
>CAZDKX010000248.1:0-7469 GCA_964505935.1 uncultured Syntrophobacteraceae bacterium
TGTAGTCCTGCCGGACGGTTTGTTTGAAGCTCCGGTAGCTGGTCCAGGAGAGGATGAGGCCGGTTATGGCCAGGGAGAGCACCACGATGGGCAGAATAAAGAGGAGCGCTCTAAAGAGCAGCCTTTTTTGAGCCACGTTTACCCCGCTTGGAGCAGCCCGGAGGAGCAGGCAACGCCAATAATGAGCGCTGGACTATTGCTAATGTTTGGTAAACACCACCGCTTGGACGAACGTGGAAAACCTTGTCGATGTTCGCCCCATTTTTACCGGTTCGTGGCACTCCAGTCAAGCCGTGCAGCCGTGGCAATTGGGTTTTCGTTTTCCTGTCGTGCCTTTGGTACCGCTCCACAGAATAAAGTGACCATTATCCCCGGGCGTCATTCCGCATGCTTTTGGCCGGAATCCATACATTGCCTGGATACCGGCTTCCGCCAGTATGACGAAAGGAGAGTGGACACCTGTTTTTGTGGAGCTGTACTTAGCCGGCCTTCTCGATTGTTCCCGGGTCCTCTTGGGGTCCCTTGTAGCTGCTGTGAGTTCATGCTATCATGAAAATCATTAATGATCGATTGAAGGAGAGGGGCATGGCCCACTCTCAGACTGTGAAGACAGTCGGCGCCAGCGGACGGATATCTCTTGGGAAATAACATGCCAGTCGTCCGATATTCATCGAACAACAAAGGTGGGAAGAATGCTCCTATGAGAAAGACCTCCGCGACACAGGTTCACCTGTTCTCTGGATGGAGGGGACACGAACGGGAACCCGCGATCGGTGAAGTCTACACTCGCGGCAACGTTTCGATCCACTTTGATCACGCGGAAAAACTGTATCCCGACTGGCCGACTCCAACGTGCATCATTTCTGATGGTCCGTATGGCGTGAGTGGTTTTCCTGGTGATAACCACAAACCCGAATCCTTGGCCGAGTGGTACGAGCCGCACATCAAAGCTTGGAACCAATATGCTACCCCGGAGACGACCCTGTGGTTCTGGGGTACCGAGGTTGGGTGGGCTACGGTTCATCCCCTCCTGATTGCTAACGGGTGGGAGTATCGCTGCTGCAACATTTGGGACAAGGGACTCGGCCATGTCGCTGGCAATGCGAATACTCAGACGCTACGCAAGTTCCCCGTCGTGACGGAAGTCTGTGTGCACTATGTCAAGGCCGCAATATTCAAGATTGGCGAACAATCCTTGACCATGCAAGATTGGCTTCGCCACGAGTGGAAGCGGACAGGATTACCCTTCCGGCTGGCCAACGAGGCGTGTGGGGTGCTCAATGCGGCGACACGAAAATACCTCACGGCCGATCACCTTTGGTATTACCCCCCGGCTGACGCCCTCGTGCAGCTGGCCCGGTACGCGAACGAGCATGGAGACCCCGTGGGCAAACCTTATTTCAGCATTGATGGGCGGTCCGCCATATCGGGCCGTCAATGGACAAAATTGAGAGCGAAATTCAACTGTGACATAGGGATTACCAATGTTTGGCGCGAGCCCCAGGTTAGCGGATCGGAACGAATTCAGGGAACAAGAAACGGCATGAAGTACAAGTTCAGCAGCCTTCATGGAAGCCAGAAACCGTTCAAGTTCATTGATTTGACCATCCGAGCTGCGACGGAAAAGGGTGATGTCGTCTGGGAGCCGTTCGGAGGTCTCTGTCCTGGTGCCGTGGTCTCCCATTGCCTCGGCCGGGCATATCGTGCTGCTGAGATTATTCCGGAATTCTATTGTGCCGCGGTAGAAAGGCTAGCCACGTCATGACCAAGAAACCCACCCAAGTCGCTCCACCCAAAGTCTTGCCCCAACCTGACGACGAGCATTTTCAGCTCTACAAGGGCGTCCGCGAAGCCATCTCCTCCTTGCCAATCTACTTCCGCACGGAGACCCATATCTCCGGCATCATGGCAACCGACCTTCACACGCTGAACACCGTGCTCGGCGCAACGATTGAGGAGCAGGTTGTGCGTACCTTGAATCTCATACGGAATACATGGGATCCGGACGAGAGTTACTCTCTCTACAGCTTTGTCAGGCAGGCGCAGACCTTCCCTGACGTGCTCTTGCGCAAGACCTCCACGGACGAGATTCTACTCGGGATTGAACTTAAAGGGTGGTATCTGCT
The DNA here is from genome assembly GCA_964505935.1 of uncultured Syntrophobacteraceae bacterium. Lineage (GTDB taxonomy): Bacteria > Desulfobacterota > Syntrophobacteria > Syntrophobacterales > Syntrophobacteraceae > JADGQM01. The sequence goes on from CAZDKX010000248.1 coordinate 2,127, forward strand.
GGCATAGGAAGCCGAGCCGAGTCTCAGGTTTCAAGCGACCTCTGCCGCGTGTGCCCAGCGTGATCTAATCGTCATTGTTCCGTGGGTCCTCGGAAACGTGATTAGTGGCTCTCCTATTCTTTTCGAACCTTTCGTTGAGTCAGCGAAGTATGCGGCCGACTATCGCAACTACCATTGGCAAGTTATCCGTCAGACCAAACAAGATACGGGCATCGAGATCCCCAGGAACGTCAGGCCCTATCCAGCGAAGGCAGATCAGGTTCTGGACAGGGCGCGTTCCGATGGCGGAGGGAATTTTGGACGTTTGGCTCGTACGGGCATGATGGATTCCTATATCCAGAAACTCAACGACGTGCAACTGTGCGGCATCAAGACCATCTATTGGCGGCAGTTCCTAAAGGCATTCCGAGAAAGCACGACTGATGCCGAGGCCCGTTTGGCTTTGGAACGTTTGAGTCAACGGATCCAACAGGCGACCGATATCCCGTCACCGAAGGCCATGGCGGCGCTTTCAATCATAGCGGAACTGGAAGGGCTGCTCGACCTGGAGGAATGAAAAAGTGCTGTATAACCGTGGTGTTTGGTTGGTCAAGATCGCGCGGGTGGTGCCGGAGAAAGAGCTTTGGACCCACGTGGAACCAGCAAAGAGTCGCATCGACAAGGCGATTGCATGGGCTGAAGAACAGCCGCCAACCGACACGGATCTGGAGTCGCTGAGTGCGGGAGCGTGAGATCGTTATGCTCGATTTGAACAACCCGTACTTTTTTGTGTCACTCCACCCGGAACACGATTCAGCCCATGAATGACACGCGGTCATGAAATGCTCATCCCCTGGCAGTGTTGGAATAGTAATCTGATGCTGAAGCACTCACGGTCGTTCTTGCTGGCGCCGGCCCCCGCTCCACGCCGCCCGCCAGCGCTCACGCCGCGTTGGCATGAGGTTCCGCCGCCTTGGCCGCTGCCAGGGCCTGAGTGGCCTTGGCCCTGACGTACGCTTCCAAGATCGGCTTGAGGTTTTCGTACCGGCAGCTGACGCCGTTGAAACCGTCCCCGCGGATCAGGGCCTGAAGACGGCAGCCGCCGAGACAGAGCGGCAGCAGCTCGCAATCGTTGAGGCATCGTTCAGGGAGCCTGCGATGGAGGATTTGGGCATGGGCGATGAAGTCGATACCGCTGGAGACATTCCCGTAAACCATCTCCCCGCTCTGAAGGACGGGGCAGGGAATGAGAGACCCGTCGGTATCGAAGGTCATGCGCGCCAGAAAGTCGGCGGAGCAGCAGTTCATGGGCGGGTCTTCCAGTTGAGGATAGCCTCTGGCCTCGGCTTCCCGCATGAGTTGAAGGAGAATCTCCGGATCGCCCGTGCGGGTGCTATAGTTCGTGCCGTTTCGCCGGGGAAGGATCGGGGTGAAGCAAACGTTTTTGATGGGAATCCCGCGCTGCTTGAGGTCATCGAGGACTTCGGGAACCCTGCCAGAGTCCTTCGCCCCCTCATCATACTGGCATTCGAGGGTAATCGGAGTGAGTCCCGAGACCCTCAAAAGGTTACCGACTATCCGATTATAGGTTTTCCCGCCGTCTGCCGAGGGCCGCAGCCGGTCGTGCACTTCAGCCGGCCCTGCCAGGCTCACCCGAATGCCCTCCAGGCCGATTTCCTGCATGGGGCGAATGAGTTCCGGGGACAGAAGCGTCCCATTGGTGATGAAGGTGAAGCCGTAGTCGATCCCCTTGCCCAAACAATAATAATATCGCCGCCCGGCAATTCCCACGAGAACGCCTGGGTTGAGCAGCGGTTCGCCGCCGGTGAACTCGTCCCTAACCCTTTCGGGATGGACTTCTTCAATGCACTGAAGAAAATAGTGGTCCATGGCCCGGGCGGTCTCGTGGGACATCGCCTTGGCCTCCGGGGCAACGATGCAGTAGCGGCAGCGATGGTTGCAGCGGCGGGTGAGCACCACCTTGCACCGCATGGTCGAACAGTCGTGAACATGCTGCTGTCTCCATGTTTCGAAGACGGCATCTTCATCCGTGTGGCTGGGAACAAGGAGACCGTGTTCCCGAAGGAGCTCGGTCAAGGGTTCATCGCCAGGCAAGGAGTTGGCATTGATGATGCGCACGAGGGTTTCTTCCGGTGCGACGATCAGCCCTCTGCTCAGGGTATTGTAGACACCCGAGAGTCCTTTGTCGGCGCCTGCCAGGGGGACTGACAGGGTGTATTTCGATTTCTTGAACTTTTGCACAGTGGTGCCTCCCGCGAATGGCCCCAGGCCGGGCCGCTTGGACCCGGCCCGGGGTTGGAGTTGGTTGGCGAAATGGGTTGAGCAACAACTGTATGCTGCTGAGCTATGAACGCAAAGTCGGTCCAGCCTCACAGCAAAACATGCTCGTTTCCTTCACCTTGAAGGAGCCTTTACGAACCAGAATCGTTTTCATGTCCCTGACCTCCATTCATAATTTCCCACAAAGCTCACACCCTTGCCGTCCGGTACCGCGCGCTGGCCCGTCACTGATGGTACATGGGCAAGCGCCGTGCCAAGGGGCGGGCGATGCATATCGTGTGCATATCTGTTTGTTTTGAAGACGTAAAATTCAATAATTAGAAACTGGTTGAGGCTTGTGAGAAGAGCGATGTTAAGACTTGGGCACTGGAAGTTGGGACATAGAGCTATAAAGCGCCAACTCTTCAGTCGACATCTGCAAAGGCACTCGGCAGCGCACCGTACTCATCCGAAGCGTCATCTGACAGAAGGCGGACTCTCCTCGAGATGACGCTCATTGCCTCAGGGTGGTATAGAAAGGTCCCTGGTTGGAGGGCGATCAAGCGAGCCTCAAACATATGGAGGAGATCTCTTTTCCTGTGCGGGTGATCTTCTTCCATTGCATCGATTAGGAGTCTATTTGTTTCCTCGTCCCTAAATGCTCCAATATATGCTGACTGCTCGGGTGTTGCACACCAGATTCTTTCGATTGGACCAAGGTCCTCTGTCAGGCCTTTGAGCTCAGTGAGCACAGTCTGGAATTCATCGTTTTGGACGTATTTTCGGATCAGTTGATGGTGCGGCACAGGCTCAAGGCGAGTCCTGATTCCCAAGTCATTGAGGCAGAGCTGAATGTACTCGGCGACCTTCCGATGATCTTCAAAACCTTCAAAGAGGAAAACCGTGAACTCGAAGATCTTCCCATCTTTCGCCAGGCTGCCATCGGGCTGGCGCACCCAGCCCTCCTCGCTCAAGAGCTCAAGAGCGTGTTTAGGATCATAAGGGATGGGGGTACTCGCAGGGTCGTGAAAGGGAGAATGCTTCCATACAGGGCCTGACGCCACTTCCCCGAAACCCTGCATAATATGTTTCACGAGATGTTCTCTATTGATTGCCTCGGTCATTGCCGTTCTGACCTTGGGACTTTGGAACAGGGGATCGCAGGTGTTGTAGAGAAGGATATTGTAGTTGGGCAGGGCATGAATCTTGAAGTGAAAGAGGCCCCGGTATTGCGCCAGCATCATCCAGTCCTTGGGGGTGATTTGGTGGGCGACATGCGTTTCACCCTTCAGGAGCCTGGCCCACGAAACCTGACTGTCGGCCACATAATGGAAGACCAGCTTATCAATTGATGGACGGCCGCGATGATCACGCTCATTCGGGACAAGGCCCACCTCCTTTTCGCCAACCCGGTAGCTGAACTTGAAAGGACCGGAGCCCACCGGCCGCCCCGGATCGTTAAGCTGCCCCTCCAAAGGCGCAGGGAGAATGGGGATCCGGCGAATTCTATCGGGAAAATCCCTATCGTTCACCCTGAGGGCAATGATCAGGCAGTGATCTGAGAGAATGGAGATTTCCTGGATTTCAGAAAAAATGGCCGGAGACTTTTGTTGAGAGACGCGAAGCAGCGAAAATTTCACATCGGTGGCGGTGACCCTCCTTCCATCATGAAAGAGGACATCGTCTCGGATCTTCACTCTCCAGGTGTTGCGTTCCTGAGCATAGTCCCAGGCAACGGCAAGAGCCGGGCCGAGCTTCCCCTCAGCGGTTCGAGAGAAAAGTGCAGAGTAAAGAAAGGGATATAGAAAGGTTGACCCGGAATGGAAATCATCCGAAGGAACGAGCGAGCCAAAGGGAGCTGGCACATCAATGCGCAGCACCTTCTCATGCCTTTCGTGTCTGCCTGTATCGCTCGCGTGTTCGGAGCACATGCTCGTGCTAAGCGCTAGGAGGACCATCAGCACCAGACCGATCAGGGACCTCTTGGCCCCGAAGAAACTCAGCGGTGAGCCTGAAGCGAGCTTGATTGGCCTTTTTACCATTGTGCACCAGGATCTCATTCTCGACCAGCGTTTTCAGATAGCGTCCTGCGGTAGCATACTTGTTTGTTGAGCGCCGTCCATGTTCCCTCAAGTAATCGGCGAATTGAGAACGGGAGAATTCATTCCCACCCGTAGCCATCATAAACTGGTGGATACGCTCCATTGAAGAGCGCATGTTACTATACCACGGTTCCGCCCTGCCTTGCTTTCGAAAGATGGTGATCGACCGGAGAGCATAGATGAGCTTGTTCTCATAGATGCGTTGTCCCGGGAACGGAGCGACGCTTGCCCGGTGGTTACATACCTCATCGGGAAGATGCTCAATCTCAATTTGTCCTGGTTGCGCAAGGGTGCACGCATATTGAATGACATTTCGCAGTTCCCGTACATTCCCTGGAAAACCATACGTCATGAGGGAATCAAGAGCTTGCCGTGATATTGCCTGGGCTCCCGGCGGGTTCGATTTTGAATATGCGGCAAGGAAGTGGTCCACGAGGTACGGAATATCTTCTGGGCGCTCCCTCAACGGAGGCAAAGCCAGGGTCATGACCTTCAGCCTGAAAAGCAGGTCCTCCCGGAAGGAACATTTGCAGACCGCCATCTGAAGATCCCTGTTGGTGGCGGCGATGACACGTACATCGAGCTTGATGAGTCTTGTGCCACCCAGCCGCTCCAGTTCTCGCTCCTCCAGCACCCTCAAGGTTTTGCCCTGGGCAGACAGGGGCATATCTCCTATTTCGTCCAAAAGAATAGTCCCGCCTTGAGCGAGTTCGAATCTCCCGGCCTTCGCCACCCATGCCCCCGAGAAGGCGCCTTTTTCATAGCCGAAAAGCTCACTCTCAAAAAGGTTTTCGGGAAACGCGGCACAATTGATCGCGATGAAAGGTCCACGATTACGCGCGCTCAAATCGTGGATGGCTCGGGCAACAAGCTCCTTTCCGGTGCCGGTTTCACCAGTGATAAGAACGCCCACATTCGACCTGGCCACCTTAAGGGTCAAGGCACACAGATCCCGCATCACCCGGCTTTGGCCCATTACCAA
>CAZDKX010000249.1:0-7468 GCA_964505935.1 uncultured Syntrophobacteraceae bacterium
AATTAAACCACATACTCCACCGCTTGTGCGGGCCCCCGTCAATTCCTTTGAGTTTTAGTCTTGCGACCGTAATCCCCAGGCGGAGCACTTAACGCGTTAGCTACGGCACAGCAGGAATGAGTACCCGCTACACCTAGTGCTCATCGTTTACAGCGTGGACTACCAGGGTATCTAATCCTGTTTGCTCCCCACGCTTTCGCGTCTCAGCGTCAGTAACCGTCCAGAAGGGCGCCTTCGCCACTGGTATTCCTCCCGATCTCTACGAATTTCACCTCTACACCGGGAATTCCCCCTTCCTCTCCAGTACTCAAGCCAGCCAGTTTCCAATGCACTTCCCAGGTTAAGCCCAGGGCTTTCACATCAGACTTGGTTGGCCGCCTACACGCGCTTTACGCCCAGTAATTCCGAATAACGCTCGCACCCTCCGTATTACCGCGGCTGCTGGCACGGAGTTAGCCGGTGCTTCCTCTGGTGGTACCGTCACTCACAGAGCATATTCCTCCCCGTGTCGTTCTTCCCACCTGACAGGGCTTTACGACCCGAAGGCCTTCTTCACCCACGCGGCGTTGCTGCGTCAGCCTTGCGGCCATTGCGCAAAATTCCTCACTGCTGCCTCCCGTAGGAGTCTGGCCCGTGTTCCAGTGCCAGTGTGGCTGATCATCCTCTCAGACCAGCTACCCGTCGTCGCCTTGGTAGGCCGCTACCCCACCAACTAGCTGATAGGACGCAGGCCCATCCTCGTACGTCAGCTTCTCCGAGCGGCCGACTTTCACCCTGTCCCCTCCAGAACAGGGTCTCATTCGGTATTAGCCCCGCTTTCGCGGGGTTATCCCCAATACAAGGGTAGGTTGCCTACGCGTTACTCACCCGTGCGCCACTTTACTCGGCCAACCGAAATCAGCCTTTCTCGTCCAACTTGCATGTGTTAAGCACGCCGCCAGCGTTCATTCTGAGCCAGGATCAAACTCTCCAGTTTTTTCCCTCTATCTTCCTCTTAGGCCCAGCACGTTTCCTCTACCTAGTTTTCAAAGAACAATTCCCCTCAGCGAAGACTTGGAAATGTACTATACCCGATCATGGCTGTCAAGAGAAAATATGATAGTGAAAAGGATGCTGAAATTTTCCTTCTCATCAGCCCTCAATCCTTATCCGGTGCACCTTTTTCTTTCCCGCCTTGAGCACGATGCCGTCCGAGGTCAGGTTCTTGTTGCCAATTATTTCATCAAAGGTCTGCACTCGTTCCTCATTAACGTATGCTCCCCCTTGTTGGATCAGACGCCGCGCAGCACTCTTTGAAGGACACAAGCCGACTTCCGCAAACAGTTCGAAAGCCGTGATACCGCCTTCAAGGCGCTCACTCGCAATGACCGAAGTCGGCATGACGGCACCCCCATCGCCGCCTTCACGGGGAACGCAAGAAGAGGGGAGCAGTTCCGCGGGCAAGCACCGCTGTCCAAAGATCCGACCAGCCCCTTCAAAAGCCGCCACCGCCTGATCAAGACCATGAGTGAGCATCGTCACTTCGAAGGCGAGGACCGTTTTGCAGGCGTTCAACTCCTGCCCTTCCAACCCCTCCATGCCTGCAATCTCCTCCAGAGGAAGGAAGGTGTAAAGGCGCAGAAAACGAATGACATCCTGATCTTCGGTATTCACCCAGTACTGGTAGAAGTCGAAAGGACTAGTCTTCGCGGGACTCAGCCACACGGCCCCCGCAGCAGTTTTGCCCATCTTTGCTCCGGAAGCCGTGGTAAGTAACGGGAAAGTGATGCCGTAACTACTCCTGCCTCCCTTGCGGCGAATGAGATCGATCCCCGCAACGATATTCCCCCACTGATCATTGCCCCCCATCTGCAGGATGCAATCATAGTGTTCCGATAAATACAGAAAATCAAAGGCCTGCAGCAGCTGATAGTTGAATTCCACAAAGTTCAAACCCGCTTCAAACCGCAGCTTGTAGCTCTCCGCCGCAAGCATGCGATTGACACTGAAATGCCGGCCAATATCTCGCAGGAACTCAATGTACCGAAGCTCCAGGAGCCAGTCGGCATTATTGAGCAGCAATGCGCTCCCTTCGGAAAAATCCACAAATCGCGACAGCTGGGCCTTGAGCGCCTGCGAATTGGTCTCAATTTCCTCAAGGCTAAGGAGCTTGCGCATTTCCGTTTTGCCGCTGGGATCGCCTACCATGCCGGTGCCCCCACCCACCAACATAAGAGGGCGATGGCCGTGGCGCTGCATCTGGGCTAGCGCCATGATAGGAAGCAGGCTGCCGACATGGAGGCTGTCGGCAGTGGGATCAAACCCGATATAGCAAGTGATCGGCTTTTCCAGCTGCTGCCTGATTTCTTCAGCATCCGTCGCCTGAGCGATAAACCCCCGCTCATTCAGCGTGTCATAAACATTCCCAACCTTCGGCACCATGCTTCCCTCGACGATAGAAACGCAAACTCGGTTCCAAACTTAGCAGGCGTTGGCCTCTCCCCTTTCTCCCAAGCCCAATCTCGGCAACCAGGCAGGAGGAGGATGATCATCATGGCAAGGCAAAAAAACTTTGCCCTTACCGCGTTTTCAAGCGGGTAACGGATTACTTGGCATAATCGACCGCTCGGATCTCCCGGATTACCGTCACCTTGATCTGCCCGGGATAAGTCAGTTCGCTCTCGATCTTCCTGGCCACGTCGCGGCTCAAGAGCACAACATCCGCATCGGTAACGCTACCGCTCTCGACAATGATGCGCAACTCCCGACCTGCCTGGATGGCATACGCCTTGGTGATCCCCTGAAACCCGCACGCAATCCTCTCCAAATCCTCCAGACGCTTGACATAGGTTTCCAGGAGCTCCTTTCTGGCACCCGGTCGGGCCCCAGACAGGGCATCCGCGGCTTGCACCAAAACCGCCAGGACGTCCTCAGCGGGCACATCTTCGTGATGTGCGGCAATAGCGTGAACGATCACCGGAGATTCACCATGGCGTTTGGCGAGGTCAGCACCAATCGTTGCATGAGGCCCTTCCATTTCGTGGTCCACGGCCTTGCCAATATCATGAAGGAGCCCCGCACGCTTGGCCTGCTTTTCATTGAGGCCGAGTTCGGCCGCCATGATTCCACACAAGAAACCAACTTCCAGAGAATGCTGGAGGACATTTTGGGCATAGCTCGTACGATATTTCAACTTGCCCACGAGTTTGATCAAATCGGGATGTATACCGTGAACCCCAACATCGAAGGCTGCCTGTTCACCAGCTTCGCGTATGGCAGTGTCAATCTCCGTATTGACTTTTTCCACAATCTCTTCAATCCGGGCAGGATGAATTCTGCCGTCGGAAATGAGACGCTCCAGAGAAACCCTGGCCACTTCGCGCCGAATGGGATTGAAGCCCGACAGAATCACCGCCTCGGGGGTGTCATCAATGATCAAATCAACCCCAGTGGTGGCCTCGATGGCCCTGATGTTACGGCCTTCACGCCCAATGATCCTGCCCTTCATTTCTTCATTGGGCAGGTTCACCACCGATACCGTCTTCTCGGCCACATAATCCCCGGCATAGCGCTGAATAGCCAACGAGATGATATTCTTGGCTTTACGATCGGCCATCTCACGGGCATCAATTTCTATCTTCTTCACCAACACGGCGGCATCGTGACGGGCTTCATTTTCCACTACCCGGAGCAGCATGTCCTTCGCTTCCTCAGATGACAGGCCCGACATTTGTTCCAGCTGCTTGCGCTGTTCCTCGACTAACGCCTGGAGTTCCTTTTCCTTTTCTCCCAAGTCCTTTTCCTGCTGCCCTATCTGCTTGTCGCGCTTACTGAGAGCAGCTTCCCGCTTATCAAGGGCTTCTGCTTTTTTATCCAGATTCTCTTCCTTCTGGACAATCCTCTTTTCAAGATTCTGAAACTCTTTCCGCGCCTCCTTCGTTTCCCTTTCGAAATCGGCTTTCATCTGAAAGAGGCCATCCTTGGCCTGCAGAATAGCCTCTTTCTTGATTGTCTCAGCTTCCCTGCGCGCTTCAGCCACAAGCTCCTGGGCTCGATCCTTGACACGGCCGGTTTGTCGCTCCAACCAGTAACGATAAAGGAGCCCCCCCAGACCAGTACCGACAACAAGCCCCAACATCAAGAACAGCGTTTCTGTTATGTAGCCCATGATGATCTATTCCTCTCCCCCACCATCAATGTACAGTTCTCATGGACAAGTCACGGAGGTGAATAGTCCTGATTCACCGACACGAATCGTCTCTGTCAGATCAGATGACTTCAGCCATAAGTCTTCGGGACGCAAAAAGATGCTACGGGGAAAAGCTCACCGCGGGGCCTGAATTCGAAAAAATCCGTGGTCACCTGCGTGGTCTACCAGACTGCTTATGACCAGCAGTCTTGCTGCGGATTTACAGGGAGAGACCTAGAGATAATGCAGAACCCCCGCATGGTGCCGTGTTGGTAGTCGGTGGTGAACCGAAGGGTCAAGGTGGGTACCGCGTTGCTCTTTCAGGCTCTCGGTCTCCCGACATGCACACCAGAACAAGAGGTGGTTCCCGCTAATCTTTATGTTGGCTCAGAAACGCTCTACCAATCACTAACACAGCAGGGGTTCATAATGTTAACGAAAGACTCCTCCTTTGGTTACTCAGGCATTGCCACCACCCAACAGGCGTAACCCAAAAGGGGTCCTTCACCAGACATCCTGTTGCCCCCAAAACTCATCCGGCCCAAAGGCTATCGCCAACCTAATGGCAATTTGCGGCAAGACCACACCTCCAGACCCCTACTCGGCTTTGACCAGGACCTCAAAAAGCTTCATCTGGCCTCTATCGATTACGACGACAGGCTCACATCTCTCCGGAACTCGCTGTTCACAGCACCTTTCGATAACTATGAGCTTTTCCTGCTATTTATTCTCAAAGGTCCTTCCGGGCATGACCAAGCAGTTGTGGACAGGTTGCGAAGAGCGAAATATCAGGACTAACCCTGTCCTTCTCAAACCACATCTGGCAGCAATGCCCTCCCAAAGGCCCATACATACATAGTATATTGCAAAAATGAAAATCAAGTCAAGCTGATTCTCGGGAAGTCCCCAAGCCTCGCCAAGGCTATTCGACCGTAACGCTTTTCGCCAAATTTCTCGGCTGATCAACATCGGTCCCACGCAGTACTGCTATATGGTAAGCCAGCAACTGGAGGGGAATGGCAAAGAGGATCGGGGCCAGCCATTCCGAAGTCCGTGGCAGCACCAACTGCTGTTCCTCGGCACCAAGCCTTGCATCCGGATGCGACTCGACAAGGGCCAGGACCTGGCCTCCTCTGGCCTTAACCTCCTGCACATTGCTCAGCATCTTCTCATACAGCAGGCCCTCTTGCAGTACCACTACCACCGGCATACTTTCGTCAATCAGGGCAATGGGCCCGTGCTTCATTTCCCCCGCGGCATAACCTTCGGCGTGAATGTACGAAATCTCCTTGAGCTTCAGGGCCCCCTCCAGGGCAATAGGGTAGAGAACGCCACGACCCAGGTAAAGGAAATCCGTAACGTTTTGGTAACGCCGAGCCCACTGAACAATCCGCTCGCTGCAGCCGAGAGCTTCCTCCATTTTGTGGGGCAGTTCGAGCAAGTCCTGGATATGTCGGGAGAGCCCTTCCTGGGTAAGATGGCCGAGGATATGAGCACAGTAAAGACTGAGCAGATAGAGCGCCACCACCTGTGAGGTAAACGCTTTGGTCGATGCCACCCCGATTTCCGGCCCGGCATGGGTGTAAATGACTCCGCCCGCCATTCTGGCCAGACTGCTGCCCACCACATTGACAATCGTCCTGCATAAGGCCTTTTGATCGATCCCCTCCTGCAGAGCCGCCCGCGTGTCAGCCGTCTCGCCCGACTGACTCACCGCAATGAGCAGGGTACGCTCATCAAGCAACGGCCGACGATAGCGGAACTCCGAACCGAGATCCACTTCGACGGAGAGACGACACATGCCTTCAATCATATATTTGCCTACCAAACAAGCATGATAGGAGGTTCCGCAGGCGACCAGCACAATCTTGGCGATCCTCTTCACTTCAGTTTCCGCAAGGTTCATTTCCTCCAGGCAAACTCTCTGCTGCTTGAGATCGAGAGCACCGCGAAAAGTATCGATGACGGCGCGGGGTTGCTCATGGATCTCCTTCAGCATGAAATGCTTATATCCGGCCTTTTCCGCCATCACCGGATTCCAGTCAATCCGCACGGGAACCCGCTCCCGCCGTTCCCCAGCCATCCCCTCCACGACATATCCACGGTATGAAAGGCGCACCACATCACCGTCCTCCAGATAGACCATAACGTTCGTATAAGGGAGAATAGCCGGCACATCGGAGGCCAGATACAGAGCGTCATCGCTCACCCCCATGATGAGGGGACTCTCCTTGCGCGCCGCGATGACTTCGCCCGGATGTTCCTCGCTGAGGAAGACCACGGCATAGCTGCCTCGCAATTGACCCAAGGTGTCCCTGATCGCGGTCAGGCAGTCCTTACCCTGCCGCCATTCGCGTTCAGCCAGTTTGACGATCACTTCCGTATCAGTCTCCGAAGCAAAGACAAAACCCTCGGCTTCCAATTGTGTCTTGATCTCAGCATAGTTTTCGATGATACCGTTATGAACCACCACGAAAGGTCCCGAACGGTGCGGGTGAGCATTTTCATCACTGGGTTTCCCGTGCGTCGCCCAGCGGGTATGGGCAATGCCGACAGTCCCGGAGACCGGATCGTGCTTCAGTTTCTCCTCCAACACCGCAATCTTGCCTTGGGAACGCACGATTTTGACCTTTTGGTCGGCCTCGATCATAGCTATGCCGGCGCTGTCATAGCCGCGATATTCAAGTCGCTTCAGACCCTCGATCAAAATCCTGCTACCATCATTACTCCCCACGTAACCCACGATGCCGCACATGCCGCTTCCTCCTCATTTATTGAGACTCTAACCACTTATACAGGGGGAACGATTTCTTTGGCACAGGCGATTATCAAACAACCACGAATAAGAGTAAAGCACAGAAAAAGCCCTTCCGGAATGGAAGGGCTTTGAGAGAGCAGACACTCTCACCTGAAAAGGTGAAGAGCCTTACCAACAGCTTGCTAATTGATGGTTGAGCCTAGCGGGGGACGCGCGCCATTCCCTCTTGCGGAACCGTCAACTCCAGTACGTTCCAGCTGACAATCCGCAGACAGGCCCCTAACGTTTGTCGGCGATCCGCAAGCGCGCCAAAGCCCTCTGCAGGGCAGCCTGAGCCTGAGCAAATTCCAGCCGGTCACGAGCATCCGCCATGCGGCGCTCGGCCCGCTCGCGGGCTGCTTTGGCACGCATCACATCAATTTCCGAGGCTTCCTCCGCCGCGGTAGCCAGGATCGTCACATGATCCGGCAGCACCTCCGCGTAGCCTCCCATGATCGCCACATGGCGGGAATTGGCCCCAACCCGGAAGCGCAATTCACCCA
>CAZDKX010000250.1:0-7455 GCA_964505935.1 uncultured Syntrophobacteraceae bacterium
GCCAAGCTCCAGCTTGGCGTGACTTGTGGCCACTGGAAGCCGGAGTCCAGAAGTAGCTGATGTTCCTGGATCCCGGCTTTCCTATGACGGCAGCAGCCTAATTCAACAGCATTGCCTTGCCCCCCAAGGGAGGGGTTACCAGATGGACGCCAATTATCGGCACTCTTCCCCAAAATCACCCATGAGTGTCGCCCTCCTTCATTCGGCGCCGCCGGCTCGGCTTTCAAGCCGATCCAGCGGACTCGTCACCGCCGTGAGGTCCTTCCTCATCACATGCGTATAGATTTCGGTGGTCTTCACGTCGGCATGGCCCATGAGCTCCTGAACCACGCGGATATTGACGCCGTTTTCAAGCAAATGGGTGGCGAAGCAGTGCCGGAAGGTTTGGCAGGAGACCTGTTTTGTGATGCCGGCACGATCGACTGCCACCTTCACCGCTTTCTGCAATCCGGATTCGAGTACGTGGTGCCGCCTGACGAGCCCGGTGCGAGGATCGGTGCTCAACGCTTTGGCCGGAAAGACGAACTGCCAGCGGAACTCCTTGCTGGCGCCACCGTATTTCCTGACAAGGGCCGCAGGCAGATAGACTTCGCCATGTCCCTGCTGCAGGTCCTCTTCATGCAGCCTTTTCACTCGCTGCACGTGCCGCTGCAGGTCTTCACGGACGGATGCGGGACAGAGCGTTGTGCGGTCCTTGTCTCCCTTGGCAGCGCGAATATACAAAAGCCCCCTGTCGAAGTCGAGGTCCTGCACCCGCAGCCTCACGCATTCCATCAGGCGCAAGCCGCCGCCATAGAGAAGCCTGGCCATGAGTAAATGAGTGCCCTTGATCTCCTTGAGCACTTGCACCACCTCCTCCTGGGTCATGACCACCGGCAGACGGATATGCCGTCTCGCTCTTACCGGCTCGATCCGGTCCTCTATGGGTTGATCCAGGACGCGCCGGTAGAGAAAGACAATGGCATTCATGGCCTGCCGCTGGGTGGCTGCCGATACCTTGCCATGAGTAGCGAGGTGACTGAGAAAGCCATCGATCTCGTTCTTGCCCATGTCTTTCGGATGGGTCTTACAGCCGTGGAATTTGATGAATCTGAGAATCCAGTCGCAGTAGGTGTGCTCCGTACGGTAGGCATAGTGGTGATATCTGAGGACCTGGCGAACCTGGTCCATCAGACGTAAGTTAGGATCAGGCCTGAATTTTTCCTTGCTTTCCATGCTACTCCCGCATATGCTCCGAACATGGAAATGAGAGGCATCTTTTTTCCATGTTCGACTATCTGTTATCTTTAAACACGGACAATTTACCCTAATATAGGGGCGATATCAAGGAATCTTTTCCATTAAATCAGAATGTTAGACATCGAAAGGAAACAGCCGTGAGCGATCATGAACCAAGCGCGATTCAGACCGTACTAAAAGAACAGGACGCCCGAGATAGAGAGAAGTGAAAAAGCCTATACTCTCAGCTTCTGTCTTGTCGCCTTGTGGATATCGAAATCCAGCCATTCGAATCACCCTGCGATAGAGCATCCTTGACAGTCCGGAGTACCTCCGGGTCTTTTCGAGAGTCCATTGAGGTTGCGGAGTGTTTTGCCCTTATTGAATTTCTCCTTGCGCACGATTTTGTTGCTCTTTCAACGGGCAAGGTTCGCCGCGACCGGGAACCGCGCGAGGACGAAGACCGTGTGTTCACCTGGTTCATTCTCGGAAAAACGGACTCTCCTCATCCGCACAAGATCAAAGAAGGATAAGTGGAAATGCCTACCATTTCGCTCTTTTATGGGATTATCATTCGTATGTTCTTTCGAGATATCGAGAAGCATCATGTGCCACATATCCATGCTGATTACCAGGGGAAGGTTGCAGTGTACTCAATCCCTGACGGAACGGTGCTGGCTGGTGAGTTGCCACCGAACAAGCACAAACTGGTTATCGCGTGGATCGAGATTCCTCAGGAAGATTTACTTGCCGACTGGAGCTTGGCTGTAAACGGCAAAACACCATTTCCAATCAAAGGACTGGACCAATGAGAATAGCAGAAGTCTCTCCAAGGCCAAATTGGGTGTTATCAATCGTTGCAGACGATGGGCGTATTGGCAATTTTGATGTCAGCCCCTATTTAGAATATGAGGCATTTGCACCTCTTAGAGACTACAGCGAATTTCAGAAGGTGTTCAATGGCGGATATTTTGTCGAATGGGATTGCGGTGCTGATTTATCAGCAGACACCATTGAGGCACGATGGCAGGTCGTTGGTAAAGCAAACCAACAGACAGCCGCCTAACTTTCGCTGGAGCTGACGCCCATAAAGCTGGGCCCAGCTCAGCTGGTAGTTGCGCTATAAAAGTGTTCAACACATGCAAGGGACACGTTACAGAACCCAGTGGTCGGCTCAATTCTACACAGCTTGGAGAATATCCTGTGGATAGGCGCCGTGCATCAAGGTGGGCTGCTTGTACATTATTCCGATTTCAAACCTTCCTTGCCCCCACTGGGCCCCATTCCGAAAGCCATTGCCTCCATAGTACGTTTGTCAATTTCTGATCCGCGCCTTTCAAGGAATTCCATCACAGACATTTTCTCTTCGGCTTTTAACGTCTGTCCAACACTGAACTTGCCTGAGCTCCGCTCGATTGCCATTTCCAAAATGGCCAACCCCTTCACTCTTGCCTTGTAAGTCGGACTTGTCGCGGTAACTGGTTCATAGCCTCCTTCAGGCTGGTACTTGCTCAACATCGCCTGCAGTACTGCTGCTTTGCGATCCAGGTCGCTCACCACGGAGATCCGTCCATGCAAGATCACCGATCGGAAAAGCGTGATTCCTGCCCCGCCGTCAGTTGGATGAAACAGATAGGAAGGTATCTTGGAAAAAGTATCGACCACCAGGAAACAGGCCTCTGGACTTGCCTTGATCATTGAAACTTTCTCCCCGGCAGGAGCACTGTGAAAAAAACTTGATTGTCGTAATACACGAAGCTCAGAGGGACAAGAAATGGTCGTGCTTCCGGAGTCACCAGGCTGAGAGCGCCCCATTTGGCTTCTTTCAGAATAAGCTCGATGGCCTCTGGGCTCTTCACCTCTTTCTCTTTTCTGCGCATACCTTGCTCCCATCGATAGGTAAAGGAACGTATGGGGCGAAATACGTCATCTCTCTTCGCGGTACATGGTTCACTCAGACTTCACCGCATGTCTCGCCTGGATTTCCACGTTAGCTTTTTCAGTTAACACCACGCAGCATTTGTTTCAATACGATATTGAGCCGCTTCCGAGCGAGCCCCCTCACAGGAAGCTGCCCAAATCTGTAAGCAAGACAAAGACAAGAAGAGTGGACTCCCAGGCATAGGCCGGCCAACCAATAAGGATTGAGACGACTCCAGCCTTTATCGGGGTCGTTTCAAGCTATTGTTCGAGAAGCCCGGAGCGGAGCGGCGTCTATATATAGGGTCATTACTTCAAGGTTGATTGGATTGCGGGGGAAGGGGAGCATCCCCGTTCCCATGTTGGAGCTTGGGAGTCAGCGGGATGAGGCCCTTTAAGAGCGCTCAATTCCCGCCATTTCCGTGAAAACCCAGATACTGAAATCGTTAAGGGCTTGCTTTGGACCTCCGTCGGCATGGCGCACCGGGTGTATATGCAGGAGGTTTTCGCGAACCGGGATTGACTGCTTGCCTACAAAGGACGATTGGCCGTGGCTTCTTCCCGATACACCGCACTGCAAATGATCAGATCGTCAACCTTTTCGAAGTAGGCGATCTTCGGAGCCCACTTCTTGGTCGTCGGATTGAACCATCGGTAGCTAACCCAGCCGCTGCCTTCCGTATTGGCGGCCTCCACGATTTCTTCGATAAAGGCCTTGCCATCCGAATCCTTGAGACCAATGAAATCCTCGCCCACGAACTTCTCATTGACTCCGTGGGCCAGCATGGTCCCGCTGGGGTTCAGAACATAGATGTACAGTTCACCATCCACAAACATGCCGGCGGGATCTGTGAACGCTGCCAGGGCGATTCGCTTTCCTGACGCCTGGTAAAAGGCAATGGCCTGTTCAACCCACTCTTTTGCCTCATTCTGTGATCTTGGGCTCACCCGATCCTCCTTTCCTCGCTTGACAGTTTCGGCCGAGACTTCGTCTGTTCATGACACAGCCGGGCCATCTTCCACGTCTTCCGGGCTTCCCGCCCCCGCCGTTTCTCCCTGATGCGATGCCACCGGGACAATGGCACTCACGGGGCAGACCGCGACACAGGCCTGACACTCCTTGCAGGGGAGCTTCTCCGGATCAGCCTCAGGGGCCAGTTCGATTACATATTGGAAGCCTTTCTTGGAAAGCTTCAAAATTGGTTCCGGGTTCTTCTGACCACACACGTACAGGCATTTCCGGCACAGGATGCAACGGGCAGGCAGCAGATCAAAATCGGGATGCCTGATGAGGGCCAGATTCAACCGCTCCAGTTGTTCGAACTTGGTGTCCTTGAGTTTGACTCCCAGCAGTTTGGCAATCTTGTGCAGTTCGCAGCGCCTCTTAGACAGGCAGTTCTTGCAGTCCATGTGGTGGGCCGCCATGAGCATCTGAAAATCGATTCGCTGGAGCTGTCTGACCACCCGCGTATCGGTCCTGACCACCATCCCCTCTTGGACCCTATGTCGGCATGAGGTTATGGGCCTCGGCACCCCTTCGATCTCAACCAGGCAGAGTCGGCAGGAACCGGTGGGATTCTCCATTTCCTCGAGGTAGCAGAGGTTGGGAATATAGATGTCATTTTCGAGGCATACCTGGAGGAGGTTTCTTCCTTCCTCCGCTTGAATGGACTTCCCATCGACAACCAATGAAACCATGAATCGCATCCTTTAGATGATAACCCTTACGCGGGCGGACGGCATCGTCGTGTCGCCAATCCTCCTCCCGCTCAGGTCCTGGAATATGGTTGGGCGGCCCTGGTTTTCAGCCGCTATGTTTCCCTGATCATGTCAAAATCGTCGAAATATTCGATAAAATCTTCGGAGAGGCGGAAACCCGCCATGAGCACCCCACTTTCCGATTGATTGTGGAAGGTGAGAATCATGCGGTGGGGATCAGCCGGATCGCTATCAACCCTGCCGATATCGGCCAGTCGCTGCTTAACGTCCTCTGGCCGATACTCTTTCTTGATATTCAGCCACATCTTCTTCATCGCCTCAACCTCTTGGTTTCAATCTCACCCGCCGACACTTCCATGGCTGACATCACCCGCGCTTGGCGTGAGGGCCGATCCGAAATCACAGAACCTGTCATCCTCAATGGTCCCTCGCGGATACCTTGATACGGCGCCCCCCCTGAAACAAGAAACCTTTCCAACAGTCAACGGCCTTGCGAGCATTCGTGGCAGAGAATGATGATGCGTGTTTTTCATTCTACCGGCATGACGGGCAGAAAACAACCGTTTTGGATTTGCGCGGGGGCGGCCGATAATGCCCATGAACGGTTTGTCTTCTCTGCCGCAGGAGAGTCCGCACTTTAGCATTTTTTTCTCAAACACCTTATGGTAAAAGTTCGGTTCACTCGTGTCCTCCCTCGAAGCGGCCGGGAGGTTCGCAGTTCTGATAACATCCGACGGTATATCAAACAGGATTCGCTATGACCTATAAGCTCACCTTTAATCCATACGAGGTAACGATCGAGGTCCAGGAGGGAGAGAACCTGCTGCTGGCGGCCTCTGAAGCCGGGATCCATATCAATGCCTCGTGTGGCGGCGAAGGAGTATGCGGTAAATGCAGAATCCTCCTCGAATCCGGAAACTTGGAAACGGCACGCACGGGGCTCCTGAGCGACGAAGCCTGGAACATGGGATATCGCCAGGCGTGTCAGTGTCGGATCGAGTCTGATGCCGTGGTGCGCGTGCCGGCGGAATCTCTCCTCGATAACCAGACGCTCACCCGCCGCCGCGTCGGCATCGCCCTGCGCCCCAGTGCCATTGATGTGGAAGCCCTCAAGAAATCCGGATTCTATCATCCGGCCTTTCGGAAGCGGTTCGTCAAGCTGCGGCCGCCCTCCCTGCACGACAACATCTGCGACCTCTCCCGCCTGGAACAGGGACTCGCCCGCCAGCATGCCCTGGGATCTCTCACCGTCGACTGGTACCAATTGCAGAAGCTCGGCCGGGTCATGCGTGAGGGTCATTATGAAGTTACCGCGACCATCGACTACTCTCGCCGTCGCTACCGCTTTCCCCATCTCATCAACGTGGAGCCCGGCGACGTTACTCAGCGTCATTACGCCCTTGCCGTGGATATCGGCACCACCACCGTCTGGGTGCAACTGATTGATGTCGCCAGAGGCGAGATCGTCGGCCACGCTGCCGACTACAATGGGCAGCTGAGCTATGGCGACGACGTCATCACGCGCATCATCTACGCGCAGCAGGAACAGGGACTGCAGAAGCTGCAGCGGGCGGTGGCAACCTCCATCAATCAAATCATGCAGCGACTGCTCAAACAGTACCATCTGTCGACCAACGATATTTCCCACCTGACCCTGGCTGCCAATACCACCATGA
Source organism: uncultured Syntrophobacteraceae bacterium (assembly GCA_964505935.1). Taxonomy (GTDB): domain Bacteria; phylum Desulfobacterota; class Syntrophobacteria; order Syntrophobacterales; family Syntrophobacteraceae; genus JADGQM01. The sequence continues at coordinate 6,534 of CAZDKX010000250.1, forward strand.
CCCAGCTTTTCTACAGCATCGACCCTACCTCCATCCGGCTGGCGCCATATACCCCCGTGGCCTGCAGCATCCCCCTGGCCCGCGCTCGCGACCTGGGACTCGATCTGCCCCCTCACGTCTTCATCTATTGCGTGAGTTCGGTTTCGAGCTTCGTCGGCGGCGATATTGTTTCGGGAGTTTTGGCTTCCGGTATTTTTAAGGACCCCAGGCTGACCCTTTACATCGATATCGGCACCAACGGCGAAATTGTCATCGGCAATGAAGATTGGCTGGCCTGCGCCGCCTGCTCCGCGGGACCGGCTTTCGAAGGCGGCGGCATCCGCTTCGGCATGCGCGCCACCAGCGGGGCCATCGAGGATGTGAGCATCAATCCGGACACCTACGAACCCATGATCATCACCATCGACATGGTAAAGCCGAAAGGGATCTGTGGTTCGGGCCTGATCAACCTGCTGGCGGCGCTGATGGAAGCCGATCTCATCGACCCCAACGGGCGCTTTCGGGATGACCTGAACACTCCGCGCATCCGCCAGGGAGAATATGGGCGGGAATACCTGCTGGCAGCAGCTCCCGATACCCAGAGCGGGCGCCGCGACATCACTCTCAGTGAAGCCGACATCGATAACCTCATGCGGGCCAAGGCCGCCATGTTCGCCGGTTATGTCACCCTGCTCCAAAATGTCGGCTATACTCTGCAGGACCTCGAACAGGTGATCCTGGCCGGCGGTTTCGGCAACTTCATCAACATCGAAAATGCCATCACCATCGGCCTGCTCCCCGACCTGCCCCGCGACCGGTTTCAGTTTGTTGGCAACGGCTCCCTCCAGGGGGCCACCCTCCTTGCTCTTTCCCGCGAATTGGTGGCGGAAGAGCCGCGGGTGGCAGGGATGATGACCAACTTCGAGCTCTCGGAAACCCCGGG
>CAZDKX010000251.1:0-7451 GCA_964505935.1 uncultured Syntrophobacteraceae bacterium
CTCAACAGCTTCCTCAGCAACTCCGACCAGGTGGTGCGGCTCATCAACGAATGCCGGGGAAAAGCGATTCCCATTCTGCCCCCGGACGTGAACGCCAGTGACCGGGATTTTGCGGTGGTGGGCGGCAGTATTCGGTTTGGCCTGGCAGCGGTGAAAAATGTGGGTGAAATGGCTGTGGAAGCCATTCTCAAGAGTCGCGACGAACAGGGGGCGTTCTCCTCCCTCCATGATTTCTGCCAGCGCGTCGACCTCCAGAAGGTGAACCGTCGGGTCCTGGAACAACTCGTCAAGTGCGGGGCCTTTGACTCCGTACATCCCTCCCGGGCGTCGGTCCTGGCCGCCATGGACGATGCCCTCGACAAGGCCCAGGTCATGCAGCGGGATCGCCAGTCGGGGCAGCTCAACATTTTCGAGGTGCTGAAAGCGCGAAAGAAAGCCGCCCCCCCGGAGCTGCCGGAGGTGCCGGAGTGGGACAGCCGGACCACCATTCAATATGAAAAGGAGACGGTGGGCTTTTACATTTCGGGACATCCCCTGGATTTTTTCGCAGCGCAGGTGGCTGCCATCTGCTCCGCGGATACCCAGTCCGTAAAGGAGAAAAAAGATGGTGCGGAGGTAACCCTTTGCGGGATGCTCAGTATCGTCAAGGAAATGACCACCAAGAAAGGCGACCGCATGGCCTTTCTCGCCCTGGAAGACAAGGAAGGCATCCTCGAAATCCTCTCATTCGCGGATACCTTTGCCGAGGCCAGGCCGTTGCTCGAAGGCGATGAACCCCTGGTGGTCATCGGGCGCCTGCTGCAGGATGAAAAGGGCAGCAAGGTCCGGGCCGAGCGGATCCTGACCCTGGATGAGGCCCAGGTCCAAACCGTTGCGGCGGTACGCATCCACTTGGCTGCCGAGCGGTTGGATCGCGACGGTTTGAGCCGCCTGCGTCATCTCCTGATGAATCATCCGGGGGACTGCAAGACCTTTCTTCACCTTACGGTCGGCGGCAAAGGCGAAGCGGTGCTGGCCCTCAATGCCAAACTCCAGGTGAAACCAACACGATCGTTCTTTGAGGAAATGAACCAGACTTTCGGGATGAACTGTGTGGAGGCTGCTTACCAGAGCTGTGAAGAGTGAAGAGTGAAGAGTGAACAGGGAGGGAGAATGACATGACGAGCGTGGCTGGTATGCGGATCGTTGCTCCGGTCGGGGCTATTTGTGGTCTAACGGCCCCTGCGGGCCCCTGATCACTGACCACTAACATGGCCGATACGATCATCTATTTTGCAGAAACGAAGACGGCGGAACAGGCTTTGGCCGTTTGCCATTGGGTCGAGCATTGCTATGACCAGGGCAAGCGAGTTCAGGTCCTGGCGGGTTCCGCGCCAGCGGCCCAGAACCTGGATCAATTGCTGTGGACGTTCGCTCAGGGGAGCTTCATCCCGCACCGCATCATTGGAACAGTTCCAGCGGGCGCTATGGCGGAGCCGGTCATCATCACGATGGGGGAGATTCCTCTAGACGGTTTTGCGGTGCTGGTCTGCGATGGTCCGGCGGGGTTGGAATTCATGCTTCACTATCAATGGGTGGTGCATTTTGTCCTGTTGGATAATGCGGAAAGGCGGCAGGAGAGCCGATCCCTGTGGCAGCAGCTGAGGGATCAGGGCATCCGGACAGCCCACGTTCCGTATGCTCCCAGGGGGGGCCTTCCTTGTTCATGACTTTCTGACGCTGGTCCAGAATGGCAGGGGCTGAAGGGGGATCGCAGAGAGTCTTTGACAGTGGTTGTGATATAATTTACAAACCAGAGGGGAAAGCGCTTGACAAGGTTTTGCAAACCTATAGAATGGGTGGGACTCAGTAGAGTGGAAGCCGACTAGCCATATATCAAAGTCTTGGAACGGAGGAGAAGCGGAGATGGGAATTGTTGCAGATAAGATTAAGGACCTGCGCGAACGGGAAGCGAAGATTAGAGAAATGGGTGGGCCGAAGGCGGTAGCCGCGCAGCTTGAACGTGGCAAAATGACAGCGCGGGCACGTCTCGACCTCTTTTTTGACCCTGGCACCTTCCGTGAAATAGACATGTTCGTGAAGCACAGAGGGACCTTGTTTGGCATCGACAAGGTGGAGATTCCCGCCGACGGCGTCATTACCGGCTTCGGCAAGGTGAACGGTCGCGAGGTGTTTGCCTTTGCACAAGATTTCACGGCTCGTGCCGGAAGCCTCGGCGAAATGCACGCCAAGAAAATCTGCAAGGTCATGGACATGGCTCTGAGGGCCGGCAAGCCCTTCGTCGGGTTCAACGACTCCGGCGGTGCGCGCATCCAGGAAGGCGTCGACTCTCTGTCGGGGTATGGCCAGATCTTCTATCGCAACGCGATTGCTTCGGGGGTAATTCCCCAAGTTTCCGCCATCATGGGTCCCTGCGCCGGTGGGGCGGTCTATTCGCCGGCGATGACGGACTATATTGTCATGGTCAAGCTGTCCAGCTATATGTTCATCACCGGTCCCGACGTCATCCGGGCGGTACTCGGTGAAGTCATCACCCAGGAAGAACTGGGTGGCGCCATGGCGCACGCCACCAAGAGCGGTGTTTCCCATTTCGCCTGTGAAAGCGATGCCGACGCCATCGATCAGATCAAGAAGTTGCTCAGCTACTATCCCGACAACAACATGGAAGATCCTCCTTACGTGACCCCGACGGACAGCCCCGACCGGCTCTGCCCGGAGCTCGATGCCATTATCCCCGAGAATCCCATGGGCGCCTACGACATGAAAGATGTCATTCGGGCGATTGTGGACGACGGAGACTTTTTCGAAATTCATGAACACTACGCCACCAACATCATTGTCGGACATGCCCGATTGAACGGGCGCAGCATCGGCATCATTGCCAACCAGCCCAAGGTCATGGCCGGTTGTCTCGACTGCGATTCCTCCGACAAGGCCACCCGCTTCATCCGCTGCTGCGATGCCTTCAACATTCCGATGCTGACCATCCCCGACGTGCCGGGCTACCTCCCGGGTACCCAGCAGGAATGGGGCGGCATCATCCGTCATGGTGCCAAGCTGCTGTGGTGTTACTCGGAAGCCACCGTGCCCAAGATTACCCTCATGACCCGTAAGGATTATGGTGGATCCTACCTGGCCATGTGTTCCAAGGACCTTGGTGCGGATATCTCCCTGGCTTGGCCGACGGCCGAAATCGCCGTGATGGGTGCCGAAGGTGCCGCCAACGTCATCTTCCGGAAAGAGATCGCCGCTGCGCCGGATCCCAAAGCCAAGCGCCAGGAAGTGATGGATAACTACAAGAAGAACCTCTACAACCCATACATTGCAGCGTCTCGCGGCTACATTGACGGGGTTATCTACCCCTCGGAAACCCGCAAGGTGCTGATTGAATGCTTTGAGTTGCTGTCCGGGAAGCGGCAGGCTCTGCCTCCCAAGAAACACGGCAACATTCCGCAGTAAAGGACCGGTAGGGCAGCAATGGCTTGATGGAGAAAGGCAGCGCAGGACGACGCAGAAGAGGAGCGCCTGCCTTCGCTCCCATCACCTGAGGGTTGCTGATTTCATAACCTCGAAAGCCCGCTTTTTCAGCGATGAAAGAGCGGGCTTCTGCTTTTTGTAGGAGGGAAACACTCATGGTCGAAATTTTATTGACGCCCTTTCAGGACTGGCTGGTGCAGGTGCGTCGGCGCTTCCATCAATTTCCTGAACTGGCTTACCTGGAAGAGCAGACTGCGGAGAGGATCGCCGAGGTGCTTCGCGAGCTCGGGGTTCCCTTTCGCGATAGGGTTGGAGGGACCGGCATTGTCGCCGTGCTTGCTGCGGAGAACCCGGGGCCGACCCTGGCCATGAGGGCCGACATGGATGCTCTCCCCGTGGAAGAGCAGAATGATGTTCCCTACCGGTCTAAAAACCCCGGATTGATGCACGCCTGCGGTCATGACGGGCATATGACGATCATGCTGGGAGTGGTGCGGGCGCTCTCAGAGAGCGGCTGGCGAGAGAAAGGAAGAGGAAGGATCCTCTTTATTTTTCAACCGGCCGAGGAAGGGGGCGCGGGAGCGGAGGCCATGCTGAAGACGGGGACCTTCGATGCGGAACCCATTGCGGCGATCTTCGCGGGGCATCTGCAGCCGGAGCTCCCCGTCGGCCGTGTGGGGTACGCGCCCGCTGCCAGTAATGCCGCATCCGACAGCATCAGCATTCGCATAACCGGCAGGGGAGGGCATGGGGCCCATCCCCAGCTTTGCATCGACCCCATCGTGGCGGGAGCTTATCTCGTCACCACACTGCAAAGCATCATCAGCCGCAGCCTTGCGGCGACCGACAGCGCCATCCTGACCATCGGGACTTTTCATGCCGGCACGGCGCGCAACATCATTCCCCAGGAGGCAATCCTGGAGGGAACTCTGCGCACCCTTGATCCAGCGGTGCGCGAAAGGGTGCTCAAGCGCTTGAAGGAGATGCTGGAAGGCCTGGAAGTCACCCACCAGGTCAAGGCCGAGTTGCAGACCGTGGTGGGCTACCCGCTGCTGGTCAACCACCCCGAGGTGGTCCGCTTCGTCGAAGCTCAAGTACCCTCGCTGCTGGGGCCGGGATGTCTCCAGCCGGGACCCCCGCGCATGGGTTCTGAGGATTTCGCCTATTTTCTGGAACGCTTCCCGGGCATCCTGCTCCGTCTCGGCTGCCACGATCCCGGCAGATTACCGTTTCACGGCCTGCATTCTCCCTTCTTCGATTTCGACGAAAGGGTGCTCAGCGTGGGCGTGCGGCTCTTTACTCACCTGCTGATGCATTACGAAGACCGTCAGTAGTGAATCGTTCCTGCTGACTTGCCGCCCCTGCGCAGGGGCCTTGGGGACACCTGGAAGTGCAGAAAGCGGCAGGAGGCCAATCTGACCGGCTCCGTCTCCCAGACCGACTCGGTTTCTAAAACCGAGTCGGTCTGGGAGGGTGTCCAAAAAGTCGCACCATACGTCACCCCGGCAAGTTTTAGGCCGGGGTCCAGGGTAGTCGCAACAGCCTTGGATTCCGGCCAGAAGCACGCCGGAATGACGATTCGGGGTTTATGCGAGATGCACTGGATTGGCCCTCAATTAGGGTTTCTGGACACCCCCTGAAGACGGGTTAAAATTCAAAATCTACGGCCAGAATGCTGCTGCTGAGGCTGCGGACGATGCCTACCACGGCCACGTGAGCGGGGTGTACCTGGTACCGCTGCATGGCCTCCAGACTCTCGAAATCACCAACCAAAGCAAAATCGTAAGAGCGTTCGGAATGAATGACATCGCGCCCGAAATAAAATCCCTTGATCTCGGCAATCACCCCGGGAAGCCCGGCAAGGCCCTTTTCGAGAGCGGCAATCTTATCGTCCGTCACATCGTCTTTGAACTTCATGAACACCACGTGCTTGAGCATTTCTTCATCCTTTCATGAAAGCGTTGCACAACGCAAAAGAGGTCCGTCCCTTCCTGGCAAGCTTGGTCTCGGTCGTCGTCGGATCACCTCAACCGGCCCTGCTCTCCCGCAAACGGCGCACATCCCCGATCCGAATGGTGATTCGCTGCACGTCAAAGTATTCCAGGAGCGGGATGGTGTATTTGCGGCTGGCCTGGGTCATCTCCTTGAAATCGGGCGTCGAGATCTCGCCATGTTCCCTCAAATAGGCTGTCAGGCGCTGCTTCAGTTCCTCCAATATGTTTGCATGGAAGAAAAGGTCCTCTTTAACCTTGATCAGGATTCCCTGGGAAACCATCCACTCGAGGATGTCCTGGTGCTGGCGCGGAGTTCCCGGAAGGCTCGGCGCCACGTCTTTGAAGAAAGGAGGTTGCAGGCCGCTTTCCCGGAAAGTCTGCTCGATCTTCCCGCGGATAACGTCTTCGTCCCCGGAAAGGTCGATCTTGTGTGAGTGCAGTCGAACCCACTCCATTTCCATGACCAGCTTCTGCTGGTCGGCCAGCTGTCGCAGGACGAAGTTGTAAAGCTTGACCTCCACCGGGTGGGGCAGTTGCGCCGCCAGTTCCTCTTTGGCCATACCGGTCTTCAGGGGGTAGAGGCGATGATAGTCGGTGAGAATCGCGAGCACCGCCTGCTGGATGTCCGCCTGGACGTCGGCGTGGAGGAAACGTTGGTTCTCCTTGTCATAAAGGATGAGCTTCTTCTGGCTGGTGAAGCGCTGGAGCGCCTTGTCGAACGGCACGCGCGAAATGTTGGTGCGAACCTGGAGCTCTTCCCCCGTAACCCCACTCCAGGCGGCATCGAGGACATGCCAGAGGATGATGTCATCGTCATTGCCATGCAGCAGGCCTTTGAGGGCGATTGCGGCTTCCCGCTTGCCATGGCCCTTATGCTTGCGGGGAAGCGGGTGGAGAACGGTCCCGCCGCCAATGGTCTGTACCGGGGAGTAGGAGCGAAGGACGAAGCGGTCTCCGCGGAGCGCGGTAACCGGTTGATCGAGGCGGACCTGGATGAAGGCGGCCTCGCCCGGGGCCAGTTCTTCTCGATCAAGAAGGACCGCGGTGGCCAAGTGTTCGGCCGTGCCGGTGTGGAAGCGGACTTTGGCTCGATGCTTGAGCGGACGGGGCGAGCTGGCGAGGAGCTCGAGCTGCACATCGAGGAGGTGGGTCGGCACCAGCGCGCCCGGGGTGGCAACCACGTCACCGCGCCGGATGAGGGCGCGTTCCACGGACTGGAGATTGACAGCGGTCCGCTGCCCGGCATGAATCTCCTGGACTTCGTCGTTGTGCACCTGCAAGCCCCGCACTTTGGTCTTGTGCAGCAGCGGGTAGACGATCACCTGATCGCCGATGCGCAGCCGGCCGGCGACGCTTGTACCCGTCACCACGGTGCCGAACCCGCGCATGCTGAACACGCGGTCCACCGGGAGGCGGAAAGGGCCGTCCGAGCTGCGCGGATCCACCTGGGCGACCAGTTTGGTCAGGGCCTCCTTCAGCTCGGTAATCCCCTCCCCGGTAGCCGCTGACACGCGGATGATGGGGCTTCCGGCAAGAAATGTGCCCTTGAGGAATTGGGTTACATCGTCCTGGACCATTTCGAGCCAGTCGGGGTCGTCCACGAGATCGATCTTCGTCAGGACCACCAACCCCTTTTGCACCTTCAACAGTTCGCAGATCTCCATGTGTTCACGGGTCTGGGGCATGACCCCTTCGTCAGCCGCGATCACCAGGGCCACCAGGTCAATCCCTGTCGCGCCCGCCACCATGTGCTTGACGAACCGTTCATGGCCCGGAACATCGACGATGCCAAGACGGTCCCCCCCCGGCAGATCCATGTAGGCAAAGCCGAGTTCGATGGTGATCCCCCGCAGTTTCTCTTCCTTGAGGCGATCGGTGTCGATGCCGGTGAGGGTCCGGATGAGAGAGGTCTTCCCGTGGTCAATGTGGCCGGCGGTGCCCAAAATTACCTGTTTCATGCGATGACTTTCCTGCTTCAAG
>CAZDKX010000252.1:0-7435 GCA_964505935.1 uncultured Syntrophobacteraceae bacterium
CCCATGGCAGCGGTTTCATAGAGCTGATAGGCGCAAATGATGAAATCCTTCCTCAGCACAGGGAGGCTGACGGCCCCCCTCACGACCTCCAGATCGTCGGGCCGGGCCTGAAAGAAGGAGCGTTCGGTCAGGACCGATATGGCAGCCGCGCCGGCCCGCTCATAGGCCCGCGCCAGCTCCGCCGCCTCAAGATCCACACGAATCGCGCCCTTTGACGGTGAAGCCCGTTTGATCTCGGCAATGATATTGGCACCCAGGGGGCCGGGCGCGGCAAGCCTGGCGAAAAAAGGCCGCCGTGCTCCCGCCTCTCGAGCCGCTGCCCGCAGCCGGCTCTCAGGGATTACCTTCCGCGCCAGCTCCACTTCCTGCTGCTTCTTCTCAATGATTTGACCCAGAAAATCCGACTTCATTGCTTTGCCAACCTCGTCCCCACCAACGCCTGCGCCCCCGCCGGGCCGGCTCACGATGAACCCTCAAAATGGACTGAATTCCCTGCTGTGACTCAGCACCCTGCACTCATCACTCATCACTCGTCACTTTTCTTCAAGCATTGGCACTGGTAAAACGCACGAGCGCTTCGAGTTTTTCGCGTGCTTTGCCTTCATCGATGGCGGACTCGGCAAGCCGAATCGCCTGGGGGAAATCCTCGGCGGTTCCGGCGGCAATGAGGGCGGCTGCCGCATTCACCACCGTGATGTCGCGTTTGGGGCCCTTTTCGCCGTTGAGGATGCTTCGGGTGATGGCCGCATTGACGGCGACTTCCCCCCCGGCAATCTCCTCACGCCGGGCCTGCCTGCCCAGCAACTGCTCCGGGGTGAGATCGTAGGTGCGCACCACGCCATCCTTGAGCTCGGTAACCCGCGTCGGCGCGCAGACCGAGATTTCGTCCAGGCCGTCATGCCCGTGAACCACCAGCGCTCGCCGTGTTCCCAGCAGCCGCAAGGCCTGGGCGAACATTTCGGTCAATTCCGGCGCGTACACCCCCAGCAGCTGGCAATTGGCGCCGGCAGGGTTGGTGAGAGGGCCCAGCATGTTGAAAATGGAGCGGATACCGAGCTCGCGCCTGGGTTTGGCGGCGTGTCGCATGGCTCCGTGGTAGAGTGGGGCAAAAAGAAACCCGATCCCGAGCTCCCCAATGGCCTCCTCAACCACCTCGGGCACAACTTCGAGGCGCACGCCCAGAGCTTCCAACAGATCGGCGCTGCCGCACTTGCTCGAGACCGAGCGGTTCCCATGTTTGGCGACCGTGACGCCGCACCCCGCCACCACAAAGGCTGCGGTCGTGGAAATATTGAAAGTCCCGGCACGGTCGCCTCCCGTACCGCACGTGTCGACCACTGTTTGAGCGGTGACCTGGACGCGGGTCGCCTTGCGCCGCATGGCGCGGGCTGCCCCCGCCAGTTCGGCAAACGTCTCCCCCTTGGTGGCGAGGGCCGCCATGACGGCCCCAATCTGAGCCTCGGTGGCCTCGCCCCCCATGATTTCGCTCATCACCTCGGCCATCTCCGGCTCGTCCAGGTCCTGCCGTTGCACAATCTTTTTCAGGCTCTCCTGAATCATGATCCCTTCCCTCCTCGGTTGGCGTTTAGCTGTTGGCTGCCGGCACAGCACCACACAAATGGGTGTCCATTTTCATCTGTCATGCCCGCTAAAGCGCATCGGCGTCAACTCAACGGATGATTCCCCCCTTTACGAAAGGGGGGTCAGGGGGGATTTTGATCAAGTCCTTGAAAATCCCCCTAAATCCCCCTTTTCAAAAGGGGGACTTTTCGGCATCGGCTCGCGGTTCATGGCTTATCACTGCCGGCTGTGGTCCGTTCGCGGCGGAAAGGAAGCGCCTGCGGCACCGTCCGGCGAGGTCATGTAGAACGGTGACTGGCGCTTCTTGGTTCGGTCGAGGAAGTTTCTCAGCAGCCGCTTTCCGACCGGCGTCATGATCGATTCCGGATGGAACTGGATTCCTTCCGTGGCGTGCTCCCGATGGCGAATCCCCATGATCTCGCCGTCCTCCGCCTCAGCTGTGATCGTCAGGCATGCCGGCAGATGCTCCCGCGAAACCGCCAGGGAATGGTAGCGCATGGCCTGAAAGGGACTTTGAATGCCGCGATAAATGGATTCGCCGTCGGCCGTGACAGATGAGACTTTGCCGTGCATGAGCTGTCTGGCCCCGATCACCTCTCCCCCGAAAGCAACGGCAATGGCCTGATGGCCCAGACAAACCCCCAGCAGCGGGACTTTGCCGGAGAACGCCCGAATGGTCTCGATACAGATTCCGGCGTCTTCCGGACGGCACGGACCGGGTGAGAGGACGATCCCCTCAGGGCGCTTGTCCAGGATCTCACCCAGCGAAATCCGGTCATTTCTGACTACGTCAACCTCGGCGCCGAGCATCAGCAGATACTGCACCAAGTTGTAGGTAAACGAATCATAGTTGTCGATCATCAGGATCATTTTATTCATCCTTTCTCTTTGAAAAACGAAGCGGCAGAAAAGCAAATATCGAATATCCAACAAGAATCCCCACTTTGAAAAGCGAACCGCAGAATACCGAACAAGGAATGTCCAATAATGAAGTGTTCCCCAGTTCGGACAACCCATAACGGCACTATTGTCCGAACAACTCGAACGGCTGTGTCCATCAGGACCTTTGGCATCAAGGAACCCGCTTCCCTTCGACCTTCTGCGGTTTCTTGTTGGATATTGGACATTCGCTTTTCCAAACAGGGCCAATCATCATGAGCCGTGAGCTAATCCCTCCCCGCCTGATGGACCAGCTCCAACGCCCGCTGCATGGCCATGGCCTTGTTGACCGTCTCCACCCGTTCCCGTTCGGGGTTTGAATCGGCGACGATGCCGGCACCCGCCCGCACCGTGAGGGTCCCCTTCTGGATGGTGGCCGTGCGGATGGTGATAGCCAGGTCCATGTTTCCCGTGAAAGAAATGTAGCCGATGGCCCCGCCATACGGGCCGCGCGGCTCCGTTTCGAGTTCGGCAATGATTTCCATCGCCCGGATCTTCGGCGCCCCGCTGAGCGTCCCCGCGGGGAAAGTGGCGCGCAGCAGGTCGAAGGCGTCGCAGCCCGCGCGCAGGTCACACGAGATGTTTGAGACCAGATGCATCACATGGGAAAAACGGTCCACAACCATGAGTTCGGTTACCTGTACGGTGCCGATTTCCGCCACCCGGCCGAGATCGTTCCGGCCGAGATCAACCAGCATCAGATGTTCGGCGCGTTCTTTCGGGTCCTGGAGCAGTTCGTCGGCCAGCCGACGGTCTTCCTGTTCCGTACCGCCGCGCGGCTTGGTGCCGGCAATGGGACGCAGGGTGGCCACACCCGAATCCAGGCGCACCATGGTTTCCGGTGATGACCCAATGAGCACGGTATCATCCAGGTGCATGAAGTAGAGATAGGGGGATGGGTTGATATAGCGCTGGACGCGATACAGCCACCAGGGGTCCGGCGGCGGCGAACAGCCGAAGGGCTGGGAAAGTACCGCCTGGATGATGTCACCGGCCGTAATGTATTCCTTGATGCGGGTCACCTGGGAGCGAAAGGCATCCGGAGTCACCCGCGGTTTGAGCTCGAAGGGTCCCTCCGGCCGCATGGCAGGCTCATGCAGGGGCTGCACCAGGAGGGCGCGCATCTCGCCAACCGAGAGGAGCGCTTCGTCGTAGGCTTGCTGCGGATCTTTGCCGTCGAGGAAGGCATAGGCCACCAACGTGAGGGTGTGCCGGATGTTGTCGAAAATGAAGAGGCGGTCCGGGATGACGAAATGCGCCAACGGTAGATCTTCAGGATAATTGTTGGGAATCTTCTCGAAGAAGGAGACGAATTCGTAGGCGATATAGCCGACCATGCCTCCCCAGAACCGAGGCAGACCGGGGATGGAGACGGGGCGGTACGCGGCCATCAGTGATCGGAGCACCGCGAGGGGATCGCCCTCATGATCGATGGTGCGAAGCGGCCCGGCATTCTCCACCTCCACGCAGTCGCGATAGACGCGAATGCTGCTGTGGGCCGATGCGGCCAGGAAACTGTACCGGCCCCAACGCTCACCGCCCTCGACACTCTCGAGCAGAAAGACCGGTCCTCGGTCCGAGTAAACCTTGGCCAGGGCCGACAGGGGGGTCTCCGTATCCGCCAGAATGTCCATGCAGACGGGGATGACATTGCTGCGGCCGGCCAGCTCCAGGAATTCCGCTCTTTCGGGAAACACTTTCAATTGCATGGTTGTTGCCCTCTTTCGAACCGTCCCCCTCGCAAAAATGAGGTCGGCGGTTCATCTATGACTTGATCGTCTTGAAGATCGGTTCAATCTGGCGACAAAGGTCCTCAAACTGGGCCGGGTAAAGGGACTGGGCGCCGTCGCTGAGAGCCGTCTCCGGGGCATGGTGCACCTCCACCATCAGCCCGTGAGCGCCCACCGCCACGGCCGCCCGGCTGAGCGGGATGACCTGACCGCGCCGCCCCGCCGCATGACTGGGATCGACAATAATCGGCAGGTGACTCTCCTTCTGGACGACCGGGATCGAGGAGAGGTCGAGGGTATTGCGGCTGTGATGGGCGAAGGTCCGCACCCCCCGTTCACACAGGATCACCTGGGCATTGCCGCCCTCCATGATATATTCCGCTGCCATGAGCCATTCTTCGATGGTCGCCGACATCCCCCGTTTGAGCAGGATCGGTTTCGTGGCTCGCCCCGCCCGCCTGAGCAGGCTGAAGTTCTGCATGTTGCGCGTCCCGATCTGGATCACATCGGCGTACTCCTCGACCAGATCGAAGACCTCGTGATCCATCGCCTCGGTAACCACCGGCATCCCCGTTTCCTCCCGCACGCGGACGAGTATTTTCAGTCCTTCCTCACCCAAACCCTGGAAGGCATAAGGGGACGTTCGAGGCTTGAAGGCGCCGCCCCGGAAGAGCTCCGCGCCCGCGCGCTTCACCTGTCGGGCAATGGTCAGGGCCTGCGCTTCGCTCTCGATGGCACAAGGCCCCGCAATGATAACCAGATGGCCGTTCCCGATCGCCACCGGACCCACCTGAATCACCGTGTCGTCGGGCTGCGATTCCCGGCTGACAAGCTTGTAGGGGTGAGTGACCGGAATCGCTTCCTTCACCCCGGGCATGCTCAGGAAGAGATTGGGTTCAACGGGACCCTGGTTGTGCAGCACGCAGATGGCAACCCGGTGCCCGCCCGGAATGGGGCGGGCCATGAGCCCTCTGGCCTCGATGAGGGCCACCACGGCGTCGATTTCCGCCTGAGTGGCCTTGTGATCCATGACTACCAGCATGTTGGTGACTCCTTTTGTGAATAAGCTCAGACCGAAACTAAAAAAGGGGATTGCAGGAAATTCCCACAGTCCCCTTTCGGCAAAAACAAAGGACCGTGAGCCGGCGGGCCCACGGTCCCTGATTATCATCTCATGCTAATGGCTCAATCAGGCAAGACTACGTTGGCACACCCTCCCCGCCAGTTTTCCACCACCAGCACCAAAAGCCAAAATTTAGTCTTGCGTCGCCTTGCATCCCACATCTCCCGTTCATTGAACACGCCCGCTTCATATCCAGTCATTGGCGCTTTGTCAAGATCTTTCTGCTCAATTTCTACAGACCCAACAATCCACCCATTCTGTTCGGGGCTTCAAATGGTCTCCAGCCAGTTCTCCACCGCGAGTTCCCTGATGCGCGTGAAATGGCGCGTGTTGGCTGTCACCAGCGTGCAGTGGTGCTGCAAAGCCGTTGCGGCGATGAGAATATCTTCGATGCCGATGGGTTGGCCGGTTCTCTTTAAGGAAGCGAGCAGGTCCCCTGATATCAGCGCTTCCGAACCTCAATTCCATGACACAGACACACGAAGTTGATAGACTCCTCGGCGCCACGGAGTCCAGACGGGCATGAAGAAGAGCATTCCGCTGTTCAAGGAAGCCCGGCCCACTCGATGAAATCGTTTCCCAGCGGCGCGCACGCTCTTCCAGCCGCCGCAGCAGAGCAGAGCGGTCGCCCGGGCGGGCGTGTTTCGCATAAGCTGCCGCGCTGATGCCGGCCCGCGCTCCGAACACCAGGGTCTCACTCAGCGCGTTGCCGCCCATGCGGTTGGCACCGTGCAGTCCCCCTGCAGTTTCCCCGGCCGCAAAGAGGCCCGGGACGGAGGTTGCGCAGGCCGCATCAATTCTCACTCCGCCCATGACATGGTGGGCGGCGGGGGCCACCCGCACCGGACGGTGGCTTGCCCCATAGCGTTCCCCGAGAATGGGCCGGATGGCGGCGGCAAAAGGATCGATCCGCCATTGGTCGTCACGCAGGCCACGAAGGTCCAGCCACACATCATGGCCATGTTGATGGATTTCTCTGAAAAGGGCCTGGGAGAGCCGGTCTCTGGCTCTTTCCGCCGCCGGCCGCTCGGCGATGCCGTATTGCTCGAGGACCTCCTCCCCGCAGCTGTTGGTCAGGCGGCCGCAATCGGCCAGCCGGGGCGGAATGACCAGCGGCGACAGGCCGGATTCGGCGAGAGCCAGCGGGTAGAACTGGACGAATTCCAGGTCCTGCAGTGTGGCGCCGGCTTCGAGGGCCAGACGAAAGCCGTTTCCCAGCATGCGGGGCGGGTTGTCATGCCGCCGATAGAGCGCCGCAGCGCCTCCCGTCGCCAGCACCAGGGCGTTGGCGGTGAGGCCCAGCCAGGTGCCCGCCTGCTGGGCAAAGGCGCTCACGCCGGAAGCCCCTTCCCCCATCACCAGGTCGGCCACCAGCAGGTTTCCCAGGAAGCGGACTCCCAGCGCCTTGCTTCTTTGGAGGAGACAACCGATGATCTCCTCCCCCAGCGCAGGGGGATGGCCCTGAGCGAAAAGGTAGCCGTTCACGTATGCAGCGCGTATCCCCCAGGCGAGCAGTTCCTGCAATCGGTGCGGGGCTTCCGTCACCAAAACCTGGACCAGCTCTCGCTGGTTGAGGCCGCGACCGGCCTTCAGCGTCCGTTCGAGATGCTCATCGGGTTTGTCCCCGGGTGGGGTGCCCGCCATCACACCGCCGCTGAGCCACGTGCAGGTGGCCTTGCCCGGGCCGGCCTTGGATACCACCAGGACCTCCACTCCCGCCTCTCGCGCCGCAATGGCCGCTCTCAGCCCCGCCGCGCCACTGCCGACGACCAACACGTCACAGGATCGATGTTCCACCTCCACGCCTCCGAGCCAGCATTCTTCCTTCCTTCAAACCTTTCCATGGATCAATCTGCCGATCCCTCATGGGAGCAACCACGCTTTTGAGCAGGCTGGCAGACGAGTGGTCAAAAATCAATTTACAGCTTCTCCTCGGGAAGGCTATGCTAAGGCCCCATGATACTTGTAAAGGTTGAATTGCATCGGCTCCGGAAGCCTTCCTGACCAATGAGACCATGTGGGAGCGGCTTTCCAGCCGCGAGCGACGGCTTGGTCGCGGCTG
>CAZDKX010000253.1:0-7377 GCA_964505935.1 uncultured Syntrophobacteraceae bacterium
AGACTTCTGCAAGAGTAATTCATGTCCCTTCGGGACACCCTGAAACCATGAAAAGATCGGAGCCTAACGGACAACTCGCAACTCGCAACTCGTAACTCGCAACTTTTCGAAGCAGTTTTCGCTCGCCAAGCTCTGCTCGGCAGCTCCTTCATGGTTGACGAGAAGAGAGGATACGACATGCTCCTTGCCATGGATATCGGCAATACCAATACCGTCATGGGGCTCTTCCGGGGCGAGGAGCTCATCCACGACTGGCGCATCCGAACCGAAGTCGACGGCACCATCGATGAATATGGGATCATCATCCGCAGCCTTTTCCGGGCCTCCGAGTGCCGCATGGCCGACGTGAAGCAGGTGATCATCTCCTGCGTCGTGCCTCCGGTGCTCCATGTTGTTGAGCGTTTCTGCCGGAAATACTTCAACGTCGCTCCGCTGGTTGTGGGTCCGGGTATTCGGACCGGCATGCCTATTTTTTACGACAATCCCAAGGAAGTCGGGGCGGATCGCGTGGTCAATGCGGTTGCCGCCTATGAGGCCTTTAAGGACGCAACCATCGTCGTCGATTTTGGGACTGCCACCACCTTTGATTACATCTCCGCACAGGGGGAATATCTGGGAGGCGTGATCAGTCCTGGGATCATGATCTCCTGCGAAGCTCTGTTCCACAAGGCCTCCAAGCTGCCCCGCGTCGAGATCTTCGCTCGCCCGTCCTCCATCCTGGCGAAGAACACCATCGCCTCGATGAATGCCGGGATTGTTTTTGGCTACGCCGGTCTGGTTGAGGGGATCATCTCGCGGATGAAGCGAGAAGTCGGCACCGATCTCAAAGTCATCGCCACCGGCGGCCTGGCGCCGCTGATCGCCAGCGAATGCTCGGTCATCGATGTCGTCGACGAATACCTGACCCTGAAAGGACTTCGGATCATCTTCGAGCGGAACCGCAAAGCCCATGATTGATCCTCTGCTGCCGGGTGATACGATCGCGCTGGTGGCCCCGTCGAGCCCTTTTGTGGAGGAATCCCTCGAGCGGGCATGCCGTGCGCTCGAAGACCTCGGATATCGGCTGGCGCCGGGGAAGAGTATTCTGCAAAGGCTGGATTATCTAGCAGGCACCGACGCCGAGCGGGCCGATGATCTCATCCGAGCCATGGCCGCGCCCGACGTTGCGGCCATCGTTTGCATCCGGGGCGGCTACGGCAGCGGCAGGCTCCTGTCCCGGCTGCCCTTTGCCGTCCTGCGCCGCACGGCAAAGATTTTTCTCGGCTACAGCGATATCACCTTCCTTCATCTGGCCTTTCGGCACAGGATGGGGTGGATTACCTTTCACGGGCCGAACCTGATTGAACTGGCCGATTACCCCGAACGTCTGGATGAGGTCTTGCAGGCCCTTGCCGGACGGCGGGAATTTTCGTGGCAGGTGGCGAAACCGCAGGTGCTGAAGCCCGGCCTGGCCACCGGTCCCCTTCTTGGCGGCAACCTCACGTGCCTCTGCCATTTGCTGGGGACCCCCTATTTCCCCGACCTGAAGGGAGCTCTGCTTCTGCTCGAGGATCGCGGGGAAGCCCCCTATCGGCTGGATCGCCTGCTTACCCAACTCAGCCTGGCGGGCGTATTGGATGAAATAGCGGGGCTGTTGCTTGGTCATTTCCAGGACTGTGGCGACCCCCAGCGCCTTGGGGAGATGGTGCTCGATCAGGTGAAATCCTGCTCGTTCCCGGTGGTGGCCGGTCTCCCCTTCGGCCATGGTTCTCCCAACGACGTGGTCCCCCTGGGTGCTCCCTTCACTCTCAATACCTTCGAGGGATCATTGAAGGTCCTGCACAGTCCCTTTGCGGTCCCTGACGCCGGAAACGGCGGTAAACCTGCCGGGTAGGAGCTCCCCTTGCCGCTCATGGTCAGCCAGCCACCCCTGGCTTCCGCATCCTTCACCCTCGCCGTCGATCGCCTGTTTGCTCGGGCCCTGGCCGAGAAGACCTTCTCCGGAGCCAGCCTGCTGGTCGCTAAACCCCACTCGATCCTGTTCCACCAAACCTGGGGACGCACCCGCCGCCGGGGCCGGCTCATTGACAGTCACACCCTGTTCGATTTGGCATCGCTCACCAAACCCCTGGTTACTACCCCCCTCTGCATGCGCGCCATCGCCGAAGGCAAGTTCACCCTCGACACCAAACTGCTGAGATATTTCCCGGAACCGCTCATCGGTACGGAGAAAGTCACGATCTCGTTTCGCCACCTGCTCAACCACTGCTCGGGTCTGCCCGCCTACCGTCCCTTCTTCCACCAACTCATCGCCATCGAATCTTCCCATCGCAGCAACGTTCTGGGTACCATGGTCCTGCGCACTCCACTCGACTCGCACCCGGGGACCGTCGCCTGCTACAGTGATCTGGGATTCATGCTGCTGCCCATGTTGCTGGAGAGGGTTTATGACAGGTCTTTCGGTCAGCTTGCCGCCGAACTCCTGCTTGATCCCCTGGACCTCAACCTGACCCATCCGGCGCTTGACGGACGTTCCCGTTCCGCCGCCCGGCCTCCGGAATGGTCGCCACTCGCCACCCTCGGCTTTCGCCCGCTGCGAGTCCCCCCGGATCCGACCCTCTCTCCCAGGAAGGGGCCTGCTGCCGGCCGCGTTTTCGCCGCCACCGAATTTTGTCCCTGGCGCCAACGCCTGCTGCTCGGGGAGGTGCACGACGAACATGCCTACTGTCTGGGAGGATTCGCTCCCCACGCCGGCCTCTTTGGCACCGCTCACGGGGTTTATCGGTTGTTGATGTTGCTGTGGGACAGCTTTTCCGGAAGGTTGGCACATCCCGCCTGGCCTGCCGAAGTCGTGCGCGAGTTTTGGACACGACCGGCCATCGTTCCAGGTAGCACCTGGATGCTGGGCTTCGACTCTCCGAGTCCACAGCACTCCAGCGCCGGGGATTATTTCTCGCCCCACAGCATCGGTCACCTGGGATTCACCGGCACCTCCTTCTGGTTTGATCTCGACCGGGAACTTCTGGTAATACTCCTGACCAATCGCGTTTATCCCACGCGGGAGAACGAACGGTTGAAAAGCTTTCGCCCTTTACTGCACAATCTGGTGATGGAAACCTGTCATGGCCGCACAAGGAGTTGAAACCATTTACATGATGGGCATCGGCGGGATCGCCATGGGCACCCTGGCCTCGATGCTCAAGGAAAAGGGCTATCGGGTGGTCGGGTCGGATCAGGACCTCTACCCTCCCATGAGCACCCACCTGGAAAACCTGGCCATCCCGGTATGCCGCGGCTATCGCGCCGAAAACCTGGCAGAGTGCCGCCCGGACATGGTCATCGTGGGCAATGTCATCCGCCGGGAAAACCCGGAGGCCCAGGCGGTCCTCCAGAATGGCGCCCCTTACCTCTCCATGCCTCAGGCCCTTGCCCGCTTCTTTCTCTGTGATCACGAAAGCATTGTGGTGACTGGCACTCACGGCAAGAGCACCACGTCGTCTCTGCTCGCCTGGATTCTGAGTCACGCGGGGGGGGACCCCAGTGCCTTCATCGGCGCCTTCGTAAAGAACTGGCAGGCCAGCTATCACCTGGGCCGCGGCCGCTTCATGGTCATTGAAGGGGACGAATACGATACGGCCTTTTTTGACAAGGGCCCAAAATTTCTTCACTATCAGCCCAGAGTGGGACTGATCACGAGCATTGAGTACGACCACGCGGATATCTTTCGTGACTTCGAGGCCGTCGTCAAAGTCTTTGCCGATTTTATCGGCATTATCCCGGCGGACGGCTCACTCGTGGTGAACGCCGACGATCCCACCTGCCTGGCCCTGAGCCGCCGCTGCCGTGGTCGCGTCATGACCTACGGCGCTTCCCCTGCGGCTGACTGGCGCCTCCTCGATGCCGAATTCCCGGCCGGTGAGGTCCGCTTCACCTGCCGCAATCCCCTTACGGAGGTTGACGAGCGGATTATCTCCCGTCTTCCCGGCCGCCACAATCTCCTGAATACCCTGGCCGCGCGCGCCGTCGCCGAACTGGCGGGCGTGACGCTGGACCAGTTCCAGGCAGGTCTCCTCGCTTTCCAGGGCGTCACCAGGAGGCAGGACCTGCTGGGAGGGGCCGGCGGCATTTTGGTGATGGATGACTTCGCCCACCACCCGACCGCCGTTCAGGAGACCATCGAGGCCCTGCACCGCTTCTATTCGGCGAAACGCCTGATCGTGGCCTTTGAACCGCGCACCAATTCGAGCCGCCGGTCGGTCTTTCAGGATGCTTACGCCGCCTCGTTCGATGCCGCCGACGTCGTCTGTATCAAACAGCCCCCAGGCCTGGAAGCCATCCCCGAGGCGGAACGGCTCAATGCCGGCCAACTCGTGGAAGATATCGCGAAGCGCGGCAATACCGCCCATTTCTTTCAGAACACGGAAGAACTGCTGAGCTATCTGGTCAACCACGGCCGCACCGGGGACCTGGTGGTCTGCATGAGCAACGGCAGCTTCGACGGTCTGCCGCAAAGGTTGCTGCAGGCGCTCTCGTTGAACAGGTAAGAGGTGAAGCGTGAGGCGTGAGGCGTGAGGCGTGAGGCGTGAGGCGTGAGGCGTGAAGCGCGAGGGGTGAGGGGTGAAGCGGCAAGGCGGATGATGGGGCTCTCCGATCCCCCCACCCGGCCGCTTCGCTGACATTAGCAGCTTTCAATAGAACTGAGGACAGCGCCACAGAATAAAGTGGCCATCACCACAGAACGTCATTCCGGCATGCTTTTGGCCGGAATCCAGAAAAATGCCTCAATACCGGCTCCCGGCCTTAAAACCTGCCGGGACAAGCATCGCCGGCATGACAAACCGGAGGAGGTCACTTATTTCTGTAAAGGCTTACTGTGGCTAAATTTTCATCTTCGAAGAGTATTGAGAGGAAAGCGCACCATTGTCCACCATCCTGCTTCACACCTGCTGCGCACCCTGCACCATCTACCCGCTTGCCACCCTTCGGGAGGCGGGCTGGCAGGTACACGCCTTCTTTTACAACCCTCATATTCAACCCTATCAGGAGTTCGAAAAGCGGCTGACCACCATCGAGTCCTTTGCCGAGCGGGAAGCTCTGAAGCTCATCATTCGTCCCGACTACGACCTCGAAGAGTTCCTCAGGCAGGTTGCATTTCGCGAGCAACAGCGATGCCTTTACTGCTATGCCAAGCGCCTGGAGGCAACCGCCCGGCTGGCCAAGAAGAGTCGGTTCGACGCCTTCACCACCACACTGCTCTACAGCAGGATGCAGAAGCACGAACTGATCGGTGAACTGGCCCGGGAGGTTTCCAAGAAATTCGGCATACCCTTTCATTACGAGGATTACCGCGAAGGCTGGAAGGTGGGGCAGGAGCAGGCCCGCGCACAGGGCATGTATCGCCAGCAATATTGCGGCTGCATCTTCAGCGAGCAAGAACGCTACGCCAAGAGAAAACCACAGCAGGGCGCGAACCGCTGACTGCATGCCGCACCTCGGTTGCCCTTCTTCCCTGCAACCATCTCGGCATGATGCTGCAGAACTCGCCCTGGTTACGACAATGACGGTACAGGGCCTTGCCGGCACACGACCTCTGCCCTTGATTACCCGAGCAAACTCGAGCTGCGTCAAGAACGGGCGCTATGCCTTTTGATATATCGCCATGTGGCCTCTGCTGTGGCGACAAACCCATTTTCCCGCCAGTAATGCCAGGCTTGGGAGAGGATCCTGTCATCCGAGATTCTTGAGGCAGGGCGGTCATACAAGTCATCCCCCGGGAAAAAACGCCGCCCGACGTTAGGCTGACCGTTGCTCTCAAATCGGTAAATCGGGTCGACGCAGAGACAGTTCCTGCAGGGGACCATCCACCTTTCCCGGGGAATCTCGTATCGTTCATACAGAAATCGCCGGACCTCCCGGTACATTGGAGAGTTGTAGATCTCGGAAAAGGACTGTTCCTTCAGGTTGCCAAAAACGAATGCCGAACAACTCCCGCAACTCTCCACCTTGATCCAGGGCTGGCCGCCGCATTCGGTAGTGGGCGGCTTGAAAAAGGGACGGTTGAACGACGGGCAGACCCCCACCATCGAACCATTGTCGCCGCGGATCCTGGTGACCCGCATCTCATTACTCCATATGTACCCTTTTTCGAGCGTCTGCCTGTTACCGAAGACGTCACCCTGCCGTACCTCATCGGAATATTTGTCGTACCCCGTGTTATCCGCGTCCGGCTGACACGCTGCAATCTCGCGCGCCGCCGCATGTCCCGTGCTTCCGTCCCAGGAGCCGTCCCTCAAGGGCATGCGGGCGAAGGGCAAGCGGAGACGATATTTGTGTTCAATGCAGTGCTCCACTAAATCCTGTATTCGTCGGTTGACTTCTCTCGGGATGTCCCAGTAGAACTCATCCAACATGGGAGGATTCGCGTAGTTCAATGCCATGATCTCCATCTCATCCACGTTCAATTCCTGAAAGACAAAATCGGCATAATCCTTCAGGTGGGCAAGGTTGCTTCGCATCAGGACCAGCCCGATTCTAAACCATGGGTAGGGGGTCATATAGCGCCTTGCCTGAGAAAACTTCTTTAGATTATTCACCACCAAATGGAAGTTCTTGTTCAGGTGGAGTCTTTCATACAAGTCGGGAGTATGCCCGTCGAAACTGCACTTAAGCCAATCCACGACCCCCGAGATCGTCCCGATTGCATCCTCGTTCAAAAGAGAACCATTGGTGGTGGGCCTGTAGTAAACCCCATACCGACGGTACAGCTCCATGAGGCGCTTGAACTGCGGGGAAAAGAACGGCTCACCGAGCAGGGTGCTCTGAGTATAACGGCAGGTGGGAAAGAATTCCGCAGCCACTCGCTCAATGTCTTCCCACTCCCACTCCGGAAAGTTGGCGGCAGAGAAATCGGGACCGTGCTCCAGCTTGGAGTAACCACATTTCTTGCAGGCATAGTTGCAGCGCCAGGAAATTTCCAGCGTACACCGGGGGGGAAAGGCGCTCAACGAAGTCTTTTTGGCTTTGATTTCTGCCAGCAGTCTTCCCTCATTCTCTTCCTTGACTTCCAAATATGGTCTGGACATCCACTACTCCCTTGGGTGATCAAAATCACTTTGCTTCTCCTCATCTTCCGGAACGGGGAGGGCTACTTGAGGAACCAGGCTACCCCACCAGAGTTTCGATTGACATGGCTTGGGGCCTATAGCCGAGAGCCGTCTGAGGGCCTGAGGTTAGCCATTGCTCTTGATTCTGTAAAGAATATTCTGAGATCCATTTCCTGATATGGTATGTTACCGTTCACCGGCCCTGACGGATTAGCTGAGAAGGGAAGTCTGTGGCAATCCGTTGAAGGCGGCATCCATGAGGTTTGAGAGGAAGTGGAACGGGTTCTTTCCGTGA
>CAZDKX010000254.1:0-7372 GCA_964505935.1 uncultured Syntrophobacteraceae bacterium
GATTTTGTGCTTTTGCAGAAGGGCGTAGAGGCGCGATGGGGACATTCCGGCGATTTTGCAGGCTCTCTCCATATCGCCCTGGCAGAGTGCCATCAAATCCTGCAGATATTGGATTTCCGCCTGCCTCACCGTCGCTTCCCGACGCTCCCGCAGGCTGGGGAGGTCAAGCGACGGCCTGCCACCCGGATCATCTCCGGGGGAAGACTTGCGGCCAAGGGTCATGCGCGTCACCTCGATGCGGATGTCCATCGGCAGGTGGGCGGGAAAGAGGGTGGGATCGAAGCGCGCGGCAATCAGGGCCCGATCCAGGGCGTTGACCAGCTCCCGGACGTTTCCGGGCCACGGGTAGGCTGCCAGCGTGTCGCTGAATTCAGGGGAAAAGCCCTTGGGTGCCAGTCCATAGCGTTCACAGAACTGATCCATGTGGTACCGTGCCAGCTCCTTGATATCCTCGACTCGCTCCCTCAAGGGCGGCAATTCAAGGGTGAAGGATTTCAAGCGGAACAGCAGGTCTTCGCGGAAGCGGCCCGCTTGCGCCAGTTGATCGAGGTCCCGGTTGGTTGCCGCCACCAGCCGGAAATCACTTTCCAGCTCACGGCTGCTCCCCAGCGGTCGGAACCGGCGTTCCTGGAGGACGCGCAGGAAGGCTTTCTGAAGAGAAAGCGGCATCTCACCCACCTCGTCAAGGAAGAGGGTTCCGCCGTGCGCCTGCCGGATGAGACCTTCGCGGGCCTTGTCCGCCCCGGTGAAAGCCCCTTTAGCATGCCCGAAAAGCAGGCTTTCCACAAGGGTTTCCGGAAGTGCCGCACAATCCACTACCACAAAACTGCCGCAGGCTCTCGGACTGTTCTGGTGGATGGCCAGGGCGAAAAGTTCCTTGCCGGTGCCGGTTTCGCCCTGGATGAGCACGTTGGCCTCACTCGCCGCCGCGGCGGCTACCAGATCGAGGCAGTCCATCAGCCGGACGCTGCGGCCGACGATCCCCTCGCGCTTGAGGGCCATGACGCTTCGGCCCTGCGCCCTGGTGTTCCTTTCCTCGCGATACTGGAGCGCCCGCGTCAGGGCCAGGGTCATGTCCTTTACCGAACATCCCTTTTCCAGGTAGTCCCAGGCCCCGCTCTTCAGGGCCAGTTCAGCACCGTCCGGGTCGCCATAGCCGGTGATGATGATGACTTCCGGCGATGAAGGCACCTGCCGCAGCGCCGGCAGCATCTCCAGTCCGTTGCCATCGGGCATCCGGACATCCAGGAAGACCACATCAATGCCTTCTGAAGAGGCCTGTTCGAGCCCCTCCCGCAGGGTAGCGGTGCAGATGGGAGTATGGCCCAGCCGACTCACCATGCGGGAGAGCGAATAACGCGTCCCCTGGTCATCGTCGATAATGAGAATCCGGGCCATGAGCTGCTTATCCTAAGCGGGGCTTGTATCCAGAACGCGGCGGATGGCCTCGGCCACCTCGGCTCGTTCCAGGGGTTTCAGGTGCACCTCGCGAATGCCGATCGCCTGTGCCTGCTTCACCGTGATCCCTTCCTCGGAATCAAGGCTGAAGCCGGTACAGAGGATGATGGGAGTCTCCGGGCGGAGGCTCAGGACCGACTTTGCCAGCTCCACTCCCGTCATCTTCGGCATGCTCTGGTCGGTGATGATCAGGTCAAACCGCTCGGGAGCAGCACGAAAAAGCTCCAGAGCTTCCACACTCGAGGAACTGGCCACGACTTCATAGCCCAGCCGCCTCAGCATCTTTGCCCCGGCGTAAACCAGATCTGCTTCGTCGTCAATCAGCAAAATCCTTTCCCTGCCCCTGGGCGCGGGAGCGACGGCAGGTTCCTCGGCCGCCCCCCCGCCTGGCTCGACTCCGGGGAGATAAACCGAAAACGTGGTGCCCTTTCCCGGTTCGCTCTCGACCGCGATAGCACCATGGTGACTCTTCACAATCCCGAGCACAACGGGCAGTCCCAGGCCGGTTCCCGCGCCCCGCTCCTTGGTGGTGAAGAGCGGGTCGAAAATCCGTTCGAGAACCTCCGGTCGCATCCCATGGCCGGTATCTCTGACCGTCAGCCTCACGTAGGACCCGGGCTGGAGGGTCCCGGAGTTGACCACCCTCGGCGCGCCAACCGTCACCTCATCCAATCTTACCTCGATCACTCCCCCTCCGGTCTGCATGGCATGAGCCGCGTTGGTGCAAAGATTCATCAGGATCTGATGGACCTGAACGGCATCAGCCAGAACGAGGCTCGGCCCCGAGACAAGCTCCCGGCGGATTTCGATGTTGGCAGGGAGCGAGGACCTGAGCAGCTTGAGTCCCTCTTTCACAACGGGTTCCATCCGGGAAGGCTCAATCTGCTGCTCACTGGTGCGGCTGAAGGTGAGAATCTGCCTGATCAGGCTCCTGCCCCGCTTTCCGGCTTTGAGCACCTGCTCGAGATCCTCGCGTACCGGACTCTCTCCTGGCGTGTCATCCAGAGCCATCTCGGTGCAGGTGATGATGGTTCCGAGTATATTATTGAAATCATGAGCGATCCCTCCTGCCAGCGCCCCGATGGCTTCCATCTTCTGGGCTTCCCGGAGCTGCTCCTCCAACAGGACCTCACGGGTCACCTCGCGGGCTATCAGCACATAGTGGGTGACCGCGCCGGCCTCATCCCGCAAGGGAGCAACCCTGGCAGCAAGTTCGCACCGTCGGCCCTCCTTCCCGTCGGTGGCAATGCGGCTGCTCAAGCTTTCCTCTCCGTTCAGGGCCTGGTTCATCATCCGGAAGAGCTCCGGGATGCGGCCGTGGTTCAGGAGATCGCTGAGATCCCGCCCGATCGCCTCGCTTCGCGCAAGGCCGCTGAGCTGTTCGAAGGCCGGATTGACGTATTGGATGATGCCATCGCGATCGAAGGTGACAACCCCTGCCTCGTCATGCTCGTGGGCTGCCGCCAGGAACTGCAGGGGAAGGCCATGGGCGGCGCCCAGGCGAACCTCACCGCGGCGGAGCAGCCGGAAGAGGATTGCGGCCGTAACCCCCACCAACAACCATTCCAGGGCAAGATCCGCCCATCTGGCCGTGACCGGGACCGCTGGAGAAGCGGTGCCAAGCCAATTCGAGAGAACCACCCAGAGGGAGGCGGCAAACAGATACAGGAGGGTGATTCTCAAAGACGGGGCCATGCCCTGACGAAGCTCGCGCATCCTATCCTCACGCTGAAGGTTCAACAACGTGAGACAGTATAGCACAGCATCCATGGCAAAGGCTTGCCGGCGTTTTTTGCTTTCGCCATGGAGGATGGAATCCCGCCGGGGGGCGCCGGCCGGCCAGGGACCGACCTCACGCAAGGATCACTGGGTGGGGCGGGGGATCGGAACACAAATTGCAAAACCTCCCTGCGAGTGGCCTCGTCTCACGGAAGAAACGTCCATCACCGACGCTCCTTCCACTGCGCGGGCCAATAATTTCGCACCTGAATCGGCAGAAGGCGGCCGGTGCGACCTCAACCGATGCGAGCAGCTCCCGGACCTGGGGATCCTCTATGGAGAAACGTACCATGGGCAGGAAGAGAACCATCTTTATCACGGAATTTGATCTGAAACGGCTGAACAAGCTGGTCCAAGTGCTGGAGGATGAACCCGAAGGACGCGATACCCGTTACCTGGAACAGCTCGATGAAGAGCTGCAGCGGGCAAAAGTGGTGGCTCCGGCCCGTATCCCCAGGGATGTCGTCACCATGAATTCGCGAGTCCGGGTCAGGGACCTCGATTCAGGAGCGGAGTTGATCACCCAGCTGGTCTTTCCCGGCGATTCGGATGTCAAGCAGCACAAGATCTCCGTCCTCGCTCCCATCGGTACGGCCCTTATCGGCTACCGGGTTGGCGATACGGTCGAATGGCAGGTGCCGGCGGGCATCCGCAGAATGAAAATTGAAGAAATCCTCTATCAGCCGGAAGCGGAGGGAGATTTCCATCTTTAGATCGCTGGCCAAGGATTGCCTTGACGGCGAGAAAGGAAAAGGGACGATGAGCTTGGATCCTTTTGGAAACCTGCGGGAATGGGGTGCGGTGCTGGAGCTGCTGGCAAATCTGAAGAGCACCGGTGGTCTGGCCGAGTGCCAGCGTGGTCTGATGCGCATTTTGCGCTATAAAGGCAACTGGCGCCTGCGCGAAGAGGTGCTCAAGAACCTGGATCAGGTTGAAGCCCCCAGGGCCGAGCTGATCGAGGAAGTTGCCAAGATCGTGGTGGACGCTGAGTGTTATTTTCAGGTTCGGATTTTGGCCAGCACGGTTCTCGCGCGTCTCCTCAACAACCGGCAAAAGTTTTCACGTTCCACTCCCTGCCCCACCACCCGGTCGGTGGTGGCAAAGCTTGAATCCCTGATGGAGCACCCTCAGCCGCCGATTCTCCACGAGGCTGTCAGCACCTGCCTGCGCTCCCTTGCGTGAATGCCAGGGTTGCAGCTGCTCCTCCCGCCGAAAAGAAGCAGCATGCGCCAGGAATTGGTTCCCTGACTGCATAGCTTCGACATTCAGACTGCGACCGGGCAAGTCATGAAGCACTCTTTCGCGGATGACAATGGACAAGTGCATCCCTTTTGAGTATAGATCTCGCTTTGTTTTGATCACTTGGCGGATAGCAGGCAAACAACACCGGGAGGAGAAGAACATGAAGCGAGCATTGATGCTCTTGATCTTTGGGGCAGTTGTTGGCTGGAACTTGCAGAGTGTTTGCGCCGAGGCTCCGGTGAGCAGTGCCACGGAAGAATGCCTGGGATGCCATGCGACGGTTCACCCGGCGATTGTGGAACATTGGAAGAAGAGCGAGCATGCCTCGCACACCCCGGCCGCGGCCATGGCGGTACAGGAGCCGGGTCATAAGCTTTCAGCCAAGGATATCCCGGAGGAACTGAAGAACGTTGCCGTCGGGTGTGCCGAATGCCATACCCTGCGCGCGAAAGAGCACAAAGACACGTTTGACCACAACGGCCAGAACATTCATATCGTCGTGAGCCCCGGCGATTGCCGCACTTGCCATACGGAAGAAGCCCAGCAGTTCGAAAAGAACCTCATGGCCCACGCCTATGGCAATCTGGTCAACAACGACCTCTACCAGCAGCTCATGCTCTCCATCAACGGCTCTCCGGTTTTGGAGAAAGGCAGGGTTGCCCTGAAGCCGGCCAACGCCGCCACCGACGCCGAATCGTGCCTCTACTGCCACGGCACCAAGCTGCAGGTAACCGGGACCAAATCCCGGGAAACGGAGATGGGGGAGATGGATTTTCCCGTCATTTCCGGCTGGCCCAACCAGGGAGTCGGCAGGATCAACCTCGATGATACCCGCGGCTCCTGCGCCGCCTGCCATACCCGGCATGATTTCTCCCTCGAAATGGCGCGCAAGCCGTACACCTGCAAGGAATGCCATGTGGGACCCGACGCGCCTGCCAACAAGGTCTATGAAGCGAGCAAACACGGCAATCTCTTTTCCGCCAAAGAGGCGGAGTGGAATTTCAAGAATGTCCCCTGGACCATTGGCAAGGATTTCGCCGCCCCCACGTGCGCTGCCTGCCATATCAGTCTGCTCGTCAATACCGATGGCCAGACGGTAGTGCAGCGGACCCATGAAATGAAGAACCGCCTGCCCTGGCGCATATTCGGGCTGATCTACGCCCATCCTCACCCGAAGGAGGCAGACGTGACGGTCATCCGCAATAAGGATAATGTTCCTTTGCCGACGGACTTCGAGGGCGGGTTTGCCACGAAATTCCTGCTCAACCCCCAGGAGCGCACCGCTGCCGCCCAGGAAATGCAGGCCAGCTGCCAGCAGTGTCATGCTAAATCCTGGGTCGAAGGCCACTGGTCGCGCTTCCTCAACACCATCGAACAGACCAACGGCAGCACGCTGGCCGGGACGCAGATCATGCAGGAAATCTGGAAGCGCGGACTGGCTGCCGGGCCCGGCAAGGGGAACCCCTTCGACGAGTTCAGTGAAAAGCTCTGGAGCGACACCTGGCTCTTCTTCGCCAATTCCATCCGCTACGCTTCAGCCATGGGCGGCGGGGGAGACTACGGGGTTTTCGCCGACGGCCGCTATCACCTGATGAAGAGTGTGCGCGCGCTCGACGACTGGCTGGAAATGAGAAAAGGCCCCAAGAAATAGCAGACGTACCCCGAGAGCCAGTACATCTTCTCTTTTATCCACGAAGTCACACAAAGCGACACGAAGACTTCATTTCGTGTGACTTCGTGTGACTTCGTGGATGAGAATTAACGTCTGCAACGACGCTGTCGCTCATGAAATTCCTCCCTGGGCACCGTGCTCTTCCCGCCCCGCGGCGACGCTCTGCTTCGGCGCGGCGGCGCTCTCATTCCCGGCAATCGCAGGCGGCGTTTCCTGGGGTTCGCCGCTCACCCAAGCTTTGATCAGCGTATGGCTTACCGCCAGGACCACGGGGCCGATGAAGAGGCCGATGACGCCGAAGGCGATGAGGCCGCCGATGACTCCAGTGAAGATCAGCAGCAGCGGCAGGTCCGCTCCTTTCTTGATGAGAAGGGGGCGCAGAAAATTGTCGATGGCCATGACGATGATCGACCAGATGAGCAACACGGTGCCCCAAAGGGTGGCATCCTTCCAGTAGAGCCAGATGACAGCGGGAACCAGCACCGGCACCGGGCCGACCTGGGCGACGCAGAGCATGAACATGACCGCGGTGAGCAAGGCCGCTGCCGGAATACCGGAGATGCTCAGCCCGATGCCGCCCAGGGCCGACTGGATGATGGCGGTGAGTCCGACCCCGAGGGCCACTCCGCGGATGGCTTTACCCGAGAGGATGGCCGCTTCCTCGCCCTTTGGGCCGGCCAGGCGGTGGGCAAACCGCCGGACGCCCGCCGCCGCCGTTTCCCCTTTGACGTACAGAATTCCCGTGATGATCACCGTCAGCAGAAAATGGAGGATCATCATGCCAAAGCTGCCTGCCTGGCCGGCGAACCAGCTGACAGCCTGCCCGGCATAAGGGGTCAGCCGTTTGATATGCTCCTGCCAGCGGATGTCGGCCACCTGCTGCCAGAGTTCGGCGAGCCTGGGGCCAAACAGGGGAAGGCTCTCAAGCCATTGCGGGACGGGAGGCATGGAAAACGTCGGGATGGACCTCACCCAGGAGGCGATATAGTCTGCCTTGTCGATGATGGTGGCAACGGCCAGCCAAAGCGGCACAACCAGGAACAGCAGCAGGATGATCGTCATCACCGCCACGGCGAGCCCGCGTTTGCCCCAGAGCCTCGCCTGAATGGCCAGGAGGACCGGCCAGGTGGCCACGGCGATCATGGTGGCCCAGACAAAGGAAGTGAGAAAGGGACTGACAATATAGAAGCTGGCCGCGATGAGCATGCCGATAAAAAGCAC
>CAZDKX010000255.1:0-7331 GCA_964505935.1 uncultured Syntrophobacteraceae bacterium
CTCGCGGTGTTGATGGCGAGAAAGAGCACCATGGCGTTCGTGGCGGTCCCCGGATACGGATTGAGAGTATTGAGCTCCTGCATGGCGCGGATGCCGAAAGGGGTGGCGGCATTCCCCAGGCCCATGACGTTGGCGGAAAGATTGAGGATCATCGCTCCCATGGCGGGATGTTCGGGCGGGACGTCGGGGAAGAGCCGAACCATGAGGGGACGGATGAGGCGCGCGATGATCCGGAGAAGGCCACCCGCCTCCGCCACTTTCATGAGCCCGAGAAAGAGGGTCATCATGCCCACCAGCCCAAGGGCCAACTCCACGGCACTGCCGGCCGATTCCACCACGGCCTTCGTGAGACGCTCCATGGGTGAATCCATCCCGGCTGCAGGAATCCAGGTGAGCTGGTTCCAGGCCGTGGTGCCGAAGGCGATCAGGACGATGGCAAAAAAAACAACGTTCATGCGAGATGTCCGGCAGCACTAAGTCGGGTTGGAGCTTCGCAGGAGCTGGTGATGAGACACCTTCGCGGGTCCCTGACCGGATCATCTGGCGGCAGCCTTTTCCGGCTTGATCCAGGAGGTCCGGTATTCCCCGATGCTAATCCTGCCATCCCGGTTGAAGTCAATCATGTCAAGGCGTTTCGCGGCGTCTGCGGCGCTCTCCCTCCTCCTTCGATGAGGACAACGAAGCCTTTTACCAGAATTTGGCGACGTCGACCATTCCTTTGAAATATCTGAGCTCTTTGGTCAGCTCCTCAAACATTCTGGCATTGGTGATGGCCAGTGCTCCCAATTCTCCCAAAGCGCACGCGAAATCCACTTCATCCATGGTAAATTCCCGGCGCTCGCGGGTCACCAGGCGCATCACCCCGATGACTTTCCCTCCTCTGGCCTTCATGGGGATGGTCAGCATGCTGGCAATTCCCTCCTCCTTGGCCTGCTGCGGATACTGCATGCGGGGATCGTTGCCGGCATCCAGGACGAGCACCGGGGTCCCCGTCATGGCTTCGGCCACACTCTTATCCATATCCACCTGACCCTTGCTGATATACTTCTGACTCACCCCGACCGACGCCATCCATTCCAGGGTGTTGGTCTTGGGGCTGACCAGCCGGATCGTACCCCCCTTGAGGCCCAGGACCCGGACAATTTCGGTCAACAGATAATTGAGCATTTCCGGCAATTCCATGGTGGAACTCAGGAGCTTGCTGATCTCCTGAAAACTTCGGAGAGCGATCTTTTCATCAAAAGCCATGGCCATTTCTCCTTTGTGAGTTGAAGTCAGTCCAAATGAAAATGCTAGACCCAAGGCGGCATATCTTCCATCGCTCCCGGAGCGAGGAGCGCAAGCACAGCCGCTAATCTTTTGGCTTCGGTCGCTTGAAGGTCAGAGCAAGCAGCAGACCGACGATCAGGAGACCCGCAGCGACATAAAGGGCGACTCCTTTGATCGCGGCAAAGACGAGCGGTCCGACGATCCCTGCCGCACCCCAGGCGGTCAGCATGATGCCGTACACCTTGCCGATATACCCGGGACCGAACGAGTCCGCAGCAAAGGCCGGCATGGTGGCGAAACCACCCCCGTAGCAAGCCAGCAGGTAACAGGCGATGACCGTGAAGACCAGTTCACTGCCGATGTAGGGCAAGGTGACATACAGCACGGCTTGGGTGATGAACATGGTAATGAACACGTTGCGCCGCCCGATGGCATCCGAGGTCCAGGCCCAGAAGAGCCTCCCCAAGCCATTGAAAATCGATGCATAGGCAAGGATCGAGCCCCCGGCCAGGGCAAGGGCGGCGGCACTGATGGTTGGCTCCGCCTTCTTGATGACGTCCTGAGCCATGGGCGAAAGTTGAGAGATCAGGCCGAGGCCTGCGGAGACGTTCAGGAACAGCATCCCCCAGAGCATCCACCACTGCGGGGTCTTGACGGCTTCATCAAAGGTATACGATTCGGTCACCGACACCCCGGAGGCTGTCTTGGGAGCGAAGCCCGCCGGGAGCCATCCTTTGGGGGGGTTCTGGTAAAGCTGCGCCGAAGCCGTGACGAGGACCAGGAAGATCGCCCCCCAGATATAGAAGGTATTGGCCACCCCCAGAGAAATCACCATCGGGGGGGCGATCTTGCCCATGAAGAAGGCACCCGCCCCAAATCCCATGACGGCGAGGCCGGTCACCAGCCCCCGCTTGTCCGGAAACCAGCGAATCAGGGTCGCGATCGGGGTGATGTAGCCAAATCCATTGCCCAGCCCCGCAATGAAGCCGAACCCGAGATAGAGGAGCCAGATGTTCCCGAGTTGATCGGCGAGACCCGACAGCAGGGTCCCCGCGCCAAAGAGAAGACCGCCGATCGTGGCCACGAATTTAGGACCTCTTTTGTCCACCAGGGTGCCACCAAAGGCTGCAGCGACCCCGATCATGCCGATACAGATCATGAACGTCACCTGAGTGGCCGTTTCCCCCCAACCATGCGCCGTCATCAACGGCTTCTTGAAGACGGACCAGGCATAGACGGTTCCCAGGCAAAGTTGCATGACGATCGCCGCAATGGCAATCCACCACCTTTTTCCTTCCAGATTCTCGTCACTCATGGGTTCTCCTCCATAGATTTACGGCAAAGCAATGCAAAGGGTATTCAGGAGATATTCAAAAGAGAACAACTGGAAGATACTTGCCCCGCGCCTGGAGAGTTCCCTCAAGCGGCCGAACTGTTCATCCACGGGGTAGCGCTTTGTCAGCTTGATCTTGCGAAGCGGAAGCTGATCATCTTACGAGCGTTCACTCCAACCAGGCCCTGCATTCATGGATTGACAAAGCCCCGGTATCTGTCTCACGCATCACGATGAGTTGTAACAACTTCCAACATTTTGAAAAGACCATTCATGCTGGCGAGTTCACCGCAGCTGAATGGAAAATGTCAGGAAAACCTTAGAAAAACAGAACCATCATTGCCCCTGACGACTTCGGTCGTTCCGCTGGTTCCCAAGCTGGAGCTTGGGAACCAGCTCTCAGGCGACCCAGTTCTTGGTTGAATTCTTACGTCATGCTCAACGATCCCGGCGAATCAGGCCGCCTTTTCCAGCTTCACCGCGCACACCTTGTACTCGGGAATCTTGGCAATGGGATCATTGGCCGGGTTGGTCAGGATGTTGGCGCACGTTTCCACAAAATGGAACGGCATGAAGACCATTCCGGGAGTTACCCGCTTGGTGCAGTCTACCCGCGTCACCATTTCCCCGCGCCGGGAGCTCACCTTGACCTTATCCCCCGGCTTTACGCCAAGTTCTTTGGCATCCTGCGGGTTGATTTCGAGGAAGCCCTCGGGCATTTCCGCATGGAGCGAAGGGGAGTTGCGGGTCATGGTGCCGGTATGGTAGTGCACGTGAACCCGCCCGGTGCTGAGCCAGAAGGGGTATTCCTCATCTACCACCTCTGCAGGAGGCTTGAAATCGATGGCATGAAAGAGCCCCAACCCACGCGAGAATTTGCCCTGGTGAAGGACTCTCGTTCCCGGATGGTCCTTGTTGACACAGGGCCAGAAGAGACCTTCCCCTTCGAGTCGCTCATAGGTGATGCCCCCGTACGACGGGGCGACCGTGGCCACTTCCGCCATGATTTCGGCCGGTGACTCGTATTTCATGGGGTAGCCGAAGCGGGTGGAGAGATCCTGGAGGATTTCCCAGTCGGCGCGGGAATCCCCGATGGGCTCAATCGCTTTGCGTACCCGCTGGACGCGCCGTTCGGTGTTGCTGAAGGTGCCGTCCTTTTCGGCAAAGGAGGTGCCGGGCAGCACCACATGCGCCAGTTCGGCCGTCGGCGTGAGGAAGATGTCCTGGACCACCAGCAGCTCCGCTTCCCGCAGGGCCTTTTCCACGTGGTGCACGTCCGGGTCGCTCACCATGGGATTCTCCCCGACGACATAGACCGCCTTGACCTTGCCTGCCGACAGTCCATCGAGAACACCGGGGATGGTCAGTCCGACCTTGTCGGAGAGCTTGGCGTTCCAGGCGGCTTCGAACTTCTTTTGAATATCCGGGTTGTTCACCGGCTGATAGGCTGGATAGACGTTGGGCAGCCCGCCCATATCGCAGGCCCCCTGGACGTTGTTCTGGCCGCGCAACGGGTTGACGCCCGTCGATTCCCGCCCGATGTTGCCAGTGAGCATGGCCAGGTTGGCCAGGGATTTGACGTTGTCCACTCCGGTCGTGTGCTGGGTGATGCCCATGCAATAGACAATGGAGCTGGCCTTGGCCTTCGCATACCATTCGGCGATGGTGCGGATGTCATCGGCCGAAACCCCGGTGATCTCCGCCGCCCGCTCCGGTGGAAACTGTTCGACCACCTTGCGGAGTTCCTCGAAGCCCTCGGTCCGCTCCTTGATGAACGCCTCATTGTGCCAGCCGTTGGTGAGGATGACGTTCATGATCCCGTTGATCAGCGCCACATCAGTCCCGAGTTTCAGCTCCGCATACAAGTCGGCCAACTTCTCCAGAGGAACTCGTCGAGGATCCACAACCACTACTTTTGCCCCCTTTGCCTGGGCGCGGTAGATACGGGTCGCGACCAGCGGGTGATTCGAGGGGGTGTTGGAGCCGATCACGAGGATGCAATCGGCGTTTTCGATTTCGGCGATGGAGTTCGTCATGGCCCCACTCCCAAACGAGGCGGCAAGTCCTGCCACCGTCGAGGAGTGTCAGAGACGGGCGCAGTGGTCGACATTGTTGGTCCCCACTGCCGCTCGGGCGAACTTCTGGATGAGATAGTTCTCCTCGTTGGTCACCTTGGCCGAGGCCAGAAACGCAATGCTGTCAGGGCCGTTGGCCTCTTTGATCTCCTTCAGCCGTTTGGCGACAAAATCCAGCGCCTCATCCCAGGAGACCGGGGTCAGCTTACCTTCTTTGCGCAGCAGCGGCTGAGTCAGGCGATTCGGGCTCTCGACGAATTCATGGACGCTCCAGCCCTTGACACAGAGCTTGCCTTCGTTGAGGTTGCTGGTCTTGCAGGGGATCGTGTTCACCAGGTGGCCGTCCAAAACCTCGAGATAGAAAGTGCACCCGCAGCCACAGTAAGTGCACGTGGTCAATACATTTCGGTAATCCATAAAATGCTCCTCTCAGTGTTGTGGGGCATCACCGAGGCCGTGAATGGTCAGGCTGGCCTTGGGTTCGCCATAGCCCGGCCGATACTGGTATTCCTGGTCAACGAGGTCTGCGATCTTCTTGTAGAGCGTTCGCAGCGGGATATCCGCAGGGCAGGCTTCATTACAGAGCCCACAGTCGATGCATCTTCCTGCCATGTGGAGGGCACGGGTGATATGGAAAATGGGGTTTTGCGGCGGCAGCGTACCGACATTCACAAAATCCTTGCCTCCCAGGGTGCATTCCTTGCAATAGCACATGGGACAAACATCGCGGCAGCCGTAGCATTTGACGCATTTGGCGAACTCGGCCAACCAGACCTTGAAACGCTCCTCCATGGCCATCGCCTCGATCTGGGCCACTCCGGCAAAGGGCCGCCCCTCCACCGGTTCTCCGGCCACGTACTCATCCGGAAAGGGCTTCATACACTCACAGGCATCGGCCAGTTCCTGAGGGCAGGCCAGACCGACGGCGACCACCCTGGCCGGATCGAGCTGGTTGGAGGCAATCAGGGTCTTCAACCCGCGCTCGTCACAGCCTCGCACCAGCACGCCGAAAGAATCCTCCTGATAACAACGAACCAGCCGGATGAGTTGTTTGTTGAGCGAATAGCGGGTATCGCCGGGTGTTGCCCCATCGCCGACGGACATTCCGTCGAGATCATTGGGATCGGTAAAAAGGTAAGGCCCGACGTGGCCGTACCTTTCGCGGAGACCGAGAAAACCTTTGATCTTGCCGGATGTCAACAGTTCCTGAACTTTTGCCTTGATCTTTTCAACCATAAAAAGAGCCTTTCTCATTGATCCTTGACAGCGCAATCAATGTCAGTCTCCATCAGGCCACAGCCTTCAACGGGGAGGGTCCCAGGGCTTTGATCTGGTTACTGAAGTCGGTAACAATCTCAACCAGTTTGGGCGCTTCGGCGGAAGACACCCATTCCACTCTGAGCCGCGCCGGATCGATCCCGGTGAAGGCGAGCAGACTCTTGATCACCGCCATCCGCTTGGCCGCGTTGAAGTTGCCTTCCATGTAGTGACACTCACCCAGGTGGCATCCCAGCACCAGCACGCCGTCGGCACCTTTTGACAGGGCGCGTACCACCAGGTCGGGGCTGACCATCCCGGAGCACATCATCCGGACGATACGCAAATTGGGAGGGTACTGCGAACGACTGACCCCAGCCAGGTCAGCAGCGGCATACGCTCACCACGTGCAGAGGAATCCCACGATCGTGGGAACATATTCATCGGACATGGGGAAGAACTCCTTTCCTAAAAGACTTCCAAGACGATCACTAAGCCGCTTCGAGCGCTGCATCCACCTGGGCCTGGAGTTGCGTGCGGGTGAACCCGCAGACCACCACCCCGCCTTTGGGACAGGTCGCGGCACACACTCCGCACCCTTTGCATAACATCTTATCGACCTTGTTGCGCTTGAGTTTCTGTCCGTCTTGTTCGTACTCCTCGAGGCTGAGTGCGTGGTAGGGACAGAGCTCGACGCAGGCGCCACAGCCGTCGCAACGCTCCGTCACCTGAGAGATCAAGGCGCTGGCCACCAGCTTGTCCTTGAACAGCACGGTCGCGGCCCGCGACGCCGCTCCCAGCCCCTGGGCCTGGGCTTCGCCTACGGTTGCCGGATAGCGTGCCGTCCCGCACAGGAAGACCCCGTCGGTGGCAAAATCCAACGGCCGCAGTTTGGCATGGGCCTCCAGGTAGAAACGATTTTGGTCCACGGGAATGCGCATCAGGTTGGCAACTTCCTGCGCATCTTCGGGGGCCACCAGGGGAGTCGAGAGCACCACCAGATCGAAAGGAATCTGCTCCACCTCACCCAGCAGCGGCTGATAAACCTCAACCACCCCGTCCTTCACCACCGGCGGCCGTTCTACATCGTAAACATCGTAATGAACGCCCTTGCCGCGCGAATCCCACAGCATCCGTTCGTTGTCGGTGCCGTACATCTGGATGTCGCGATAGAGGATGTGGACATAGGCCTCGGGATTGAGCTCCTTAATATACAGCGCATTCTTGATCGCCGTCTGGCAGCAGATCCGCGAACAATAGGTGCGCTCGGGCGATCTGGCGCCGACGCACTGGATCATGACCACCCGTTTGGCGTCGAGGGTGCCGTCCCGAAGCTTCTCTTCCAGTTCAATCTGGGTGATCACATTCTTGCCGTTGTACCCGTACAGTCCTTCGGG
>CAZDKX010000256.1:0-2678 GCA_964505935.1 uncultured Syntrophobacteraceae bacterium
GACCCTCCACCTCATGACGCCAGGAGGCTTCGATGACATTGGTCGCGATTCTGACATTCCTCAGCAGAAAATCGACCGGATAGGTGGCGTTGGCTAAAATTCCGCCCACCCTGGCAGCCGCCAGGAACACATACTGAGGGCGCTCACCGGCGAAGAAGTCGACCACCGCCGACCGGTCCTCCAGGTCAACCTCGGCATGACTCCGAGTCACCAGGTTTCGATATCCCTGCTGGCACAGCCGGCGCACCAGCGCGGAACCAACGAGGCCTTGGTGTCCGGCGACGAATATCTTAGAGTTCAAGTTCACGGAGGCGTATCGTTACCCGTCGTCATCTGAGCGTCTCGCGCGGTGGCCACCGGCTGCCCCTGCAACCGGATCGCGCCGGTTCGGTGTGATGAGCTCACGCTGGCCGGCACACCGCATCCCGGCCACGATAGCGGAAATGAACAGGCAATGCAATGTGGAAATGACCGAAAGGCTGGTCGGTCGAGCAGCGAGCATACATCCTGGGTGGGGGCAAGGGTGAGACCGTTTTCCTTTGACAACCGGATCTCTGAGAACTATTTATAATACCTTGAAATATCCGATATACAGGACTATCGAGACGATCAATGAGAGGGGGACAGGGAATATGCCCGAAGATTTCACACAATCGTTGGAAAAGTGGAAGAAAGATCTCGAGAAGGCATGGCTCAGGATCCCCAAGCCTTTCCGCCATGACCATGCGGTCCGGCGCACGCTGCAATGTCATTTGTATGGGAAGTTGTGCCAAACCCCCTATCGGATCGTCGCGGATTATATGCCTCCGCGCATTCAGGACCGGCCCATCGACCTCATTGCCGTCAAAGACGACCACGAGATCGTTTACGCCATCTGCCTTGATACGGTGATCACGCTGGCTGCCGTCAAGAGTCTTGGCAGTTTCGAGGCAACTCATAAGGCGATTCTCACGACCGGTCTGCTTATGAAGAAAGTCCAGGAGAGCCGATTTTTTCTCAAGCCGGAAATCGAACACGTTCACCTGCAACCGTTCGATAAACCTCTTTGAGGGGATGGTGTCAGAGAATTGCCATTGACAGGCGTCAACAGTTGTGACATGATCGCACCCATTCCTGGAAATGGGTTCTAAGGCCGCTTGGCCCGCTGGAGGGTGCGGGCCATCTTATGCGGAAGGGGGTGAGAGGGGGCAGATTCGGGAAATGGGGGGGAGAAAGCAACCCTGTTGTATCACTTTTCTCCGTTATTTCGAAAACATAATCATGTTTAGGTTGGCCCTGAGTGGTAACGAGGGTGGCCGTTTCCCAAATTCTTTTCACTAAAGCATCACGCTGTCTGCGCCCCAGATCGCGTGGAACTGCTTCTCTGTAATGGATAGCTGCTGTGCTGCTCAAAATGGTTCTCACCAGTTGATGCTTTAGTAATACTTTTCTCAAGTCTTTTTTGAAAAATCTTTTCTCGTCACAGGCCTTGTGCCCGGTTCGGTTCGACTGCGTGATGGCACTCACTTGCTGATGTGTGGCAGCGGCAAATTTCCATGACGGCATCCACGACGGTTGCTGTCAAAAAGACCCGAAAAGGCAATTTCGTAACAGCTGTTACCTGTCATCCAAAAGAAAGGAGGGAAAAAAGGATACAGAGTCAATGGGTTATTGAGAGGCAAGGGGATTCATTGCGAAGTGATATGGCAGGTGCTGTCTCCGTATCGTAAGCAATGAAAGGAGATCGGGGGGGCTTATTACGTCTTATTATTCGTTTTTTAACTCATCGAAGGGAGGATCCAAATAATGGCGGAAGAAATTCAAGCTACTCAACCAAGGTGGATTCCTTTACTATGCGGACTGGTAGGCAGCACCACGTGCGGTATGCTTCTCTATGCTTGGAGCGTGTTCATTAAGCCGTTAAACGCGGAATTCGGGTGGAGCCGTGCGGAGATTGCCCTGGCCTTTGCCATCTGCTGTCTGATCTTCGGATTGATGACGTTTCCCGCGGGCCGCATCAGCGATAAGATCGGGCCGAGCAAGGTGGTCATGGCGGGCGGTCTCATTCTCGCGATTGGGTTTGTGCTCTCCGGGTTTATTCAGTCAAAGTATCAGCTTTATATCACCTACGGGGTCCTGGCCGGTTTTGGAGGCGGCCTCATCTACCTGCCACCCATTGCCACGGCGCCCAAGTGGTGGCCGGACCGACGGGCGCTGGCGACCGGGTTTGCGGTGGTAGGTCTGGGTCTCGGTTCGTTCCTCATGGGGCCTCTGGCCACATCGATGATTGAGAACCCGGCCATGGGCTGGCGGTACGTGTTCTGGTATTGCGGGATCGCCATGGGCGTCATGGCGATTGGAGCCGGGGCCTTGCTGAAGGTTCCCCCGGCAGGATGGAAGCCCGCCGGCTGGAACCCGCCGGCGCCCCCCGCGGGTGCGACGGCTCCCAAGGTGACCCGGGATTGGACCCATGAGGAAAGCAAGGGTGATTCCAAATTCTGGCTGCTATATCTGGCCTACTTCTGCGGCTCCTTCGCAGGCTTGATGGTGATCGGCCACCTTGCCGGATTTGGCCGGGATGCGGGTCTGACGGCGATGGCGGCCGCCGGCGCCGTAAGCTCCCTGGCTTTCAGCAATGCGGCGACGAGAATCCTTTCCGGGTTTTTTGTCGACAAGATCGGGATTCGGGTTTACTTCGC
>CAZDKX010000256.1:2778-7317 GCA_964505935.1 uncultured Syntrophobacteraceae bacterium
AAGGATATAACGGGGACCTACTACATGCCGTTCCTTTGTGCGGCAGCGCTGTGCGCCCTTGGCACGATCATCCTCTTCACCACGAAGCCGCCTGAAAAGAAACACGCCTAGTATCCGGGCAACACATACAAGCGGCCACTATCAAAGACGCTCCGGGTCATCCGGAGCGTCTTTTTTTTGCTGTCTCCTCTCTCAACATTCACTCCTATTCCATGAGCACCGGTTCCCGCAGGATCTTCTCAATCGCCCTGCGGGCTGACGCGGCAAGGCGGGGATGGCTCTCTGAAAGCGACTCGATCTGGCGCAGGTGATCCGCTGTTCGGAGGATGACCATGGCCAGGTCCCCCTCATCCATTCCGGAAATTTCGCGGACTTTCTCCCAGGACTCCCCGCGTGCCCAGTGATAGAGCGTAACGACAGCCCAAAAGGGCATGGTGGGGATGGGAAAACCTTCCGCCTGCAAGCGTTCCCGCAGACGCTGGAGGCTCTGGAGCATGCGGAAGAACGGTTTCGCGGCTTCGGGA
Source organism: uncultured Syntrophobacteraceae bacterium (assembly GCA_964505935.1). Lineage (GTDB taxonomy): Bacteria > Desulfobacterota > Syntrophobacteria > Syntrophobacterales > Syntrophobacteraceae > JADGQM01. The sequence continues at coordinate 3,303 of CAZDKX010000256.1, forward strand.
TATTTCCAGAGCAGTGTTGACAGTTGAATATCACCAGGCCGCTCACGGTCCATGACAAAGGGAGCGATCAGGGCTGCCAGCAGGTCCGGCTTATCGTCCGGAAAGACCTCGTTGCGGATGCCTTCCGAGATCAGCAGGGGTTGGTCGAGGCGCAGCTTGGAAGCCCACAGGCCATCTTCCGTCAGGCGGCCGTCGCTGTCCACATAGCCTTCCTCCTGAATGATGCGATAATGCTGCAAAAAGGATCGCCAGAGCTGTTCCTGGATGGTGTTGATCTGGGAGCGATGGGCAAAATACTGCTCCAGCGCTGACGCAAAAGGGTGCGCCGTCACCTTTTGACAGGGCCCAAAAAGGGTGCAGGAATCGCAAGGCAGAGCGGCTTTCGTCGTCACCAGCCCGGTGAGTTCGCGGGCGGCCACCTCCATGGGGAGAAATTTGTCGGCACCGGGTTCTTCGGGCCTGGGCCGATGCAGGATTTCAGGAGCTTGAGCAACCAGAGTTTTCCATCCTGCCCGGTCCTTCAACGAAGGCTGGTTTTCAAGCATTCCCCCCAGGGAGCGAATGCGCTGCAGGGCAAGGTGGTAGGTTCGAATCCGCCCCTTGCGGTAGCGCAGCGGAAACGCCAGGCGCACTGCTTCCACGGTCTGCTGCTCCATCTGGGGCAAAGCCACGACCACATAGGGGGTCCCTCGCCCCGTGAGAAAGGTCCTGCCGGGGGTGAGCAAGTCACAAAAGGAATGGCGGGATGCCTGACGCTTCCAGTTCTTGCGGGCCTTTCGCGTCTGCTCTTTGAGAAAGCCGTATTGCGGACGGATTTCGCCCAGCCGCTCCAAACTGCCGCAGGCGGCCTGGGGCAGCCACTGGTCGAGAGCTTTCCTGGCTGCCAGAAACTCCTCGGTGACCTGCGATTCCCGTTTGAGGTTCTGAAAAGTGGCGAGGGACGAGGAAAAGAGGGCTTTGATTTCGTCCGGCCGATGCGACAGGAGCAGGTTGAGCGCCATGGAAAAGTTAAGGCGGATTTGGCTGGTGATGGCATCCGGTGGCGACTTCAAGAGGTCGTGGAGAAGCTGGGGGTCTTGGTGGGGGCCCGGCAGGACCAGGACGAAGCCAATCTCGTCCATTCCCCGTCGCCCGGCCCGGCCCGTCATTTGCAACAAGTCGGTGGCACCCAGGTCGACAAAACCCCTGCCGTTGAAGCGGTCGCTCTGGCAGATCACCACCGAACGGGCGGGATAGTTCACGCCCGCAGCCACCGTCGAGGTGGAGAAGATGGCTTCCAGGCAGCCCGCCTGCATGAGCTTTTCCAGAAAAAGCTTCCAGTGTGGCAGTTGCCCGCCGTGATGAGCGCCCACCCGGGCGTATTTCAAGACCGACAGATGCTGATGCCGCCTCAGGAAGGGAAAACTCTCCAGCGACTCCTGCAAATGCTGCCGAAAGTGTTCGGTACTCCACGCCCCGTCACTTTCGGGGGCCGGATGGCAGAGAAAAATGGCCCTTTCGCAATCCGCTCGTGATTTGAGGAAGAAGATGGCCGGAAGCAGGTTGGCTTGGCGCAAAGCCTGCAACACTCTTGGAATGTCAGGGAAGCTATTCTTGGAGAAGGCTTTCCTGTCAACCGTTCGGATTTTGGTAAAAATTCCCCGCCGGGTGCTCAACGGGCTCAGTTCGCCGTCTGGAAAAAGAAACAAGGGGTAGAGCGGCACCGGTCGTTCATAGGCCGCCACCCAAGTGCACGGCGTTGACCGCAGCCACTCCAGCCATGAACAAATTTCCTCGGCATTTTGAATGGTGGCGGAGAGAAGGAGGAGTCTGACGCGAGTGGGCAGGTAGATGAGGACTTCTTCCCAGACCACCCCCCGGTCCTCGTCTCCGAGAAAATGGGCTTCGTCCAGGACGACGAGATCTTCGTCCAGGTTTTCGCCTCGATGCATCGTGTCGTAGAGCTGATTGCGGAGGATCTCGGTAGTGCCGACGATCACCGGTGCCTGCACGTTTTCTTTACGGTCACCGGTAAGGATCCCAACCTTTTCGGGGCCGAAAAGGTTTGAGAATTCCTCATATTTCGAATTGGACAGGGCCTTGAGCGGAGAGGCGTACCAGCTTCTGCCACCCTGCTGCAGCGTCCGTTGAATCGCCTCGGTGGCAATGTAGGTTTTGCCGGCACCCGTGGGTGCCGTGACCAGCACATCCGTCTGCTTCAGAGTTTCGAGGGCTTCCATCTGGAAAGGGTCAGGGATAAAGGGGCGGGGCTGGGGCACCCGAATGCGTTCGAGCACCGATCGCAGGTTGCGGTGGATGCGCAGCGAGAAAACCTGTTGCGCGCGCGATGCAAAACCTGGAGACGCACCCGCCGCAGGATGGCGTTTTCTATCTCTCGGTCTCTCTCGAGCAATGGTCCTCAAAAGTCAGCCCTCACCTGATGCGCCCTCCTTTGAGCGTGATTTCATACTATTATCCATCATCTACCCAAGAAAGCAAAGGTTTTAATCGGGAGCAAGGCCTTCTGGCATCTGCCGGGGGAATCTCTGCGAGGCGTCTGTGCTGAGGCTTGTAAGGCTTTCAAATTGCTGATACAGTTTTTCGGCATCAGCATCACATCTTCTTGGAAAGAGAAAGGTGGGACCATGAAAATTGCGATCATTGGGACCGGTTATGTCGGGCTGGTCAGCGGGGCCTGCTTTGCTGAATTCGGCCATGAGGTGACGTGTATTGATAAGGATGAGGGCAAGATCAATATCCTGAAGAAGGGCGAAATTCCAATCTATGAACCGGGCCTCGAGTTCATTGTCCAGAAGAACGTGAAAGCCGGGCGTCTCATCTTCTCCACGGAATTCAGCCCTGGGGTGCCGGACGCCCAGGTGATCTTCATCGCCGTAGGGACTCCCGCGTCCCGCCGTGGCGACGGCTATGCGGACCTGAGTTACGTCTATGAAGCCGCGCAACAGATTGCGCCCCACCTCAAGGACTACACCGTGGTCGTGAACAAGAGCACGGTGCCGGTTGGCACTGGGCGCCAGGTGGCACGGATCATTTCCGAAGTCAATCCCGCAGCCACTTTTGATGTGGCCAGCAATCCCGAGTTCTTGCGCGAGGGGGCGGCCATCCGTGATTTCATGCACCCGGATCGCGTGGTGATTGGCGTGGCCTCACCCATGGCCGAGGAGGTTATGAAGGCCATCTACCGACCGCTTTACCTCATCGAGACCCCGTTCGTCATCACCTCCATCGAGACCTCGGAACTCATCAAATATGCCGCCAACGCCTTCCTGGCCACCAAGATCAGCTTCATCAACGAACTGGCGAACATCTGCGAGGAGATTGGGGCCAACGTTCAGGACCTGGCGCGGGGAATGGGGCTGGATGGGCGGATTGGCAAGAAGTTTCTGCATGCGGGACCGGGTTACGGGGGCTCGTGCTTTCCCAAAGACACGCAGGCCCTGCTGCGCATTGCCCAGGAGCATGGACTTGCCTGCCGCATCGTCGAGGCGGTTATTGAGGTCAATGCGGCCCAGAAAGCACGCATGGCAAGAAAAATCAGAATCGCTCTCGGCGGCAGTGAAGCGGGAAAGACCCTGGCGGTCCTGGGACTGGCTTTCAAACCGGAGACCGATGACCTTCGCGATGCTCCCGCCCTCACCATCATCTCGACCCTCCTCGAGCATGGCGCCCTGGTCCGCGCCCATGATCCGGCGGCCATGCCGGAAGCGGCCAGGCTCCTGCCCGGCGCCAAATACTGCATTAACCCTTATGAAGCCTGTGACCAGGCCGATGCCCTGATTCTGATGACCGAGTGGAATGAATATCGCGCCCTGGATCTGGAGCGGATCAAGGCCTTGTTGAAGGAACCCATTTTCATCGATCTGCGCAACGTCTACCCGGCGGCGATGATGAAAGAAATGGGATTCCGGTATTTCAGCGTCGGCCGAGGCATCGCGAAGTAGGTTTTGATTTCGGATTTCGGATTTCGGATTTCGGATTTCGGATGTCGGATTTCGGATGTCGGATGTCGGATGTC
>CAZDKX010000257.1:0-7291 GCA_964505935.1 uncultured Syntrophobacteraceae bacterium
TGCTCTGCATCCATGCAGATCTTCATGACCTTGTCACTTCCTGGCTCCTCGACGTATCTTTTTACGAAAGCCGAAGTATCAAAGAAAACTCTCATCGTTCAGATTCCGCCCGGTCTTTCAAGATCTCCCGGCTGAGCGAGAGTCCACGAATGGTCAGACGCGAGACATCCCGCTTCCAGGAACGATCCTGCTTCGGGATCGGGACAATCTCCGCAATTGGCTTACCATTGCGGTAGACGCGGACCACCTCTCCCGTCTCAACCACATCGAAGTAATGCTTTATGCGCTTTCTCAGTTCCACCACGTTCGTTTCCTGCATATCTTCCCCTCGTTATGAAAGAGAGCTCTTCATGTTCTTACGATTTTATTGTACGCCTTCGCGTACATGTTGCAACGATTTTGGCAGGCAGTCCTTATGAACAACTTTTGTGGATGAAGGCGTTCACGGCACTGAGATACGAGGAAATCCCGTATCCAACTCGCCTTGATCCGCCTGCACCTCAAGTGCTCGCCTACCCTCGATATTCGGTTGTCTCCGAAGAATTCCAGGCCGCGAGAGCTGTTACGCCCATATCACCATACAGACAACTTGGTCTGACCCTTCTTGAGCGAAGCTTCACATCTCCCTGAGAATGCTGTTTGAGTCCCGAAGCACCCCATAAATGTTGTGTTAATAAATAAAGTTTGACACAATATTTGCCCAACAGTATCATCCGGTGCTGTGAACCGAAGGAAACCAGCGTGTCTCGGCACCTCGTCCCTAACCGGGAGCGTGGGAAGGGGGCATGGGACATGGCCGGCTGTTGCAAATACGCGGGCACCGGCTCTTTCAAGAAACAAGCAGGAATAGATGCAAAGGGGGACTCCCATGGCTTACGTGAGAAAACGCGGGAAGCAGCTTTTGATCGTGCAGGGCCATCGAGATTCACAGACAGGGAAAGTAGGACAACAGACTCTCTTTACCATCTACTCAAAGGCTGAGGCCCTCCAGATCCTGGGGCAGGGCAATGGGGGAAAAGCACTGCAATTCAGCCAACTGATCGAACACCAGTACCCCACAACCAAGTTCAACTGGAGCCAGCTCCATGAGGGCATCAAAGACAACCTGGACGTGCTGCCGGATCTTTACGAATACAAAGAAGAACGGCTTCGATCGCAATTCCGTAAGGATCTCTGCACTTTTGCCCGTCAGCTCATGCTGGCCGATCCCCAGGATTTATTGTCGGCCGGCAATCTCATAGAAGATCACTCCCCAGAACTGGAGTATCTTGCCGAGTTGATCCGGTGGCGGCTCGACCGTTGTAAACAGGAGCCCTCTGAATGGAATGCTGACAATCCGTTTTTCTGGCGCTTCGCTCTCCAGGGAACCGGCGTGCCGCCGGATATCGAGGAGCATGTAGCCGGTTTCTATGAACGTGGTGACTATGACCGGGCAGAGGTTCTCTTCCGCTTCCTTGCCGATTGCTTCGATGGCTATGCCGAAGGGTACAACTACCTTGGACTCATATCCCTCCATAGGGAAAGGCTGGATGAGGCAGTCGAGCGTTTTCGAAGGGCCATGGAGCTGGGTCGAAAACTATTTCCCAAGAGAATGGCGCGGAGCCGATACTGGAGCGATCTTTCCACGCGCCCATACATTCGGGCGATGAGGAATATGACGCTGACCTTGAACCGTGCCGGTCGCTACGAAGAGTCACTGGAATATTGTGGTTACCTTGAGCAGGAATGTGGGGAGAAGATTTCGCCGCTGGCCTACCGGGCTTCGATCTACCTCAACACGGGCCGCTGGGCGGAGGCTGCGGATTCGGCGCACAGACTTCATGGGCTTGATGCTTCCCAAAGCCTGGTTACCGCCTTTGCCCTATTTGAGCTGGGCCAGACGGAGGATGCCATGTCCTCTTTTTTGCATGGGGCCCTCAATTACCCATTGGCAGCGAAAATTCTGGCAGGGATTCGGACACCATCCCCCAAGAACCACGAGCAGGCACGAGATCACAATGCCGGGGTAGGCATCAGCCGGGATTTAGAGGGATATTTCCGGCAGCGAGGTCGGAGGGCGAAGCGTTATTTCAAGGAATTTCTTAATAGATCCTATGTAAATGCCCTGCTGTCCGAGATTGATGACGTTAAAAGGAAGTGGCATGATCAGCGCCGCACCGGTGACAGAGAGGCTTTCCATCGGATGACCCAAATGCAAAAGCCCCAATTTGCTCGCCATGAACTTGAACAGCTGTCGAGACTTCATCAGGAGACAATAGGTACTTCAACCCTGTAAAAGATGGGAGCAATCAAGTGAACAAAAGGTATCTCTTTGATTTTCTCGAGGAGCAGGGGCCATCCACTCTGTTTCGGCTGCTTGAAGCCGCCTTTGATACCATGACAACCAACCAACGGCAGCAGGTCTTCGGCAAATTGAAGATCGCCGTCAACACTCCCCAAGTCAGCGAAACAGCACTCTTGGAAGAGGTTCAGAAGTCCCATGAAGACTCGCTGAAACCAACACATTGGTGTCGAGGAACACTTTGAGCATTGGGCTGGCATACGAGTGTTTGACGTTTTCTCAACAAGAAAGTACAACCTAAGACATCCCTTGGCACCCCGTTCTGACGGAGTCCAAGAAGGATCGAGATCGATCCGGAACAATCTGCCCTCCTGGGGAGCTTGTGAGCATCAGGAAATCATCCCTGATTGTTTGGAACTCATTCTTTTTCGATATTTGCCATGCTCTCCAGGTCGCTTTTGTCCAATTCTCTCAATCTCTGTTAGATTAGCAGCCACATTGGCACAGAGGGGGTGAAGCGACGACAGGTGTCTGCAAGGAGAGTGCCGAAGCAACTCACGCACAAGGTGCCCCACAGAGGGGGGAGACGCTAATGAGTTGGTTTGACTTCGCGAACCTGTAATGTTACAGAATGTAGGTATATATTCGTAAGTATCGACATATGGCAACGGATTTCAAGGACCAATGATGCCGCAACCTGGAACAGAAAAGGTTCTGGAACTTGTGAGGAAAGCAGGCGTTTTCCGCCCGAGGGACCTGGATTCTCACGGTGTTCCACGCGAATACCTGCTTCGACTCTGTCGCAAGGGACTGGTGCAGCGCGTGGGCCGCGGATTGTATACTCTGGCGGATGCCGATGTGAGCGAGCACCACAGTCTGGCAGAGGCATCCAAGAAGATCCCTCAGGGGGTGATTTGTCTCCTCTCGGCGCTTCGGTTCCACGGGCTAACAACCCAGGCCCCCTTTGAGGCATGGATCGCGATCGATGTCAAAGCAAGGAAGCCCAGGAGCAACGGTCCGCGCGTCCACATTGTTCGTTTCTCTGGGGTTGCACTCCATTCCGGGGTTGAGGACCACCTGATCCAGGGTGTTACGGTAAGGGTTTACGGTGTCCCAAAAACCGTGGCCGATTGTTTCAAGTTTCGCAACAAAATTGGCCTTGACGTGGCCCTGGAAGCCCTGCGTGAGTGCTGGCGGGAGAGCCGCTGCACCATGGACGACCTTTGGCGCTATGCAAAGATATGCCGGGTTTCCAATGTGATGAGACCCTACCTGGAGTCACTGCCGTGACCCAAAACAGGCTCCGAAATGTTGCGGCGTCCGTCCGTCAGCGTCTCCTCAACCTTTCAAAGGAAAGATCCGAGGCCTTTGATCTGGTACCGCTACGCCTTGGAAAGACTTCTATACCGAATAGGGCGGTCTGAATGGCGGAGCAGGTTTCTGCTGATGGGTGCCATGCTGTACACACTCTGGTTCGATGCCCCCTATCGCCCGACCAGGGACATGGATCTCCTTGACTTCGGTCCAAGCGATATCGCTCATCTGGAAGAGACTTTTCGCGCCTTGTGCGAAGTCGCCGTCGAGGACGATGGGCTCACGTTCCTGAAGGAGAGCGTTCGCGGTTCAGAAATTCGAGGGGAGAGCGAGTACCAGGGAGTACGGATGCAAATGACCGCAATCCTTTCAGCTGCTGTCATCCCCCTTCAAATTGACGTGGCCTTTGGTGACGTGGTGCTTCCGGGTCCGGAGGAAGTTCGCTATCCAACGATTCTGGACTTCCCGGCACCTGAAGTCCTGGCCTACCCAAGATTCACCGTGGTCTCTGAGAAATTGCAGGCCATGGTGATGCTGGGCATTGCCAACAGTCGCATGTAAGGACTTCTATGATACCTGGGATGGCGCGGCAGTTTGAATTTGATGGCTTGTTGCTCACCCAATCGATATGGGCCACTTTCGAACAGCGCAGGACCGCTTTGCCGGCGGAGATCCCGCTGGCTTTGACGGACTCTTTCTCCCAGGACAGGGCCAAGATGACCCAATGGGGCGCATTCATCCGTAAGAATCGTCTCATGGCAGAGAAGGTATCCTTGCAGGAAGTGGCTACCTTTTTGACAGGTTTTCTAATGCCGCCTGTTGGTTCCATCCAACAGGGAGAAATGTTCGAGATGACTTGGACTGCTCCAGGCCCTTGGAAACCCAGCAGGCCGACCTGACAAAAGGGAGGGAAATCCGGGTACAATGGAATTTCTGTGAGGGGACAATCAAAAGTCACTCCATGATATTCTGTGATGCTTGGTGATTGAGAACGATCTTAAGTTCCGAGGATTGACTGCTGGACCATTTCTTTGGAGTTCTGCAACGCAGCCTGTTCGGTTTGGTTCTGGTAAAATCACCCGTTACTTTCCCGTTAATGGCCAGATAGTTTCCTTGTCATTCCTCCCCCTTTGTGCGAGACCCTGCCCACAAGTCGGAAGTAACGGCCTCTCTCAAATTCAGATATGGCCGGATCTAGGTGGAGTCTGGCTTCTCAAAAAATTGCAGGTTTGTCGGGGTCTCTGCAATTTGATACCCTGCATGCTTCGGGTTGGCTCTTGTCCTTAACACCCTGAAAGAGCATGGAAGATGGATTTTGAAACCTTGCTTCGAAAGCATGAGGCCCTGCTTGCCGAGAACGAAGCTTTGAAGGAAGAGAATTTGTCTTTGAAGATACGGCTTGGTCTGGCAGAACCATTGGAGAGAACGCCTGTTACAAAGTCCGTATGCCAAGAAGCCTCACTGACGGAATCATTCTCTCTTGTCACCGCCAAGGCTGATCCAGCGGAAAAGATTCGCCTCTTCATGTCGCTGTTCAAGGGACGGGAGGACATATATGCAAAAAGGTGGGAAAGCAAGGATGGCGCCAAGGCTGGATTCACACCTGCCTGTCAAAATGAAAGGAAACCTGGTCTTTGCAGAAAGTTCAAGGTCAAGTGTGCCTCCTGCCCCCACAGATCCTATGCTCCCTTGGATCAAAATGTCGTCGATGCCCACTTGAGGGGCATAATTATTGCCGGAGTTTACCCTCTGCTCCAAGATGAAACCTGCCATTTTCTGACGATCGACTTTGACAAGGAGGGGTGGCAGGAGGATGCATCCACGATTAGGGACGTCTGCGGTGCCTTCAACATCCCCGTAGCCTTTGAGCGTTCCCGTTCCGGTCAGGGTGCTCACGCTTGGTTCTTTTTCACGGATCCGGTATCCGCGAGTCTGGCCCGAAGATTCGGGAGCGCCTTGCTGACCCACGCCATGAGTATGCGGCACGAAATCAAGTTCAAATCCTATGACCGATTATTTCCCAATCAGGCCACAATGCCGAGGGGCGGGTTCGGCAATCTGATTGCATTACCGCTTCAAAAAGAGGCACGTTTAAATGGCAACAGCGTTTTCATCGATGGATGTTTCCACCCCTACGAGGACCAGTGGGAATTCCTGGCCAAGATAAGACGAATTTCCGAAGACGAGATAGGCGTTCTCATTTCTAAGCTTTGTCTTGGGAACGAACTTGGGGATTTGAAACAAGACGATGAGGAACCCACCAAACCGTGGGAAAGAAGCAATGCGAGTAGGGCCAAACTCTCACGACAAGAGTTTCCGAGTATAGTGCAGGTAGTCAAAGCCAACATGCTCTTCATTCACAAATCCGGCATTTCTCAGAAGGCTCTGAACCTATTGAAAAGGCTGGCCGCCTTCAAGAATCCCGAGTTCTACCGTCTCCAGGCCATGCGGCGATCGACGCACAAAGAACCGCCAATCATCTCGTGCTCTGAAGAAACTCCGGAGTACCTCTGCCTGCCAAGAGGTTGTGACGTCGATCTTGAAGCCGTGCTCAGGCACACTGACGTCAAGATTCAATGGTCAGACATGACCTATGCTGGCAGGCCTATCAGGGTCACCTTCTCCGGGGCATTGAGGGAGGATCAGGAAGTTGCTTTGGAGGAGATACTAAAGCATGACTGCGGGGTCCTCTCTGCCACTACGGCGTTTGGGAAGACGGTAGTTGCTGCCAGACTCATCGCCGAACGAAAAGTGAACACCCTCATCCTGACGCACCGCCAGCAACTACTCTCACAGTGGATAGCCAGATTATCCCAGTTTCTAAAAATCAACGAAGAACTACCTGCAATACCCAAGAAGCGTGGTCGGAGGCCGATGTTGAGCGTCATTGGACAGATCGGAGCTGGGAAATACCGTGCGAACGGTATTATCGATGTTGGAATCATGCAGTCTTTAATCAGCGACCATGAGGTGAAAGCATGTGTGAGGGACTATGGCATGGTAATTGTCGATGAATGTCACCATATCTCGGCCGTGAGCTTTGAGCAAATCATCAAAGAGGTCCGATCAAAATACGTCTGCGGGTTGACCGCCACGCCGGTGCGTCGGGATGGTCGCCATCCAATTATCTTTATGCACTGCGGTCCGATAAGGTACCGGGCAAATGCGAAGAAGGAGGCGGAGAAACGGCCATTTGATCACTACGTCATACCCCGGTTCACCGGTTTTAGGGTTCCCCCTGACAGGGTAGAAGCTGATATGTCGATCCAGGAATTTTATTCGTCGATGGTGACAGATGGATTTCGCAATGAGCAGATTATCGATGACGTCTTCAGAGTCCATGAAGCTGGCAGAAACTCGCTAATCCTGACGGAGAGAACGGCCCATGTGGAATTGCTCGCAGCAAAGCTTCGTGAGAAAATCCCCGATGTGGTGACTCTAACTGGCGGGAAGGGAACAAAAGAGAACAGGGATATCATTGCGAAAATCGCTGAGGTTCCAGTCACCGCCCCGTTGACCTTGGTTGCCACTGGGAGATATATCGGAGAAGGATTTGATGAGCCACGGCTGGATACCTTATTTCTGGCAATGCCGATATCGTGGAAAGGAACGCTCCAGCAGTATGCAGGGAGACTGCATCGTTTGTTCGAAGAGAAGAAAGAAGTGCAGATCTATGACTACGTGGATATTCACGTT
>CAZDKX010000258.1:0-7291 GCA_964505935.1 uncultured Syntrophobacteraceae bacterium
AAGCTCACTTTCTAACCATTTTCACTACCTCAAAAGGACTTTTGCAAGAGGCTCATGGGGATATTCAAATTGCATTTCGTGCATGGGACTACACGACACCAGAGACAGCAATTCTTAGATGAATCGGACTCTGAGGGCTCCCGTTTGATGATGGTCCTACTTTTGAAGATTTGCCTGGCTCTTGCTGACTCCTCGGCCCACCAGACCTCGGGCGGTTCGATGTGGAAGAAGGGTAGTAGACGGTTACGAACAGAATCACTCACCTGTCTGGCATATCGCAGTAGCCTTGGGAGTTGGGAACGGCCGTAGCGTGCTGGATACTCTATGGTGGCCTTCAGAACCATAGCCGCTACCGGATTGAGCTCGTTCGCATACACCTTTAGCCCATAGCGTAAACCTTCTATCGGAATACAGCCTCCTCCAGCCATCGAATCAAGAAGGTTCACTGGTGCATCGCGCTGCAACCCCAGAGTACTCCGCACACTGGCTAATAGCTGATCCATGAGTTCGGTTGAAGGGCTTAATTGGTATGCTGATTTGTGTCTGTAGATCCAGTTCATGGGCAAAAGTATCGGATTCGACCCGACGAGATATTCTTCTCTGAGTATCATACGACGATAAGCTCTATCAGAATCACCCATGATTCCTAAAGCTCTGAGAAACGTATCATGAGAGCACGTAAGCCTTGTTGGCCCCACCTCATCCAACAGGCGTCTGAAGAATGCCTCATGCTCTCGGAGCTTGGGTGGAAGGTTCTCCAGATCCTCTTCCGAAGGTTCCGGGACCACGGCGGGAAGAACGGCTTCGTCCAGGCTCAAGTCGTACGGCAAAAGAGCCGACAGCACGGCCGCTCTGCTGATAGTCGGAGGGCGGCGCGCCCACCAGATATGCAGCCGGTTCTGAGGGGGTCGCTGCCGGGCATTGTTATCTCTTTGGCATTAGGCCGAGAGGGAGGCGCAGGGCAGTCCCCCCTCGAGGAAAGATGGTTTTGTCGCAGAGCGTTTGCCGCTCATCAGGATACGCCTGTCAAAGAGTTTGAGCCTTGCCAGTCCTCGATTCGAAGGCCATCTACGCGCCCAAACTCCCGAGTATTGTGGGTGACCAAAGCGATATTGTGGGCGAGAGCGATGGAGGCAATCATCAAGTCATTCGGCCCAATCGGTGTTCCTCTGGAGGATAGTTCGGCGCGGATTCTCCCGTAAACCCGGGCGGCGTTGTCGTCAAAGGGCAGACTCGACAGCAGGCTCAAGAATGCTTCGAGTGCTGTCAAGGTTTCAGGTTTCCTGGAACTTCTATTCGCACCGTAGTAGAGCTTCGCCTTCACTACCGAACACACCATCACGTCAACAGGCCGGAGGAGCTCCATTCGGCACCGGATGGGAGAATCTGCGTGGTTCAGGTAATGGATACAGGCATTGGTATCCAGCAAATAGGTCATGCCAGAGGCTCCCTGTACTCATATTCACCCTGGTCTCCCCGTTCCAACGGCTCATCGCGGAAAGCTCCGGCGGTAGCGTCAAAAAAACCGGGTGGCCAATGGTCGCCCTTTGTAGGGTCCGATGCCTGTCGCGACACTGGATTCAAAACTACCAGTACGTCAAGATCCTGGTCCCGCATATCGATCGGAAGTTCCAGACGCAAGATACCGTCTTTGCCGACATGCGATGTTAGCTCGATTGTTTTCATGGCACTTCCTCCAAGATTTCCCGGACATCGACAGACTTTTCCTCGTACTGTTGTCTTTCCCCCTGAACCCTTCAGTCAGCAAGTGTTCATTACCGTCCCTGGCCTTTTTCTATTCACACTCATGAAGGTTGAAATCTTTCATCTCCTGCTATAACCGCGGATAACGCGGATGGGCGCTGATACTATTCTGAATCCGTGTTCATCCGTGCTATCCGCAGTCTCAAAAAGAAAAACCTCATCCTTAACAAGCATAATTCATTTGCCCACGGCTTTGGAGGAGGACGGCTACAGGCCATGAAAGTCAGGCGGCCTTCTCATTATACGGCTGTTCATTGCGAACGCTTGTGCTTTCTGGTCTGTCCTACGGGCTGCGAAGCGCCAATCGGCTGGGCCGCAGCTTCATTCCGGCTGATTTCCTCATCTTCAAGTCTTCGTGTCCTGGCGGTAAATTCTCCCAATGCTTCGCGAGCCTGTTGGAGGCGGGCTTGCCGATCGCGATCAGAAATGCCGTATGTGCCGCTGGTCGCCGGCTTTTCCGGGGGCGTGGGAGAAAAATCCTCGGATGCTAACGTTTCATCCGGTTCGAGATGCGTCAGCAGGGTGCGCAGAGCCGCGCGCCCCGCCGCCTGCCGGTAACCGTAGAAACAGAGCGTGAACCAGTACAGCACAACCTCGGAGGGCAAATCCCTGAGCCCTTCCAGAAACAGCCGTCGTTGCTTCCTGGTGATGAGCCAGCGAGCGGCTGAAAAGGCAAGCGCCATTCGCATGCCGTCCTCGTGCTGTAGCCAGCGGGGTTCGCTTGCCGGTCCAAATTCGCCGGCCGCAATGGGTGAGGGGGTTTCAGCCCGCAAAAGAAAGGGATCAGCCGCCTGCCTCAGCCAATAGGTGGCTTCCGGAGCTGAAGAGGAACCAAGGATGCGCCCGTCCACCTCGCGAAAGCGCCGGTGCGGTTGATTCGGGAAGAGGTGTAGTTCCCAGATTTGGCCTCGTTTGGGTTCGTTGCGGACTCTCAAGCGGAATTGCTCCATCAGGCGCCCCTTGGTCCACGAAATCGGAATGGCACGACGTTGACCTCTAACTGTCCCCTGGTTGGCATCCATGAGCGCCGTGCGGTATCTCTCCAAGGAATTATCCCCCATCCCGACCGGCGGGTCGAAGGCCAACTGCACCGTGACCGTTACGTCCAGTTCTCCCTGCCGCTCGAAGGGCCAAATGGGCGAGAGCATGTTGCGGGTTTCATTGAAGCGCCCTTCGAAACGGAGGTCGACCACTTCCCGCTTTCCCTGCACCTCCCGCTGGCCCGCTGCTTGAAGAGAGACATGGGACTGAGCGTTAACCGGGCGATCCGCCCAGGTTGCCACCAGGGTGTTATCGAGAGTGTTCCGATCGGTTGCGATGAGCGTCATCTCGGCGATCCGGACACCCGGGAAGATTCCGAGTTCTTCCCATATCCGAATGAATACCTCGCGCGGGGTCCCGGCGTGTTTGACGGGCTGAGGTCCACGGCCGGGACGTAGCCCCTCCAAATCTCCCGTCAGGGAAGAGGTGGGATCGACAAGATGCCAGAGGGTACCGATGCGGACTACCGGAAAGAGTCGATCTTCTGCAGTGAAGAAGGTTTCGTCAGGCCCCTTCTTCCATATGGCCCACTTACCGGCCCGAAGTCCATCGAGGAGCAGCGCTTCCAGGCGGGAGCGGCTCAAGTCGGCCCAGACGTTGCGCGCCGAACGCTCGATTGCTTCCGTGGGGACCTGATCGGCACCAACCGGCCAGCACCGCAATTGCAGTTCATAAGGCGTAACCGGTTCCGGCGAACCACCGCCGGTTGGCTGCTGGTGAGGATAGATGCCCCGGTCAAGGGCCGCCTGGTAGGTCCAAAGTTCGGTGTGCTGGTCAAATAATGGAGTTCCCGGCCACTCCGCCAGCTCCTGAGAACCGATCGCCAGGCTGGGGCCGGGCATATAGAGCACCCATCGGTTTTCCCGGACTCCTTCTTGAAAGGCCTGCCACAGGATGGAGCGTTCAGGAAGCACGGGGAAATGATTGCTGCTTTTGGCTTGCTCAAGGAGCTGCATGGTCGTTGTCGTTGGAGCGCGGTCGGTTCCCTCCCGAGGCCAGAGATGATCCCACACCTCCTGAGGCGCTACCACGGCCAGCGGAATGATTCGGTCCGGGATGGCCTCCCGCACGTCATAGAGGAAATGGCTGGAAGAAATGACCGGTGACAGGGCCGGCGCGTTATCTTTAACGAAAACCTTCTTGTCTGATTGGTTGTAGTAAGTCCAGAGCGCTTCCGGTTCAGCGGTAAGACCGGCGCGGAAGGTTGGGAGGAGATCGGCCGGCTTGAGGATCATCGGCAGCTCCGACTCGCGCCGCAGCCGATCCCAGACTTCCTCGGTGGAAAGTTTGCGCTCACTGTCTTTCCAGAGCGGTGCCCGACGGAGAACCTGGGGGGCCAATACCAGCGGGTCATCGATGCTTGCCTCAGGGACCAGCTTGTTGTTATCACGAAGGCTTTGAAGAATGGGACCCTCGGCCACGGCTTGCCTCACATTGCGCCGTCCCCGTCCACTCGCGCCCGCTTCAGGCCGCTCGCCCAGATCAACCCGGTAGCACTCGAGCACAGGGCCGGAAGTGGGCGAATCGAAGAACGTGATCTGCCCGACAGGGGCACCCCTTGGAAAAGCAAGCACGCGATAGGCTTCGAGGAGCTTGGAGCGTACATTGAGTTCCTGCGTTCCAAGCTTTTCCAGAACTTCCCCGAGATCATTCTCGAGGGCCATGAATTCCGCAGGCACCCCTGTTGCCCCGCGACGCGCCAAGTCCTTCAGGACTCGGTATTCCGAGCCCCCCGCCTGGGCCAGATTGGTCTGTTCGGCTTCAATATCGCCTCTAACGCGCTCCCAGGCGATCAGCGCCCGCACGGCGTCTTTCAAGCCTGCAATGCGCGTGCATTCGGCCAGCAGAAAGACCATGTTGTTGCGATAGCGGCGAGGACTCTCGTTGACACCGGTTTTGATGAAAAGTGTTTTGACGAAATTGAGACGGTCTCCGCCGCCAACGACGCCGCATTCCTTGTCGTAGTGAATGACGGCAAGGCGCAGTCGGTCCGGTGTGTCTGAAATGGCCGTGTGATCCTGAGGAAAGGGAACGATCTGAAAAGCGGAGAACCCTGAATAGACCTCCTGTATCCAAGAATCAAGGGTTTCTCTGATCTCACCCGGCTGGATCTCTGAGAGCCTTTCCTGAAAGCGCTTGTTGACGGAGGCGCGGGTCCTGAACAGATAATGATCGCCCTCCCGGCGCATGTACCAGGCTCGTCGCTCGGTTTCCTCCATCCCGCGAGCGATGTAGGCGAGGTCACGTCCCGGCCTTCCGACGGCGAGAGCAGCTTCGGGAGGGGTCATCCCCCGCGAGCCGTCCGGAAGACTGTGCAGGAAAACAATTAGAGAGGCTTCCGAAGCAGCATGCCAGGGCCATCCCGTCTCCACCTGATTGGCGTGGGTTCCGCCCTCCGGCCGAATGACATCCGCCTCGAGACCTCGTTCAAAGGCACTGTGGCCGAGCCGCGCGAGAATCTCATCGCGAACATCACTCCTTGAAAGATCCACATGGCACGGATGGAGCAGGAAAGCATCCCGAAGATCATTCCTTTTCGCCCACACTCCCTTGATGGTGCGGCCGACCAGGCGCAGGGCACCTCGAGTGGCCTGAAACTCAGGGATATCCGCGAGGCGTTCGGCAAAGAGCCGGACAAACTCAGGGTGAAACGGATAGCTGGCCCGGATCTGCTCCGCATACCCCGCTTCGAAAGCCTTGCCGTCAATCTGGACCCCGCCGCTGCGCTGTTCTTCATAATAGGCTGTGTAGGCTTTGGCTATATCTGCCGCGCAAGAGGCGTCCACAGACTCGAAAAGGCGGCGCCCCAGCACCGCAGCTCGTTCAAACGTTTGCGTCGGTGTGAGATTCCTGGCGTGGCGGCTCGCCGTTTGCTCAAGTTCGTCGACGGTCTCAAGGATGGTGGGAACATACTGTTTGAGCTCGCCGGTCAGGCGCCGGTTGGCATCCTGCTCGGAGGGAAGGGTAACAATAACTGACGTCCTGGGTCTGCGGGAGGCAATGCTGAACAGGGTCTGAAAAAACGTCGGCCACTGGCTGTTGACTTTATGGCGCGGATGATCCTCGGGCAGGGCAAAGCCTCTGGCCATGTAGAGGACGAGTTCATCCAGGAGAATCAGGACCGCTTTATTGCCCAGAGCCTGCTCCAGAGCTCCGCGTGCCGGGGTTATGCCCTGGAGGTCGTTTTCTTCGATGAGCTCATAGCCGGCAAGGCCACCGGCAAAGAGCGCGATCTGCCCCCACGGGGTATAGGTCTTGATACGCTGCCCATCGATGAGGTGCTCGTTCCCCGCAAGGGGACCCGACTCCTCACCGACAAAGGCAGCCACTCGCACCTCCTCTGCCCTCGGGAATCGGTCAATCTTGTAACTTCCAAGGAGCCCTGCGAGTTGCTCTCCAAACCTGGAAGCATGCACCGTGGCAATAAGGCCATGGGTCTTGCCGCCTCCGAAGCCCGTCTCAAGGCGAAAAACCGGTGTACTCCCCTCGACTCCTGCAAGGCGCTCGGTCACATCCTTGACAAGCAGCTTCAAGTTCTCCGTTGGGTGAGTGCCGGAAAAGAAGCGGACCGGATCGCGGTAGTCATCGTGCGCCTTGCCGGTGATGAAGTCCCAGAGATCAGTGGCAAAGATGGCGTCAGGGAGTTCCCCCGCAAGGATCTCCGGCCTCGGCCGGCATTGGGAAAAGATGAGAGATAACGGCGGCACACCTGGTCCTCCGGCTCATTTGGGAGCATTCATTCAGCGATGATTGGTTTCGATGTGATTTTGTTTGTTTGCATGCTAAAGGCTGCCGGACAAATAACTTTTCCCCGACGGGCAACTGATCACATCCGCGAAAGAACCAGCTTTCGAAACCCAAGAAAGCCATACTTGAAAGCTTTGAAGTTGAGATGAGCATCAAAGATAGTCCAACTTTGAGGCAAAGTCTATCCCCATGTGTCCTGCGATGCCAAGCGGTTTGTAGAGGCGGCACAGGCCCATTGGGGCTTAGAAAACAGTCTGCACTGGTGTCTCGATATCTTCTTTGGCGAAGATGACAGCCGGATCCGCAAGGAACACGCCCCCGCTAAACTGGCTATGATTTGTCGCTTTGCCCTGGGCCTCATCAAGCAAGACCGACAGACGATGATCGGCCACAAGGCCAGCCGCAAGCGAGCCGGTTGGAGCAATGATTCCCCGCGAATTCAACCGCAAGATGTCCGGCTTTGACGTTGACAGATCAAACGCCACAGAGATAATGAACCTTGAAAGGTCACCCGGTATCTCCAGAAGAGCCCGAGTGGGGTCTACAAGAACTGGAAGCTATTGGGCGGCAGGAGGTTCGGGGGTTCTCTGTTTTTTCGGTCCAAGCAGGACCTTAAAGCAGGCTGAGCAGAATGCTCCTACGGATTCTCACATGAACAAAAAAGGGATTACGCTTCATTGAGCGTAACCCCTTGAAATTTCTGGCGCGCCCAGGGCGATTCGAACGCCCGACCTACGGA
>CAZDKX010000259.1:0-7286 GCA_964505935.1 uncultured Syntrophobacteraceae bacterium
TCCGACCACGCCAGCCGCTCGCTGAGCATGATCTGGTTGTAGCCGGGATCCGTATCGAGGAACACCTTCAAGCACCTCGAGGAAAGGTTTTCGGGGATCATGCAGGCACCGCTGACATTGATGAAAAGGTCCGCGGTCTCCGCCATTCGATCGAAGGCCTCCCGGCGCATCCCAAAGCTGGTCTCATGCAGATGAAGATAATGCCACCGCTCGACCAGATCCGGAGCGTAGGTCTTGAAGAAATCCCCGATATAGCTCGCCGAATAATCCCC
The DNA here is from genome assembly GCA_964505935.1 of uncultured Syntrophobacteraceae bacterium. GTDB lineage: Bacteria > Desulfobacterota > Syntrophobacteria > Syntrophobacterales > Syntrophobacteraceae > JADGQM01. Next base: position 273 of record CAZDKX010000259.1, read on the forward strand.
CTCGGCGGTGTTGGTCTTCTGCACCGGGTGGTAGGGCCAGCTCCAGGTATCCTCGTGGTAGCAGACCTCGTGCCCGAGACGCGCCAGGCCCACGACGTACTGAAGATAGTCCCAGGCCACGCCGCCCACGGGGTACAAACCCACCAGACCGGTAACAATGATGCGCAACCGCGAATCTGTCATGAAACCCTCTTTCGGTGTTCCCGCCCGAGCCCATTCCCCCGGGCCAATGCGACAATCTCTCGAGAAGCTACCAAACCTTTCAAGACCCTGATTGATCGCTTCGTGTGCCTTCGCAGCCCTTGGTGTGACTTCGTGGGTGAATTCGTTTTCGCCCGTCAAGAGGCATAGATGGAACATTGCCTCAACGTCAGGGCCGCCTCCTGCAGCGCCTCGGCAAAGGTTGGATGGGCCCGCACCGCGCGGGCAAACTCCTTTGACGTCATATTGAAGTCCAGCGCGAGGACGCCTTCGTTGATCATATCCGAAGCCCGCGGGCCAATGATATGCACGCCGAGAATGCGGTCGCTGCGCCCGTGGGAGATGATTTTGACGAATCCTTCGGTCTCTCCCATACAGCGCGCCCGCCCCGATCCCGAGAAGGGATAGGTGCCGATGCAGGTAGGAATCCCGCGTCCCCGGGCCTGTTCTTCCGTCAGCCCCACACAGGCGACTTCCGGTGAGGTGTAGACCACGGCGGGGATTGCGTCGTAGTTGACCTCCCCTGCCAGACCAGCCATGCCTTCAACCGCCGCCACCCCTTCGGCGGAAGCCTTATGGGCCAGCATCGGCCCAGCGATGAGGTCGCCGATGGCATAAATGGAAGGCACGCTCGTGCGGTAGTCGGTATCGACCAGCACCTGACCGGTCCTGGCATCGCACGCCACACCGACCGCCTCCAGCCCGAGTCCTCCTGTCACGGGGCGCCTCCCCACCGCTGCCAGGAGTCGATCGCAGACGATTTCCTCTTCTCTGCCGTCCGAGCTGATCACCAGATGGACCTCCTCTTCCGTCACCGTTGCCTTCAAGACCCTGGCACCGAGTCGCAGAGCCAGGCCCTGCCTGGTAAGCGACCGTTCGAGGGCACGCCCGATCTGGCCATCCAGCGTGGAAGCAATCGTCGGCAGCATTTCGATGATTGTAACTCGAGCCCCCAGGCGGCTCCAGACCGACCCCAGTTCAATGCCGATATAGCCCCCGCCCACGATCGCCAGGTGGCCGGGAACGGAAGAAAAGGCCAAAGCTTCCGTGGAGCACACGATTCTTGAACCGTCGAAAGGCATGCCGGGCAGGGCAACCGGTTCACTGCCGGTGGCCAGCAGGATCGAGCGCGCTTCAAAGAGCAGCGAACCCTTCCTCGCCCCTTGCTCCTTCGCATCGGCAATCTCCACGCGGTTGGCATCCACTAGGCGGGCACAACCCTGGATCACCCGGATGCGGTGCCCTTCGAGGAGCTTGCGCACATTGTCGCACAAGGCCTTCACCACCTGGTTCTTGCGGGCCATCATGGTACGCAGATCCAGATCCAACCCGTTGCTCCTGATCCCGTGGGCGGTCAGGCGGGTCTTCGCGGTGTGATAGACTTCGCTGGAATCCAGCAGGGCCTTGCTGGGAATGCAGCCGATATTGAGACAAACCCCGCCCAGTCGCGGTTTCTTCTCGATGCAAACCACCTTAAAACCCAGTTGCGCCGCCCTCACGCTGGCCACATACCCGCCGGGGCCGGCACCGATGACACAGAGATCGAGCTTCTCTGCAACCGCCATATCAGATCTCCAGCATGATCCGCTCAGGGTTTTCGACGTCTTCCTTGACGCGCTTCAGGAACGAGACCGCTTCGCGCCCATCGATGATGCGGTGATCGTAAGTCAGCGCGAGATACATCATGGGGCGAATCACCACTTCGCCGTTCATGACCACAGGGCGGTCTTCGATCTTGTGAAGGCCAAGGATGCCGCTCTGAGGGGTATTGAGGATCGGCGTGCTCAGCAGCGAGCCGTACACGCCGCCGTTGCTGATGGTGAAGGTCCCGCCCTCGAGATCGCCAAGTTCCAGGCGGTTTTCCTGGACCCTTTTGACGTAATCGCGAATGGCCTGCTCGAGAGCGGCAAAGCCGAGCTGGTCCGCATGACGAATGACCGGCACCACCAGACCCCGCTCGGCGCCAATGGCCACGCCGATATGATAATAGTGATGATAGACCACCTCCTGCCCCTCGATGAAAGCATTGACCGCCGGGTATTCCTTCAAGGCGGCAACCGCCGCTTTGATAAAAAACGACATGATACCGAGCGAAACCCCGTACCTGGCCCGGTAGGCCTCCCGGAACCGCGCCCGCAGAGCTTGCACGCGGGCCATGTCGACCTCGTTGAAGGTGGTGAGCATTGCGGCGTTCTGCCTGGCGGCGAGGAGCCGATCCGCAATCCGCTGACGAATGCGGCTCATGGGCTTGCGGGTAGTGGCTTCCGCAGGGGTCGGCGGCGCTTCGGACGCTGGCGGCGGGGTGCGTCGCTCTGAAGGCGGCACCAATGGCCTGATGGCAACTCCTGCGGACGGCTTGTCCTTGCCGGGAATTGAAGACTGCTCCAGGAACAGCAGGACGTCCCCGCGCGTCACCCGCCCGCCGGGACCGGTCGCCTGCACCTGCGCCAGGTCCACTCCTTTCTCCTCTGCCAAAAGCCGGGCGGAAGGAGCGACGCTTTGCCCGCCGGTTCGTGGCTCGATCGGAGCTGCTGGGAGTCGACCATCGATCGGCTCTTCAGCCCGGGGCTGTTCAACAGCGGCCGTCGGTGCGGATGGCATCTCCGGTTTTGCGGCCTGGGTACCCTCAGGGGCCGCGACGGGAGCAGGCTTTGCCATCCCCACTTCCCGGGTTCCGTCGCTTTCGAGCGTAGCCACTACCGCACCCACCGCAACCGTGGTCCCCTCGGGAACCACGATCTTCAAAATTCCGTCCCCCTCGGCAACCACTTCCAGGGTAACTTTGTCGGTTTCGATGAGGAACAGAATTTCCCCCTTGCGGACAAAATCGCCGTCGCGCCGGTACCATTGGGTCAGCAAAGCCTCCTTGACCGACTCTCCAACTTCAGGAATCTTCACTTCAATCTTCATACCTGCCCCCGGTTTGTTCCTGCTTGACAGACACGCGACCACATGGTTTACACGAAATCGCACCCACCCGGTATCCCTTTGACCAAGAAAGCCCTCTTGGTTGGGTTTCGTTGCCACTCAACCCAACCTACACTCAAGCTCGCTCCAGTAGAAAGGAAGGTTTGATACCTCAAGAAGTGTAATTTCTTCGTCTGTCTTCGCAGTCCTTCGTGTGACTTCGTGGAAAACAAAAGATGTGCCGGGCCGGGCCACCTGCGCGGCAACCCACATCCTTCCAAAATCTCAGATGATGGCCGGACCTCTACCCGTCATCCAACGCCCGAGCGACAATCACGGCCTGCTCGCTTTTGTGCATGCGGTGGTAGCCGGTAGCCGGGCTGGCGGCAGACCCCCTTCCAATAAAGTTCATCGCCTTTCCCACAGCCTCCTGCAGCCGGTCCCGGACAAACTGCCACCCCCCCATGTTCTCGGGCTCTTCCTGGACCCAGAACCATTCGCCGGCATCCTGGAAGCGTCCGGCTGCCTGCTTCACCTGCTCGAACGGGAAGGGATAAAATTGTTCGAGCCGCAGGATGGCAATCTTTCGGAGACCCTGCTTGTCGCGTTCGGCAACCAGATCGTAGTAGACTTTCCCGCTGCAGATGAGGACCCGGCTGGGAGCATCATCGCTCGATGAGTCATCGAGCACTTCGCGGAAATGGCCTGAACCCATCTCGGCCAGCTTCGAGACAGCCAGCGGATGGCGCAGAACACTTTTGGGGGCCATCATGATGAGCGGCTTGCGGAAGTTGCGCTTGACCTGCCGGCGAAGCAGATGAAAGTACTGGGCCGGCGTGCTCGGATAGCATACCTGGAGATTATCCTCCGCACAGAGCTGCAGGTAGCGTTCGAGGCGAGCGCTGGAATGCTCCGGCCCCTGCCCTTCGAACCCGTGCGGCAGCAGCAGGACCAGACCGTTGAGACGCCCCCACTTGACTTCTCCGGCGGCCAGGTACTGGTCGATGATCACCTGGGCGTTGTTGGCAAAGTCGCCAAACTGCGCCTCCCAGATCGTCAGCGCCCGCGGGCTCACGCCGGCATAGCCGTATTCAAAACCAAGCACGGCCTCTTCCGCCAGCATGCTGTCGTAGACCATGAAAGGCGCCTGATTTGCGGCGAGATGGTCTAACGGGGTGAAATGCTCGCCGGTCTTAGTGTCGACCAGCACACTGTGCCGCTGGCTGAACGTACCCCGGCGGCTGTCCTCGCCACTCAACCGTATGGGAGTGCCCTCATGCAGCAGGGAGGCAAAGGCCAGCATTTCGGCCCCGGCCCAATCGATCTCTTCCCCCTTGCGGACGGTTTCCAGGCGCCTCTCCAGAATGCGCTCCAGGCGCTCATGAAGCGAGGACCCCTCAGGATAGGCATGGACTTTCTCGGCCAGGCTCACCAGCAGCTCCGGCACGACGCCAGTTGTCACCGGTTCATGGGAATAGCGCCCGTCGAGCCTCTCCCAGGTGTCGAAGAACTCCATAAAAGGGGGGACGCATTCCTTCTGCCGGGCGGACCGGTGGGCAGCCTCCAGGCATTGGGTAATGCTGCTTTCGAGTCGGTCAAGCTCCTCCCTGGAAACCACCCCCTCTGCGAGCAGTTTCTCTGCGTAGAGGCGGTTGGGCGGGGGGCGATGCTTGATCCGTTCGTACATCTGCGGCTGGGTGTAATACGGTTCGTCAGCCTCACTGTGACCGTACCGACGGTAGCACACGACATCGATGACCACATCCTTGGCAAACTCCCGTCGGTAGTCAGCCGCCAGCTTGACCACGTGCACCACGGCGTCCGGATCTTCGCCGTGGACGTGGAAGATCGGCACCATCAACATCTTGGCGACGTCAGTGGCATACCGGGTGGAGCGCGCATCCTTGGGCAGGGTGGTGAACCCAATCTGATTGTTGATGACGATATGGAGGGTGCCCCCCGTGGTGTACCCCTCCAATTGAGACAGGTTGAGGGTCTCGGCGACGATCCCTTCCCCCGCAAAGGCGGCGTCGCCATGGATGAGGACCGGCAGCACTTTGTCACGGCCGTCCTCACCAAAAGACTCCTGGCGGGCGCGCGCGATCCCTTCCACCACCGGATCCACCGATTCCAGGTGGCTGGCATTGGGCACCATCAGGATGCGCAACCCTTTCCCGTCCGCAGTCTCCACCTCGGCGAGGTAGCCCGTGTGGTATTTGACATCGCCGCTGCCCACCAGCGCATCGGGAGTGTAGCTGTCCTCAAACTGGCAGAATACGGTTTCATAGAGCTTACCGAGCACATTGGTCTGAACATTCAGCCTGCCCCGGTGCGCCATGCCCAGGATGACTTCCCGGCAACCGTGGGCGGCTTCGTGCCGGGCAAGCAGATCGAGCATGGCGACGATGACCTCCGCCCCTTCGATGGAAAAGCGCTTCTGGCCCATGTATCGCGTATGGAGGAATTGATCGAAAAGGCTGGCCTGGTAGAGCTTATTCAGGATGTGGCGTTGGGTTTCTTTTTCCAGGGCAGGCTGATTACGGTGTGGTTCCATGCGTTCCTGGAGCCACCGTCTTTCGCCGGGGTCCTGGAGGTGCAGATATTCAATTCCCACCGAGCGGCAGTAGGTTTCCCGCAGCGCCTGCACCAGCTCTCCGAGCCGCATCGAACCGGCACCGAGCGTGGGCGGCACAAAGAAGGGGCGCTCCCAATCATCCTCCGTAAGGCCAAACGCCGCCAGATCCAGCAGCGGATGCCCAGTGGGACATGCGGCAAGCGGGTCCAGGCAGGAGAGCAAATGGCCCACATCGCGGTAGCGATGGATGAGCTCGGCCACGCGGGCCTGCCGGAGCACCTGGCTTTCTTCACAAATTCCGGCGGCTTTGCCTTCAGCGGCAGCCCCGAGCTCGAACCCTTCGAAAAAGATCTGCCATTCTCGGGCCACGCTCCCGCGGTCGGCCTGCCATTGCTGATACTGGGAATCCACAAACTCGGCATTCAACGCCAAAGGAATGTCCATATCACTTAATCCTTCATAAAACATCACACCTCGGCACCCTCTGGGACCGGCCAAAGCACCCGGCCTCAGTTTTCTTCATTCTAAACCACGATCAGCAGGAATAGCACGGAGAAATCGCCCTTCGTCCAGGTTGCCCCCGCCAGCAGGGAGAGAGCATTTCCCAGCCGGATGGGCCATCCAGTTTCAAGTTTGGCGTTCCCAGTTGCCGGCTGCTTCAAAAAGTTGCGAGTGGCGAGTTGCCAGTGGCAGAGGCCCGTCAGCCACGGTCCTGTTCATGGGTCTTCGGGTGTCCCAGGGGGACATGAGCAACTGCCATGAAAGGCGGTTTCAGGAGGCCGAGAACAAGAGACCGACTCGGTTTCTAAAACCGAGTCGGTCTTCAGACTGCCGTTCTCTCGGAGACAAACTTGCGGACGGGGGTGACCGTCAATCAGGAGGAGCCCGCTAGCCCTTCTTCATCTCGAGGGGGCGCAGAACCGTGGTGATGGCGGTCGCGGCCGAGGCGCATTCCTTGAAAATGCGCATCATGAAGAGGAACGCGACCAGGTTCAGGACCCCGCAGGCGATCCAGGCCTGGCTCACCGCCGCACAGGCGGAAAGAGCGGCAAAGAGCAGGGCGAGGAGGATGCCGGCCGCAGTACAGCGCGGCCAGGTGCGGAACCGGACCAGTTGTTTGCCGCCCCCGTGTTCCTCCACCGCCATGAGCACCCTGACGGAACCGAGCAACCCGCCGCGCAGTTCCAGGTCCCAGCGGTCGTAATCTCCGCCTCTCATGACGACGGTCCGCAGCGCCTTGATACTGCTCTCTAGAGATTCCAGCCAGTCGATGGAAGACCGCCAGGTTTCGCTCCACAGGTTGAAGGTTTTCGGCCACGGCCACGGGGTGG
>CAZDKX010000260.1:0-7277 GCA_964505935.1 uncultured Syntrophobacteraceae bacterium
GTGCGGTAGCAGGGATCGTTCAGGAGCGGACTCAACTGCCCTGAAGTGGCATAGTTGGCATTGCCCATGCGCGGCTTCAACGTCCCCATGTAGGTGTAGATCGTCTTGGCGGATATGTTGACAGCGCAGTTGTAGTTTTGGTAAGCGTTCCGGGGATTGCACAAGACGGCGTAGGGAAGCTCCTGCAACGTGACGGTCATCTCGGCCCGGCGATTGGGGTAGCAATCCGTGCCGTAGGCTTCGGCCCGGAGCCGGATCGCTTTACCGCTGACGAGATCGTGGAGGACATGGCCGCCGCCGTATTCAAAGGAGCCTGGATGAATCTTGTTCAGAGGATCATCGAAGGTGGGCTCCGTTGCCCCCAGGTAGAGGTCAACTGCCGCCAGGCCCGCACAAGTGGGGACATCATTGAGCCAGACCTTGGCCGCCTTGATGGGCGGTGTCGTGTGGCCAAAATTGATGAAGGCCCCCGAAGAACACATGGGAGAAAAAGTTCCCGTGGTGACCACATCAACTTCCCTGGCAGCCTGGGCCGGTCCTTTCTTCTTGACAAAACCGACCATCTCTTCGGCGGTCAACACCACGGCCTGCCCTTTGCGGACCTTCTCGTTGATTTCCTGATAGGTCTTCTGCGCATTTCCCATTGTCTGTTGAAGCCCCTTGGCCGTATTGCTCCAGCAATTGTGCTCGGCGAGCCGTGCCCGATGCGCCCCCGGCAGCTCAGAAAACATGGCGCGACCAGCCTTTGTTTGCCCTCTTCAGGACTCACTGGGCAGCTTGCGCAAAATGAGCCCAAGTCCCGAGAATCCTCCGATGAAAAAGGAGGTGCTATCATACCCGCTCACCCGCCCTTTGGCAACACCCCACGGTTCATGAGATGAAGGATAGCCGCCAGAGGTCCGCGATGTTGTCATTTCTCCGCGTCATTTTGCCTGATAAGCGGTGGTTGCCGAGAAACGGACCGGGTGAAGATGAAGAAATGACGGACGCCGCCGCAGTCGCCCCGGAGCTCCGGGTCCTTGATTGAAGTGTGTCTGGAGGAATTCCGGAGCCCGCTCTCACTGCTTGTCACCCACGACTATTTCTCAGCCAAGGCCGACACCAGGAGCTCAGACAATTCCAGGACATCGAGCACATCCTGCTGCTCCAGGCTCTTGCAGGCGTCAGTCAACATGTTCACGCAGTAGGGGCAGGAGGTGGCGAGGACTTCCACCCCCGCGGCAAGGGCATCCTTGATGCGCATCTCCCCGAAGCGCTCTCCCACGGGGACTTCGGCCCAGATGCGACCGCCGCCGCCGGCACAACACAGGCTTGCCTCCCGTTCCCGACTCAGGGTCATCAGTTCATTACGAAGGACACCGGAGAGCAGTTCGCGCGGGGCCTCGAAAATGTTGCTGTGTCGCCCCAGATAACAGGGGTCATGAAAGGCGACCTGCTTTTCCACTTCTCTTGAAAGGGCAAGTCGACCTTCCTGGCGGAGCTGGTTCAAGAGCGTGGTGTAATGCGTCACTTCCCATTCGCCCCCCAGTTCCGGGTATTCATTCGCAAAAGTCCACAGACAATGAGGCGAGGTGGTAATGATCTTTTTCACTCCTTTGCCATTGAAGAGCTTTATGTTCGACTGGGCCAGTTTCTGGAAAAGCTCCTCATCCCCCAGCTTGCGCATACTCTCGCCGCAGCAGCTTTCCTCCGCCCCGATGACCCCGAAGCTCACGCCGGCACGCTGCAAGAGTCTGGTAACACTCTTGGCGATCTTGATGCTTCGCCCATCGTAGCAGGAATGGCAGCAGACAAAGAGAAAGTATTCCGTTTCCGGGCCGAATTGCGGCACATCCAACCCGTCCTGCCAGGCGGTTCGCTTTTCCCGCGGGCCGGACCAGGGGTTGCCGTGGGCATGAGCGCTGCCCAGAGTCGGTCGCAGATGAGGGGGAACCATGCCGCCACCCACGATGCTGGAGCGCATGGCGCGCACGTTTTCGACGATCTTGACCCCACGGGGACAGTTCGTCTGGCACATGCTGCAAGTCGAACAGGCGAAGAGGGCGATTTCCTCCTCAAAGCCCTCCATTCCCATCTGCCCGAGGCGCTGCATGTGACGGATATTGAATCGGTCGCTGGTTTCGCCGGGGAACAGGCGCCAGGGGCACAGGTTGGTGCACAGCCCACACTGCATGCACCAGTTGACGGTTTCCGCCCCCATCTCCGCAAGGTAATCCCGCATTTCAAGAGAAACGATTTTCGGTTCCATTGATCAGCACTCCTCAGTAGCCCTTGTACGGGTTCGGCCCAAGTTCCTGCACGCGATCGGCAAAACTATCCAGGACCTCCGGTAACCGCTCATAGTCCGCAAGGGAAAGCTGCTCAAGCCGGACCCGGTCGGATTCCAGAACCAACCGGTTGAGCGTCTCCTGGATCTTGGTCATGCGGATGTTGGCCAATTCGCTGCCCTTGATGAAGTGGCATTGATAGTCTTCCCCATGTTTGCAGCCGAGCAGCAAGATGCCGTCAATGCCTTTAGACAGAGCGTCGGCGATCCACACGAGATTCATGGACCCCAGGCAGCGAACCTGGATGAATCTGACCCATGGATTGTAGGTGAGCCGCCGGATACCGGCCAGATCCAGGGCCGGATAGGCATCATTTTCACAGGCCAGGACCAGCAGGCGCGGCTTCTCTTCGTATTCGTCGGGGACCTTGATGCTCTTGATCATATTGCCCACCATGCCCACTGAATAGTTCTTGAAGGAGATGATGCGCTCCGGGCAGGCGCCCATGCACACCCCGCAGCGGCGGCAACGGGTGGGGTTGGGGAGCGGGTTGGCTTTTTCATCTTCGTTGATGGCCCCGAACGGGCACTCCTCGGTGCAGCGTTTGCATTGGGTGCAGCGCTGCATGAAGAATTCGGGGTAACTCTGATCCCCGGCCCGCGGATGCACCGCTCGCCCCTGGGAGACCAGCTCCACGCACTGGATGGCTTTGAGTGCCGCGCCCGCAGCATCCGTGATACACCGGGCATAGTCCATGGGAGCACGTACCGAACCGGCGGGATAGATGCCGGTGCGGCGGGATTCATACGGAAAGCAGATAAAATGGGAATCCGGGAAGCCGTATTGCAGGGCCGGTAGCTCGGGGCCCTGGCGGTATTGGAGATTCAGGATATTGGAGACCAGAATGGTGTCGGCGGGGACGGCAAGGGCTTCTTCCCCCTCTTTGGGAGCTTGAGCCTTGAAGACCTCCCCAAAGGCGGTGGAGGGAACCATCCCGGTTGCCAGCACAATCAGCTCGACGCTCTCAGAAACCATCGGGGAGCCGGTGAGTAAATCGTCGGCCATGACAACCAGACCGCCCGAGCCGTCGTCCTCGATGCTGGTGACCGTCCCGCGGACAAAGAAGACCCCATCCTTCTGCAGTCTCTTGTAGAGGAATTCGTAGTTGCCGCTGCTGCGGATATCCTTGTAGAAGACATAGACCGGCATGGCCGGATCGGTTTCCTTGAAGTACTTCGCCTGCTTGAGCGCTTCCACACAGCAGGCCGAGGAACAGTAGGGCAGGTGCTCTGGATCTCGGGACCCCGCACAGAGGATGAAAGCGACGCTCCTTAGCGGCTGGCCGGTTGAGGGTCGGATGACCTGCCCCCCGGCAAACATGGCTTCCAATTGCGGCGCGGTGATGACATCGGGCACCTTGCCATAGCCCAGATGCTCCAGCTTTCCGGCGTCGTACGGGGTGGAGCCGGAAGCGAGGACGATTGCGCCGACGCGTTCGATGGCTTCCTGGCCATCCTGTCGGATGTGCACGTCGAACATGCCTGGGGCGCCTGAAATGGCCTGGATTTGAGCATTCAAGCAGGTCTTGATACGGGGTTGGGTGCTGATTTCCTGAGCGAGAACGCCGAGAGGTGATTCCTGGAGCTCCTCGTACGGAGGCCGAGAGGGAGGGAGCTTGTAGACCCCTTTCAGATATCCCCCGAGACCGTCACGGTTTTCTACCAGGATGACGTCATAGCCCGCTTTAGCGGCTTCATTGGCCGAGGTCATGCCGGCCAGGCCGCCTCCCACCACGAGGATGCGCCGGCTCAAATCTTCCACCGTAAAGGGTGATGGCGGTTCAGCCTCGTTCGCCTTGACGATCCCCATGCGCAGCTGATCTTCGGCCAGCATTTGCGTATCTTCGTCGCTGGCCGGATGAGACCAGATGACCTGTTCACGCAGGTTGACCCGCTCCAGCACGCTATCCGGACCGAATTCAAAAACGTCGGTCATCACGCGCGGTGAACAGGCAGCCACCACCAACTTGTTGAGTCCCGCTTCCGCCAAATCGTGTCGAATCAGGGACACGCCTGCAGGGCTGCAGAGAAAAGGGTGATCCTTACAGACAGCAACCTTGTATTCGCCCGTGGCGAGCTTGACCAGGGCAGCGGTTTCAAGGGCCTCACCAATGCCGCAGCCGGTACAAATGTAGACGCCGGTTTTGTTTTCCATCGCTCTACCTCCTGCCCGCAGCTTGAATGGCCCTGAGCGCTGCCGCGGTTGCGTCCTGGACGCAGGTGGCAACATCCGCGGGCTGCCTGGCGCAGCCTGCGCCGATGATTCCCGGTACGGCGGAATCAGCCAGGAAGAATCCGGAATCATCGGTGGCCACCTCTGCGCCCCGGACCGTGAAGGCTGGTGCCTTGGGGACCATCCCGGCGGCAAGCACCACCAGGTCGAAGGGGTCCTTGAGGACCTTCCCGGTGCTCTGATCTTCCACTTGAACCGTGACCATCCCTGATACCGGGTCTTCCGTGATTTCGCCCGCCTTTCCCTTGATGAGCGTCACCCGCTCATCGGCCTGCACTCTTGCAAAGAATTCCTCGTAGCGACCCAGCGCCCGGATATCAATGTAGAAGATGGTAATGCGTGCTTCCGGGTTTTGGTCCAGGAGATAGGTGGCCTGTTTCAGGGAGGCCAGGCAACAGACTCCGGAACAGTAGGAAAGATGATTCTCGTCACGAGACCCCGCACACTGGACGAAGGCGATCTGCTTCACCTCTTCACCATCGGACGGGCGGGTGATGCGGCCACTGGTTGGGCCATTGGAGGCCGCAAGCCGCTCCAGGATGACATTGGTGACCACGTTGCGGTGCTTGCCGAAACCGTAGTAGGCGATGGTTTCAGCGTCGTAGGGACGCCACCCGCCGGCCCAGATGATGGCGGCTGCGTGGAGCCTTATCTCTCGGGGAGGCATCTCCAGGTCAATGGCATCGTAGGGGCAGGCAGTCTTGATCTGTTTGGCTTCGTCCGTACCCACCACCTCGGGGGCCAGGACATGGCGCATGGGATAAGCGAATTCATGCGGCAGGTGGATAGCCTTGATCCACTTCAGACCGTAGTTGAAAGGATCCGGGATCCTCGTGGTCGCGGCTGCTTCACACAAGCCACAGGCCGTGCAGCTTTCCGTGACATACCGCGGTGAGATCGCCACGGTGACATCGAAGGCGCCGACTTCACCTTCGACCCTGGTCACTTCTGCCAGGGTATGGCAGTGGATGAGAGGATTATTCTTGAGCCGGCGGAAATTGATCTCGAGACCGCAGGTGGGGGGACACAACTTGGGAAAGTATTTGTTCATACGGGCTACCTGGCCGCCGAGATAAGCTTCTTTCTCCACCAGCGTGACCGGAAATCCCGCTTCCGCGGCTTCGAGCGCAGCGCTTAAGCCGGTGATGCCACCTCCCACCACGAGAATGCGCCCCTTTTCATTCAATACCTCAGCCATAACCGTCTCCTTACACGTCAGTCACAACGATTGATCACCCTTGGAGGACATGCAAAAAAAGCAGGACACCTTGAAAAAATGGGAAATCCCTGGTGTGCAGACAGGTGTGAAAAATACCTCATCCAGGCGGATGATTGCAACTCAAAAAGGGGGACAGAACAGCGTCACGCTCGTCCCTCCCTGTGAGCACAAAAAAAGGAGATGCGCTCTTCAGCGCATCTCCTTTTCTTGAATCAGGCGACAGGGATTTGTTTACTTCTTGTCCCCGGTGGCAGCGCCGTGCAGCTTGATTTCAACCTTTTCTTCCAGACCTGCGTAGTACTCACGAAGAATATCAAGCACTTCCTCGCGGCCGAAATGGTCCGGAATGGGCGCGCCTTCGGAAAGACCCTTGCGCAGAGCGGTACCGCTCAAAAGCACGCGGTCTTCCTTGCCGTGGGGGCAGGTCCGGAGGGAAGCCATGCCGTCGCACTTATGGCAGTAGAAGGTCCAGTCGATCTTGAGCGGCGTGCAGAGCAGGGCTTTACCGCCCGCGGGCTTGGGGATCTTGTCAAAGATGGTCTGGGCTTCGAACATGCCGTAGAAATCGCCCACGCCGGCATGGTCGCGGCCAATGATCATGCGGGAGCACCCATAGTTCTGGCGGAAGGTAGCATGAAGGAGGGCTTCACGGGGACCGGCGTAGCGCATGTCCAGCGGATACCCGCCCTGAAGCACCTTGTCTGCCACAAAGTACTTCTTGACGAGCATGTCGATGCATTTCACGCGGACCTCGGCGGGAATATCGCCGGGTTTCAGGTTGCCGACCAGGGAGTGAATGAAAACCCCGTCGCAGACTTCGACCGCGATCTTACACAGATATTCGTGGGAACGGTGCATGGGGTTGCGCAGCTGCAACGCAGCGATTTCCTGCCATCCTCTGTCGGCAAAAATCTTTCTCGATTCAGCCGGTCTCATGTAAACACCAGCAAAAGCGGTGGGATATTCGGCTTCACTGAGCACCTTGACCGGACCGGCAAGATTGACGGCCTTCTGCTGCATCACCATCTGCACGCCGGGATGATCATCCTTGGCGATCTTCCAAAACTCTTCAGCCGTCTTGGTGCCTTCACCCATATAGACTTTTTCACATTCATACTTCTTGTCGGCCTCGGTCATTTCATATTTCTCGGTGACCTTCATGGTGGCCATGAACTCGTTGCGCTCCGGATCAAACAGCGCGATTTCCTCACCGATGGCGATGGCGGCGGCATCTTCCTTGGATGCGGAAAGGGTTACCGGAATGGGCCAAAAGGTACCGTCTGCCAGGAGATAATTATCGCACACGCCTTTCCAGTCGGCCTTGGTCATAAAACCGGTCAACGGACTGAAGCCGCCGATGCCCATCATGATCAGGTCGCCTTTTTCACGGGGGCTGACGTTGATTTTCTTAAGCCCTTGTGCCTTTTTCAGTTCAGCTGCCAGCTCCGCGCCTTCGAGCAGGCAGCAGGTCAAGCCTTTTCCTCCATGAGGGGGGATCA
>CAZDKX010000261.1:0-7257 GCA_964505935.1 uncultured Syntrophobacteraceae bacterium
GGCACCGAAGCCGTCTGCCATGATTGTTCAAAGGAGATGGAGTCCGGCATGATCCCCCCGAGAGCCCTTGTTCTCACCGGTTTTGGTCTGAACTGTGATGTCGAGACCGCCTTCGCCCTGGAAAAGGCTGGGGCTGTCCCCGAGCGCACCCACTTGAACGCGCTGATCACAGGTGAGGCGAACCTTCGCGATTTTCAGGTCCTCATCGTCGGGGGCGGCTTCTCCTGGGGTGATGACCACGGGGCGGGCGTGATCATGGCTATGCGCATCAAACATCGCCTGAGCGACGCCCTTCGTGATTTTGTGGCAGGCGGCGGGCTGGTCCTCGGCATCTGTAACGGCTTCCAGGTGCTGGTCAACCTGGGCCTGCTGCCGCTGTTCGAGGCCTCCGAGCTCAAACGGGAAGTCGCGCTCATCGGCAACGACTGCGGCAACTTCCGTGACCAGTGGGTGAAACTGGCCGTAAACCGGGCCTCGCCCTGTGTCTTTACGCGCGGCATGGACAGCATCGATCTGCCGGTGCGCCACGGGGAAGGAAAGTTATATGCCGAGCCTGCCATCATCCAACGGCTCGAGACGCAAAATCAGGTGTTCATGCGCTATGCCTTGCCGGATGGTGTTCCCGCCGGGGGGAGCTTTCCCCATAACCCCAACGGCTCCGTCAACGACATTGCCGGCATCTGTGATCCTACCGGCCGTATTGCCGGATTGATGCCCCATCCCGAAGCCTTCAACCATGTAACCAATCATCCCGACTGGGCACTCTGGCGGGAGCAGGGGCGGCGCGAGGGTAAGGCGATTCCCGAAGAAGGGCAGGGGATTCGGTTGTTCCGAAACGCCGTGGAGTTTTTACTTTAATCCACGAAGTCACACGAAGACACACGAAGGCGGAATGTTCCGATTTTTCTATTAAGGCTTTTCTTCTAGCCTCTTGCAAGAAGTCTCAAATTCCGTCACCCCGGCATGCTCCCAGCCGGGGTCTAAAAAGGGGACCTTAAAGCCTGGATTCCGGCTCAAAAACCCTGCCTGAATGACGCGCTGAGGAACTTTTGCAGGAGGTCCCTTCGTATTCATTGGTGTGACTTCGTGGATAATGATTCTTTGACAGGCGAGTCTCTATGAGTGAGCCGATGAGTCCTGGTAGACTGAGGCTGGCGGTCCTGATCTCGGGCGGGGGCACCAACCTGCAGGCACTCCTTGACCGCCGGGCCGCTGGCAAGCTGGCGGCGGAAATCGTGGTAGTGGCAAGCGACCGCACCGAGGCCTACGGCCTGGTGCGCGCCGAAAAGGCCGGTGTCCCGATTCATGTCGTGGACTACAAAGCTCATCTGCAGCGGGACCTTCCCGATCTGCAGGAGCTCGAGCTGCCGGTCGACCTGACGGCCTTGGCCGACCGCCAGAAGATACTAAAGATGGCGGACCGGAAAAAGCTCCTGGAGCGGCTTGCCAAAATGGTCCTGGCGGAAGATGAGCTGATCCACGCCCTCGACCGGTATCAGCCCGATTACATCTGCCTGGCAGGTTTCATGCGGCTGGTCAGCCCGTACTTTCTTGGTCACTACAATCGCGAGGGCCAATGGCGGGTCATCAACATTCACCCGGCCCTGCTGCCGGCTTTTCCCGGCCAGCACGGCTACGAAGACACCTTCGGCTATGGCTGCAAATGGGGGGGGATCACGGTGCATTTTGCGGACGAAGGCGAAGACACCGGCCCTATCATCGCGCAGGCGGTCTACCCCATCTGGCCTGATGATGATCTCGAAACCGTGCGCCGGCGCGGCCTCGCCCTGGAATACGAAGTCTATGCCCAATGCCTCAACTGGCTAGCCGCCGGGCAGGTTGAAGTGTGTTCTCCTCCGGGTCGGCGCCTGACAACCAGGATCATCGCTCCCGATTATCAGCAGATTCTAAAAGGCTGGATCGCAAAAGCTCTATCGTAATGCCGGCTTGATCGAGGAGGCTTAAGGCTTTTACCAGAAGACGTTCTTGTGTGCTCAGTTCTGCTGTGCAGGTTGCGTCCAGTCAACCAGCTTGAGAGAGTGTCCCAGCTTGTAGAAAGCACGATCACTGGTGACCAGCACGGCATCGACGGCAACCGCGTGGGCGGCGATGAGCATATCCATGGTGCCCAGCGGGGTCCCCGCTCGTTCGTAATCTGCCCGCAGTTTGGCATAAACCTCCGCCGCCTCGGGACCCCATGGGAAAATCTCGACGCGTAACAAGAACTCCTTGACGGCCCGGGGCAGTTGTATGGCTTCGGGCTTCCTGGCTACTCCGTGCAGCAGTTCCGCCTGGGTGATCACGGAAACGCAGAGACTTGCCATCGGTACTCTGACAAGATGTTCCCTGACCGCTCTTGGCTTGCCTTTGATGACGTAGCTGGCGGTGCTCGTGTCTAGCATGTAACGTTCCACTCCGGCCTCCCCTCAAAAGAAATCCCGTTCCGGCGGTGGTTCGTTATCCCGGTCAGCCATGAAGTCGGCGGGGACGTCGATGGTCTCCATGAGTTGGAAGAAGTCTTCCCACGATCCCGGCTTTTTCGACAGAATGACATCGCCGCTTTCAGGATCTCTGCGGATATAAACCTCATCGCCGTCGAAGCGAAACGCTGAAGGCAGACGGACCGCCTGGCTCCGGCCGTTCTTGAAGAGCTTGGCTACTTGACACATGGCAACGTCCTCTGATCAGTTTGGTTCATGGAATATACTATAGTATATATCTTTTGTGAAGACGGAACAAGTTTTCGGCCATCAGCTGCAGGGCAATCGCATGAAATCATTTTAGCCCGAGAAGCCTCCTGGTGTAGTCCAAGTCCCAGCCAGCTCGCTTTCGGCTGGCTTTGATGCCGATTTTCCGCTGAGGATCCTGCTTGATGAGGGTGAGGGCCAGACGACGAAGGATAGCAAGGTTTTCCTGCCCGTGCCCTGATCTTACGCGGCTGTCATCCTCTCGGAACGCGATGTCGAGACACCAGTGCAGGCTGTTCTCCACGGCCCAGTGCCCACGTGCCACCTCGGCGAATCGCTTTGCGTCACTGGGAAGGCTCGAAATGAAGTACCGAGTCTCTTTTGTGACATTGCCATCCACCTCACGTTCTGACTCGATCATGCCAAAGCTACTCAACTTGGCCCATTTGCCCTTCTCTTCGAACCAGTCCACATCCGCGACCGTTGTGTAACGACGGGTTTCGATCCGCCCATGGTCACCATCGACCGTGGCGAAAGAGTCATGGGATAGGTCCTTGAAGCCGTCTTTCTTAGCGTCTTCGAACAGAAGTTGTACCTCCTTGTGGAGATTTCCTTGATTACCCTTGAGGGAGAAGACGTAATCGGCCCCTTGGTCAACAATTTGTTTGGCAATCTCTTTCTGACAGCCCATGGCGTCGATGGTCACCACCGCCCCTTTCACATCCAGGACCTTCAGGGGTTCAGGGATGGCCGTTATTTCATTGGATTTGGCTTCGGTCTTTACCTGACCCAAAACCAGCCCCTGACCGACAGCCCAGGCGTTCACCATATGAATAGCCGATTTGCCGTTGGCATGGTCGTGAGAACGCCGCAAGGTCTTCCCATCAACGGCCACCACTTCATCGGGAATGCTGACCAAGGTACGAACCCAGTCGATATAGCATTGGCTAAATGGCTCAGGATCGAGCAAAGCAAATACTCTGCCGACGGTATCATGAGAGGGAATGCCATTCTCCAGTTTCAGAAAGCCCTTGAACCAGCTCTCCCTGGCTTTGGCATAGGCGGCGATCTCTACCCAGTCATCGGCACCTGCAAGCGCAGCGCACAAAGTCATGGTCACGATGTCCACCAGACGGTGTTGCGTCTTCAACACGATTCGTGGATCGGGCAACTCGGAAAAATGCTCAATGATCGAACTACACACATTCTCTGCCATGATGACTCCTCCTTGGATGCAGTTCACCAAGGTATCGTCTCACACTTCGATCAGAATTGCCAGCACTGTTACATGCAATCGCCCTATATAGGTCTGCAGTTGGCCTTGTAGTGGCCAACGCCTGATGTTAGAGTGCAATTCTGACTAATGGGGTCATCCGTGAGGGATAGGAGTGATTTATGAAGTTCTATGTGACGATCGACAGAGATGAAGACGGGGTGTGGATTGTTGACTGTCCGGCGATTCCTGGTTGCGTTACCCAGGGCAGTTCCAAACAGGAAGCCCTTGAAAACATAAAAGAGGCTATCCAACTCTGTCTCGAGGTAAGAGCAGAACGAGGAATGCCCCTGACGCTTGAAACGCGCCAGATTGAGGTTGCCGCTTGATGGCATCCCTGCCCACTTTGAGTGGACGAGAGGTCGTTAGAGTCTTCGAGTCCTTTGGCTGGCAGGTTGTTCGACAACGAGGCAGTCATATCATCATGGTTAAAGAAGAGCATACTGCAACATTGTCGATTCCAAACCATGCCGTGGTGGCCAAGGGGACTCTCCGAAATCTCATTCGCTCTGCGTCTTTGACCGTTGACCAATTCTCCGATGCGGCAAGTCAGTTATAGTGTTTCTGGAAACTCCGCCAACCGCCAGATAGAACCTCTCGAAAGATCTTCCCCGAAGGCACACGAAGGGCTTTGCCTTCCCAAGCTCACCATCGAAGTTCGACTGAAAGCAACGCACATCCGCACTTGCCAGCCCGGAATTTCGCAACCCGCAACCCGCACGCAATCTGCCATTCCAGATCCGCAATCGGAAATCGAAAATCAGATCCCCAGGAACGCCTGCTTGACCTGCTCGTTTTCGAGCAGCTCAGCCCCTTTGCCTTCGAGGACGACCCGGCCGTTTTCCAGCACGTAGGCACGGTCGCAGATGGCCAGGGTCTGTTTGACGTTTTGCTCCACCATGAGGATGGTGAGGCCTTCCTCGTGGATCTTGCGGGTGAGGCGAAAGATTTCCTGGGTGAGCAGGGGCGAGAGCCCCAGCGAGGGTTCATCGAAGAGAATCATCTTCGGGCGGGACATGAGACCGCGGGCGATGGCGCACATCTGTTGCTCACCGCCGGACAGGGTTCCGGCCATCTGTTTTTGCCGTTCGCGGAGCCTCGGGAAGAGGGTCAGGACCCACTCGAGCGTCTCTTTGCGATGGGCCTTGGCTTCGGGGGCGAGAGAGCCGACCTCGAGGTTTTCCACGACGCTCATTTCCGGGAACAGTTGCCGTCCTTCAGGGACATGCGCGATGCCCTGATGGATGATGCGGTGGGGAGGCAGCTGATCCAGTCGCTGGTCTTCGAACCAGACGGCGCCGCTCGTCGGCTGGATCACGCTCGAGATGGTTCGCATGATCGTACTCTTTCCCGCGCCGTTGGCCCCCACCAGGACCACGAATTCCTTTGACTGCACCTGGAACGATACGTCCCAAAGTACCTGAATATCGCCGTAGCCGGCGTTGACGTGTTCCACCCTGAGCATGGCTGCTATTCCCTTCCGAGATAGGCTTCGATGACGGCCGGGTTGTTGGCGACTTCCGCAGGGGTGCCCTGGGCGATCTCCTGACCGTAATTGATACAGAGGATCCGGTCACAGAGGTTCATGATGACCTGCATGATGTGCTCGACGATGATAATGGTGATGCCCGAATCGCGGACCTTGCGGATGAGCTTGACGCCATCGGCCTGTTCCTGAGGAGTGAGCCCGGCCATGGTTTCATCCAGGAGGAGGAGCCTGGGGCCGGTGGCCAGCGCCCGCGCGATCTCGAGCCGCTTGCGATCGCCAATGGTGAGCCCCTTGGCTGGGTAGTCCTGCTTCTTGACCAGTTCGCAGAATTTGAGCACATCAAGGGCTTTTTCCCTGGCCACCTCCTGCCTGGTCGTCAGGTTGAAGGCGGAAGCCATGACGTTTTCGAGTACGGTCATGCGGCGCAGCGGCTTGACAATCTGAAAAGTCCTGGCAATGCCCACTTTGCAGACCTTCCAGGTGGGCAGTCCGTTCAGCTCCTGCCCTTCAAAATGAATGGTCCCGGAAGTGATCGGGTAATAACCGTTGATGAGGTTGAAGACCGTGGTCTTGCCGGACCCGTTGGGACCGATCAGGCCAAAGATCTGCCCCTCTTCCACGTGAAAGGTCAGGTCGTTCACGGCAATCAGGCCGCCGAAAGCTTTGGTCAAATGACTCGTTTCAAAAAAGGTCATGGTCAGTTTCCCGCAGTTGCAGAGGGCAGCGGTTTTCCCTTCGACCAGAGCTGGCTGATCTTGGGCCAGTCGCCAACAATGCCGTTGGCCAGATAGCGAATAACAACGATCACGAGCAATCCGAACACCAGCACGTGGCCCTCACTGACCCATTTGGGAAGCAGGCCGAAGAAGGAGCTGCGAAAGGTTTCCTGCAGCAGCACCATGATGAAGGCGCCGACAGGGGGTCCCCAGAGGGTGCCGACCCCACCGATGATGCCCACGAGGATGGCCATGATCGAGATGTAGTGGAGGGAGAAGACCACATGGGGGTCGATGAAGGCCATGTAGTTCATGTAGAAAGCTCCCGCGAGGCCGGTGAAAAAGGAGCTGACCAGCAGCGAAAGACTCTTGTAGCGGAAGGCGCTGATCCCCATGGACTCGGCCGCGTCCTGGTCCTCGCGAATGGCCACAAAATAGTAGCCCCACTTGGAATTCATCACCCGGTAGATGGCATAGACGCAGGCCCCTGCCAGGAAGAGCGCCAGGTAATAGTAGGGGATTTTGCTGCGGAAAGATTGAATGATCAGAATGCCCTGCATCCCCTCGGTGAGGTCCCGCCAGACGGTGGCGCCGATACGGAAGATTTCGCCCACGGCAATGGTTGCCAGGGCAAAATAGGGGCCCCGCAGGCGAAAGCAGACCCAGCCGATGAAAAGGCCCACCAGGGCGGCGACGGGGCCTCCCAGGAGCATGCCCCACCAGGCGGAAAGGCCCAGCTTGGTCACACACAAACCGGCCGTGTAGGCTCCCGTGCCGAAGAAAATGGCATGGCCGAAGGAAACCTGGCCGGTGTAGCCGGCCAGCAGGTTCCAGGAGGACCCGATCACCACCCACATGAGGGCGATGATGAAGATATGGCGGTAGTAGTCCGACTGCACGACCACGGGAAAAAGAAGGAGGATCAGCAGCGGAAGGAGGACTGACCAGCGCATTGTTTTCATGGTACTCACCCGTCTAGATTTTGGTCCATGCCTTGAGGCCGCCCGGCAGGAAGATCAACACCAGGAGGAAAATCACCATGCCGACGGCGTCCTTCAGGGCCATGGAAATATAGGTGGCGCCCATGGACTC
>CAZDKX010000262.1:0-7189 GCA_964505935.1 uncultured Syntrophobacteraceae bacterium
GAGGGCGCGGCCTCCGGAGACGGTGGGGTTGCCTCGCGGCTGACGGCGGTGCTCTGCGGCGTGCCTGCGGTTGGCCTCTCCCCAACGGCCGTGGTCTCATTCTGCGCTGCTGGCGGGGCAACGGCGGCGGGTTTGGCCTCGGGCCCAGTCCGCTCGGGCACCACCACCTTCAGCGGTTCGGGAATCCTCGTTCGCCTTGGGGGCTGCGCTTCGGCGACGGGCATGGCCTGGCGGGTGGGAGGGGGTTTGACTGCCCCGGTTGGCGCGAAGGACGGCAGGCGGAGATGCTCGGAGGCGAAAACGCCGAGCAGCACCAGGGCTACGAGGCCCAGTCCGATGGTTGCCGGGAGCCACGGGATGGCGAGAGGCTTGCGGGGAAGCATCATGCGGGCACACCAGCGCACCAGGAACCAGCCGGCTTTGGGACGATTCTGGATAATCATGGTGAGCAGCACGCGATGACTGAGATGGATGATCTTGCGCGGATAGCCTTTCGTGGCCCGGTGGATGGCCCACAGCCCGGCGGTGGTGAATAACCGGGGCTCCTTGTAGCCGTCTTTGGCCTGATTCAGGCGGAATTGCAGGAGATTGCGGGTCTCCTGAAAAGTGAGCGGGGCCAGGACCAGGTAAGCATTGATCCGGTCGGCCAGATTGGGGTGTTCGGCAATGGTCTGCTGGAATTCCTCCTGGGCGAAAATGACGATCTGCAGCAGCTTGTGGTCGTTGGTCTCATAGTTGAGCAGCTCCCGCAGGATTTCGAGACAGAAGGGGAGCATTTTCTGGCCCTCATCGATGAGCAGGACTACGGTCTTTTCCTCTTCGACGCCTTTGCGGAAAAGGTATTGCTTGATGCCTTCCTCGATCTGCCATTTGCTGTTCTCAGCCTCGACCGGGGCGGGCACGCCGAACAGCTCCGCCAGCGAATAGAGGAATTCCATGGGGGTGTTGAAATCCGGATTGAGAATGAGGTGGGTTTCCAGGGTCTTGTCGGCGGAAAACTCACGAATGAGATGGCGGCAGAGGGTGGTCTTTCCCGTCCCGATGGCGCCGACCACCACGTTGAGGCCGCGCTGCAGGCGGATGGCCAGCTCGAGCTTCTGGAGGCAGCTGACGTGTTCCGGCGAAGGGTAGAAAAACTCCGGGTCGGGCGAGTTGGAAAAGGGTTCTTTGCTGAGGTTGAGCAGTTGGAAGTAATCCATTCATTCCCCCAGGACAATTAGAAGCCCCCGCCCACAAAGGGCAGAGTCACCTGCTCCCGCTTGCCGATATCCTCGACCACCACCTTGGTGGGCTCGATGCTGCGGACCACATATTTGCCGTATTCCAGGCGGTCTCCCACTTGATATTGCATTCCGCTGATAATAGCCAGTCTCTTCTTGTCGACTTCCATGTACCCCGAGTAGGTGTAGGCGCTCAAGGGTGAGGCCGGATCAGTCGCCGGCGTTTGGCGCCGGGCGGCGGAGCGTGGGGCGTCGAAGGGATTCCGCCGCCAATCAGCCGCGGCCCGTTCCAGGATGTGGCGGTCCCGGTCGCTGAGGGCCTCTTTGTTCACTTCTTCCGCCAGGCGGGCTGTCAGGGCTTTGGCCTCAACCAGCTCCTTTTCGGCCGGAACGGAGGGGGGTGGCGACCAGGGGACCGGCCAGGACCAGTAGAGAAGGCCCGTCAAGATGGCGATGAGCAACCCGATGATGATCCTCTCAGTGTTTCCCATAGTCAGCTGCTCTTCTGGGGATTGACGGCCACCCATGCCTTCAGCCGGAATTCCTGCGCCCCTCCGATCTCCTGGATCTGGATCTCTTCGATATGTTCAAGGCACGGAAGATTTGCGAGACTGAAGAGGAACTTGCGGAGGTTGAGGAAATTCCCTTGGAGGACCAGATTGACCGGGATGGACTTGCGGTCCTTGGTGAAGGATTTGGCCTCAGGAGCTACCGCAGCGGCCTCCAGGCCGCATTCCCTGGCCATCTGCTGTAACCGCGGCGGCATCTCGATCACCTGTTCGAGGGAAAGTCTGGCTTTGTTGGTTGCCGGCAGCCGGTTCCCGGCGTCCTGGGTCAGGCGCGTGGTGAAGTCGCGGGAGAGCGGGGCGAGCCCCTGCTGCTGCGCCAGGCGAGTCTGGAGCGCCGCCGCCTCAGCGTCCAGCCGCTGGATACCGCCCTGCAGGGGGCGCAGGCCCAAGAAGACCAGCAGGAAGACCGCCGCCAGCCCGCCGGCCAAGTAGATCAGGCTCCTCAAAGGCATGAGCGAAAACCGCCCGCTGCGCATGCTACCCTCCCGGCCCCAAGCCCATTCTGAGAAAAAAATGCAGCACCTCACCGAACTCCTGGGAGATTTCGAGGGCGCTTTGATGCACCGCCGGATCGACAAAGAGGGGCGAAGCGCCGAGGCGCATCAGGTAGTGGGCCAGGGTGGCTTCAGCGCTCAGGCCGTCTCCCTCCACGATCCCCTCCAGAATCAGGCTGCGGGAGAGGCCCTTGATCCGGTCGCTGTCAAAATCCTTGCTGGCTGCCTGGGGCAGCCCTCCGAAATCCGCGGTGATGCTCAACAGGCGAATCGTTTCCGGGGTGATGGATGAGAGTTCACTCAGCACGGCAAGGCTCAGATACTTCTCGGCCTTGCCCTTGAGCGCCCGTTGCTGAGCCTTGAGCCTGGCGGCCAGGTCGGTGACGAGGCCGGGATCGGCAATGGGGTTGAACTGCGCCAGCTCTTGTTGCAGGAGGGCCAGCTCGGCACGTTTCTGCTGGTGAACCTGGTCCTGCCAGAGAAACAGGCTGCCAAGCACGAGGAAAGTCGCGGCAAAAGCCCCAAGCAGGACCCGATTGAGACGGGTTACGGCCGTTTGCCTGGTTTTTACGGCAAAAGGGCATAGGATGTTGGGGGTGCGGGAATTGGCGGAAAGGGCCAATCCCAGGGCAGGGGTATAGCGGGCCCGCTCGGAGCGGGAAGGGGGTGGCTTCAGCCGTGACACGAATGGGTTCGCGGGGTTGAGCAGGTCCACGGCCATCAGCTTCACCCCGAGGTGCTGGCTGAGCCCGCTGATGAGCGCCTTGCCGGGGATAACCGACCCTGACAGAAATAGCTTCTGAATGGGCTCACCCTTTCCCTGTCCGCAGTGGTATTGGATGACTGCGGCAATCTCTCCGGCATACCGTGCCAGCATCGGCCTGATACTTTCCAGGTGGCTTTCTTCGTCAGCCGGGTCGGTATCCGCTGGGGGAACGAGGTGATCGGTGCCGAGGTCGATCACTTTTGTCAGGATCAGGTTTCCCTGGTGGAAGATGCTGAGGCGGGAATGATCGTTGCCGAGCAGCAGATCGGCGTAGGTGGTTATGCCGGAAGTCGGCACCCAGTCGGAGCGGAAGAGGTTCTGCACGATGAATGGGGAAATGGTCAGCCCGGCCAGCTCCAACCCGCTCTTGGCGAAGAGCTCCTTCACCTCCCTCACCGCCTGCCGGGGTGCGGTATAGGTCATAATCCAGATCTTGCCGTCCTTCGCTTCGGCAACTTCCCCCTGGACCTCAAAATCGAAAAAAACCTCCGCCTCGTCGAATCCCATCTCCTTCCGGGCCACCCAGTAGACGGTGCGGGCCAGTTCCCCGCTCGCGGCTTTCCGGGGTATGCGGATCTGCCTCAGATCGCCGTGGGATGGTGGCAGGCTGGTCCACAGGCTGACCTGTTTCAGGGAGCCGGAAAAATCGATGACCACCGCTCTCAGAAATTCAGAGAAAGACGAACTCCCCACGGGGGAGTTTTGGGGGAACGGGACCAATCGGTGGTCGAGGAGTTTGTTTCGGGTGGAAGAGAGCGGGAGCATCTTGACGAGGGCCAGGTGGTCGGGGCCGATGGCGATGCCTACGACCAGCCGCTTGCGAAGAAGCGGCAGATGTTGGAAAAGCTCGCGAACCCGTTCGCCCCTGGAAGGAGATGGGTAGATCAGGGGAGCAGAGGTGCTCGAGACGGAGGCATCCTCGCCGCGAATTACGTCAAGCAGTTTCGCAGTCGAGGAAATCTCGTCTTTGGTAGCAAAAGGCCATCTCATCATTTCACGGCCGGTTCCGAGGTTGCATGGTAAGTTGCTGGAGTAATCTCCAGTCGGAGTATCCCAGTTGGTTGAAGAGTTGCATTGTAGCATAGAGAGTCTGCCGTCGCCCATGAAAAGCAAAGGGGAAGAGAGAACCGAGGAATAACGAATATCCAACCGCAGAATATCGAATATCGAACCGCAGATGGCTGAAGGGAAGCGAACCGCAGAAGGTTCAAGGGTAAAGCGAATGTTGAATAACGACTATTGAACCGCAGGTCAGCGAACCTGAGTACATCGGACGATAGAGCATCCACTGGGGAGCGGTTAAAATCCCGGTTGCGGAGAAGGATTGGCAAGACTATAAAAGCACGGGTCCCAGGAAGAACAGGGAGTCCACTGATTGACATGGTCTATGGAGTTCCGCTCACCGCTCATTGCTCGTTAGGCATGACTGCGAAGAGGTATGCCATGGCCCGGGAAGACGAGGTTTTCCGCCAGACGACGCGGCAGCAGATGATGGGGCTGCTGACTTTGCGTGAGTGCACGGCGCTGGAGCTTTCCGCCGCCTTGCGAATCCGGGAAAAAGAGGTCTACGAGCATCTCGTCCACGTCCGGCGGTCGGTGACGGCGCAGCATGGGCGGTTTCATGTCCGGGCCGCCGAGTGTCTGGAATGCCATTATGTCTTTGCCGTTCGGCGGCGCCTCACCACCCCGGGCAGGTGCCCGTGCTGTCGGGGGGAGCATATCCAGGATCCCGTATATCGGATCGAGGAGCTGCCACCGGCTGTTCTGGAAGAGAAGGAGCAATGAGCGTTGTTTTTGTGAAACACGCCGCCTACCATTATCCGTCCCTGAAACGCCGGCTGTCCGAGATGCTGGAAGGGATGGGGGGCAATGCCCTGGCGAGGGGCTGCCGGGTGCTCATCAAGCCCAACTTCCTTGGGCCCGCGCCGCCATCGCGGGCGATGACCACGCATCCCCTGGTGATCAGGGGCGTGGTCGAATACGTGCTCGAGCAGGGCGGCAGGGTCCAGATTTCCGACAGCCCGGCCATGGGAACCCTCGAGAAGGTGTTGAAAGAGGGCGGCTATCTGGAAGCACTCGAGGGACTGGAGATTGTCTACAAGGAATTCAGGGAATCGGTGGAGCTTGACGTCGGCGAGCCCTTCCGGCGAGTAGAAATCGCTCGAGATGCCCTGGAAGCCGACCTGGTTATCAACCTGCCCAAGCTGAAAACCCACACCCAGATGCTGCTGACCCTCGGAGTGAAGAACCTCTTCGGCTGTATCGTGGGCCTCAGGAAGCCGCAATGGCACCTGCGGGCGGGAGTCGATCGCGAGCTCTTCGCAGCGCTCCTGGTCCGGATTTATCAGGCCGTTAAGCCGAGGTACACCATCCTCGACGGGATCCTCGCCATGGAGGGGGAGGGGCCGGGCCGGAGCGGGCGGCCCAAGGAGCTCGGAATCCTGCTGGGAAGTGCGGATGCGGTCGCCCTGGATGCGGTCGTATGCCGGCTGCTCGGTTTGGGCGAGGAGGCGCTGCCGACCAATCGGGTGGCCAGGCGGTGGGGGTTGCTGAATGAGCCGGCGACGGTGGTGGGTGAGCCGGCGGCGATCACGGCATTCCAACTGCCGGCGGCGACCCCCCTGGTCTTCGGACCGCCGTTTCTGCACCCCTTCATGCGCAAACACCTCATCCAGCGACCGGAAGTTGAAGCGACGCTCTGCCGGACCTGCGGCGACTGCGCCCGGTACTGCCCGGCTCGCGCCATCTCCTCCAGGCCAAAGCAGCAGCTCGAGTTTGACTACGACAAGTGCATTCGCTGCTACTGCTGCCTCGAGGTCTGCCCCCACGGGGCGCTCAAAGCACGGCAACCGCTGCTTGGGAGGCTCTTCACGCAGGTCATCAACCGGTCATCCCGTTGACCTTTTCTTTTCATCCACGAAGGCACACGAAGAAACACGAAGGCCTGGAACCGAAGAAGGACCGAGATTTCCCAACGTCTCCCCCATCCCCCATCACTCATCACTCACCACCCAGCACCCAGCACTCGATCACGGTTTCCGGACAATCCCGATGACGTTGGGAATCGGCCACGCCACTTGGATGGAAGTGTGGCCGTCTCCGGCCGCTTCCCAGTTGCCGTGGCGCTCGATCACGGTCTTTGGTGTCGCCAGATAGAGGGAGGCTTGCGGCCCGCCTTCGAGGTACATGGCATTATGCAGTGAAATGGGGAGCTTGAGCAGCATGTCGATCAGGTCGTGGACGGAAATCTGCTGCTGGCAGAAGATGATCAGGACCTTATTGCTCTTGTCCAGGCCGAGGGCGAGGGTACTCCATGCCATGGACTGCTGGCTCCATACATTCTGCTGATCACAGGAGGAGACCATGCGGATGCTCTGCACGAAGGTCTGATATTTTCCCCGCAGGCTTGCGAAATCCTGGCATTCCCGATCAACGATCTGAATCTCCGGGACGCTGCTGTCGACGGGGTTAAAGGCCAGGACGGCGTTGTATTTGTTGAGCCGGCCGTTATTGACATGTTTGAAGTTCTTCATCAAACCGACGCTGGTGAAGCCGTCTTTCGCATACATACCGGCGTTGAAAGCACCCATCAGTTGATGGCGCTCGCACCATTCCTTCACGTTCCACTTCCTGTTGGCATGCTCGGATGCCGCCATCAGCCGGAAGGCGAACTTGCGAGGATCGACCTTGATCACGAGGATCTTGACTGCCGCCGCTCCAGGCCGGGGAATGGGCTCGAACTCCCCCATCATCAGGCCTTCCTCGATTTCTCGCCAGGGAACGGTCTCCCCGCCCGCCCTCCTGCTCAGGACAGCCTGCAGCACCAGCATGGTCCCTACCAGGAGAATCAGTAGGTCCCTGCATTTTCGATGGCAAGGACGCTTCATACCTGTCAATCCATCAACCCGAGACCAGCCTTTGCTTTCGCCCCCAGCCTCATTTCCCCACTTAGGACTCGTCAGAAAATAGCACAGTCCAGTGTGAATAGTCCCCACACGTCGCCGGTTCGACGGTTTACAAGCTCCAGCTCGGGGATCCTGATGAGCCAAGCTCCCGCCTGGTGTGACTCATGGCCACTAGAAGCTGGAGCTTCCGCGACTACGTTCCCAAGCCGGAGCTTGGGAACGAGCGGACACCCCA
>CAZDKX010000263.1:0-3305 GCA_964505935.1 uncultured Syntrophobacteraceae bacterium
CAACGGCCCTTATCCGCTGCCCCTCAAACAGCGCATCCGCAGCCGCCACGGCCACTTGTCCAACGCCGAGTCCTGCGAGCTCCTGCAAAGCATCCACCACGCCGCGCTGCAGATGGTCGTTTTCGCGCACCTGAGTGAAGTCAATAATCATCCGGAACTGGTGCGCAGGAGCTCTCGAGAGCTGCTGCCCGCTTCCCGCTGGGAAGGCGTTGCCATGGAAGTTGGAAACCAGCACGAAGTCTCCCAGCCGTTTACCCTGATCTGAAAAAGGACGAAGCCATGACGCCCTTGCCCAAATGCCTGTTGTTTCCCATTGACGGTACCGAAGAAGCCTTGCGGCCGGCCGCCTTTTTGCAGCGGCTCCACCCCAGTTTGGAGCAGATCGGCGTGATTCTCTGCTACTTCGCCCCGGCCCTGCCGCCGGCCTATCGGGAGCAGCGCGGCTCCCCGGACCATTTGAAGAAGAAACAGGAATTCATGAAGTCACGCGAAGAGGCTACTCGGCTGGCTTTCGACCGGGCGAGGAAAGCCTTGGTCAGGGCAGGTTTTCAGAACGACCTGATCCAGGAGCATGTGCTGGAAAAACAGGCGAGCAAGGCAAAAGACGCCTGCCTTTTGGCCGACTGGAAAAGGGCGGATGCCGTCTTGATCCGCAAGCAGGTCACCAGCACCCTGGCGGGACTCTTCGAGGATGACCCCACCCATGCCCTGCTGCGACACTGCCTCACCAGCCCGCTGTGGCTGATCGATGGTGTCGTCGACGTCTCGCGGGCAGCCATCTGCATCAGCGACGAGGAGGCTTCCCTGCGCGCCGCGGACCATGCGGCCTTCATGCTGGCCGGCAGCAGCGTCAAGGTGACCCTCCTCCATGCCGCCCGGGCCGTCTCCCATCCGGTCACCGCCCCGGCCGCCCACACCACGGCCGAGCTCGAAAAATGGCTCATGACCCCCGACGGCAGACTCGTCAAACCCTTTCTTCTGCAGGCCCACGAGCATTTGCAGCAGGAAGGAGTTCCGGACGAAAACATCTCTTACACCCTCATTCCCAGCCAGGGGAAACCCGCTTCCGAGATCCTTGACCATTGCCGCAAAGAAGGCATCGGCATCGTCGTCCTGGGCCACACCCAGCCGAGCGGCATCACCGGGTTCCTCAAAGGCTCGGTAACCAAGAAGATCATCGCCGAGCTCAGAAACATGGCGGTTTGGGTCAACCAGTAGGAGGCATCGTCTTTTGAGCGAATGCCTGAAAGAAGTCCGAACCTTCGCTCTTTATCCCAGGTGATCACCCATCTTTGCGGGATAATGGTCCAGCTGAGGGAGGTCCCACGGGCTTGCTCAAATCCTCCCGCTGCACATCGAGCAAGACAGGGTCGGCCCTGACCGGCCCTGCCTGATTCACGACAGCTCGATCGTTGCCCTACGCTTTCGCGTACCGCTGAACTGTTGCCCCCCAAGACCGACCAGCCCAAAGCCGAGCAGCAGCAGGGTCCCGGGTCCCGGGACCCCTGCCCCACCCCTGATGACTACGATGCTATCAATGTCTGCTCCAGTATAATGGCCCTTGAGCAGCGTTATCGCGTAGGTTGGGTTGAGCGGCTTCTTGCGAAACCCAACACCAACGCCTCAAACCCACCTTCCCTTCCCGAGAGCTCGACACAACCCTATTCTCTCCCAACCGTTGCCTCAAATTGCATTTCCACATGCGCTCCCCATTCCGGGTCAATGATGCCATCGCGCACGTAGCGATGAAAGCTGGAATACGGCCAATCCCCCGGCGCTGCCGCAAGACCGTGTTTCACCGGATTGTAATGGATGTATTCCACATGGCGGGCAATATCCTCCTCGTCCCGAAGCCAGTGTTCCCAGAAGCGCCTCTGCCAGATGGCCCGCTCCCCCTTGTTCGTTTGTGACGCCGTCAGAGGAGTCCGGCCCTCCGTTTGGCACCCCCTGCTGAAATGGCTCTTGATCAAACGCCACCGCATCGAAAAATCCCGATCCCGCGGCGGCAAGGTCCAGATGCAGTGCAGGTGGTCGGGGAGGAGGACGAAAGCGTCGATTTCGAAGGGATGATGGTTCATCACTTCCCGGAAGGCCTGCCGCAAGCGCTCGGCATTGTCCGGGGTGCAAAGGAATCTCCGCCGCTGGTACGTCACCACGGTGAAGAAATAGGCCGCGCCCTCGATTCTTGCTCGGCGGTATTGCATGGCATCGTCCCTCTCGGGCCATTCGTGTTAGGCGTGAGGCGTGAGGGGTTAGGCGTTAAGACTGGATCAATTGTCTCTCGCCAAGCCACCCTGTAGGTTGGGTTGAGTGCCAACGAAACCCAACAAACCGGGCACAGGTAAGACGGAGATTTTCAACCGTCGCGAGGGTAGCTTGCACCATGGCGGTCAACGAGTCAATTCACCACAGCCGGCTTTGGTGCCCTGGGTGTTGGGTTTCGCCAAAAACCGCTCAACCCAACCTACGGAACTCCTCGTCCCGAAGCCAGTGTTCCCAGAAGCGCCTCTGCCAGATGGCCCGCTCCCCCTTGTTCGTTTGTGACGCCGTCAGAGGAGTCCGGCCCTCCGTTTGGCACCCCCTGCTGAAATGGCTCTTGATCAAACGCCACCGCATCGAAAAATCCCGATCCCGCGGCGGCAAGGTCCAGATGCAGTGCAGGTGGTCGGGGAGGAGGACGAAAGCGTCGATTTCGAAGGGATGATGGTTCATCACTTCCCGGAAGGCCTGCCGCAAGCGCTCGGCATTGTCCGGGGTGCAAAGGAATCTCCGCCGCTGGTACGTCACCACGGTGAAGAAATAGGCCGCGCCCTCGATTCTTGCTCGGCGGTATTGCATGGCATCGTCCCTCTCGGGCCATTCGTGTTAGGCGTGAGGCGTGAGGGGTTAGGCGTTAAGACTGGATCAATTGTCTCTCGCCAAGCCACCCTGTAGGTTGGGTTGAGTGCCAACGAAACCCAACAAACCGGGCACAGGTAAGACGGAGATTTTCAACCGTCGCGAGGGTAGCTTGCACCATGGCGGTCAACGAGTCAATTCACCACAGCCGGCTTTGGTGCCCTGGGTGTTGGGTTTCGCCAAAAACCGCTCAACCCAACCTACGGAGTTTTCCGGTCCTCGCCTGTGTGAAGGCGAGGCAGGATCAAAATGAAAGGAAGGCGGGACCGGCCTTGCACCACAATCGGTCCCGCCTGATTTATGACAGTTGGACTGTTGCCCTACGCTCTGGCGCGCCTCCGCAACTGCTGCCCCCCAAGACCGAGCAGCCCGAAGCCGAGCAGCAGCAGGGTGCCCGGTTCGGGGAC
>CAZDKX010000263.1:3405-7136 GCA_964505935.1 uncultured Syntrophobacteraceae bacterium
GGCATGCCAATGACGACCATCAGCGCCAGCAAACAAGCTCCAATCGTTGCAGTTGATTTTGAAATAACGTTTCGCATGAGATTTCCTTTCTTTTACATCCAGGTTGGAATGAACAACATCAGCTCGAAGCAGAGCTCAGGGCGAGAAGGGTTGCAGTCGGCGACCTTTTCCCTCGCAAACCGGGCAACGCCCAATCCCGCTCCTCTATCAGCACCCAATTCCATTTCTCAATTCACCTCCACTTTGAACCCCTTGACCCGAACTTTTCATTCAACACCGCAGGGCAACTTGCCTGCCCCAAGCCGCTCACAACTACCAAAACGACGAATGATCGCCTTGCCGCACCCCTCACAGGCAAAGAGCCCAGGTTACGGCGCTATCGCTGCCAGCCACCCCCGAAGCGTCGCCTTCCCCTCCGCCCAACCGGCACCAGGTTCTTTTTCCAACCGGTAAGGTTGTCACACTAATTTCCGGAAAAGAGGAGGACGATTTTAGGGGGTAGAAACAGGGTATCTCAGCTCCTCTAAAGTTTAATAAAGTGCTGCAAAAACCGTTAAATAGATGAGGAGTCCGCTGGCTTGTCGTCAACGTTGTTTCCGTCACCGAGGGCGGGCACAACGATGGGAATCGCCCCGGGACCAAAGCCCCGAGCACCGCCACCCTCAGCAGCGCCGTCTTCGATCGCCCTTGGCTGCCCACACTCATCCTCCCCCCCACCTGAACGCTGATCTTTTCTTCCGGGTTTCCCACAAGCCACGCTCCATCAGGCCAACCGTTCCCTTCAGACCTTCTTCCGCAACTGCAAAGCACCCAGGCTCACCATGCCAACTCCGAGGAGGAGCATGGTACCAGGTTCGGGGACCGTGGAGGGAACCGCGCCCTCGGCAATACTGACCAAATCGAGATAGAGGGTCGGACCACTCTGCTGCAACGCAAAGGAAATCAAGGTCTGATCACCGGTTGCGGTAAAGGTGTACGACATTGTTTGATACCCAAAACCTGTTTCGTCGTTATAGCCATTGTAGCTAACGGCGTAGCTTTGTACGGCCTCAAGATCGCCGTAGGAAAAGGAATTGAGCACCCCATAGCCTTCGACGGTCACGTAAGAAACACCGCCAACGTACAAGTTGAGGGTCGCGGTCACCTCGGCTGCCGTCGTGGTTCCCAGGAAGATAAGGGTATATTGAGTACTGGGAATCGTCACTATGACCTGCGAAATCTCTGAAACGCCTGGATCGGCATCCGAGGACACGTAAAACTCGGTCACGTTGACACCATAGGGGGTTACAGGATGACCCTCCAGATCTGTGGCCCAGCTCGCATTATAAGAGGTCCAGCCGGTCAAAGTGCGACCGTCGCTTTCAGGGTTGTCGAACTGTTCAAAGCTGCCGTTGATAATAGAGACTGCGTGTGCGCTCTCGAAGACCCCAACCCCCAATCCCAAAACCAACGCCAATGAGAACACCAGTCTGCTTGTCTTCATGTTTCACCTCTTGAGTCACCGCGCCTTCACTCGCTTTCGTCCACGACCTCACCGCAAACAACCAGAACCACCACACGAACGCTGAAATGCCGCCGACTGAAAATTTAGCATTTCCTGTGCCAAACTATTTTATTCAATGACTATAACTACTTGTAGAAATAGGCCGGGTTCGTTCCTGCATCGCTTTTGTAAAGAATCCCGACACCTTTTTTACCCTGCCTCGATAAGGTACGGTAAATACTATGCTTTCAGGTAGAAACCCGCAGTTGAAATTGTGTAAGGAATCTTTACACCTTGACACTTTGACTAACATCAGAGAGCAAAATTGTTGAGGCTTGCTGGACAAGATTTTGAAAAAATGTTGTCTTTGAGAAACCTTTACAATCAACACTCATTGTTCATGATGTTGATCTGTCTTACATCATGTCATCCAAGAGGTGCTATCCTGTCCCTTCGGCATTCCTTCGACCTGCCGCGGTGCGGTCATCAAGGGGCGGCGGGCAGAGCGGTCTCGCCGGCTCGGGGATATTCTCGGAGATATTCCCTGCAGGAGCTGTAAATTCGTTGGGCGTTGACTCCTCTGTTCGCGCGATATAGGGTATTCAATACTCCCCTCTCTTGATGCTGACAGTCGGACACACTTGGCTCGGTAGGGAGATAATAGTTTGTTTTCATGCCATAATTCTTGCGGACAGAGAATCGTAGCGGCCCTTTCAGCTCCCCCCTTTTCCAAAGGGGGGTCGGGGGGGGATTTTTTTAAGATACTGATTTTGATTTAAAATCCCCCTATATCCCCCTTTGAAAAAGGGGGACTTGTGGCACCCACGGAGTCAAGGATGTCCAACTGTCAGTATCGAGGGGACGGAGGAGCCTATTTCAACAGCATTGAGACGGCGGCCGGGAGGATGACGATGGAAGTAAGGGAAGCGATCCACACGCGACGCAGCATTCGCCGGTTTCAAGCGCAGCCGGTTCCGGACGAGCAGGTGAAGAAGCTCCTGGCGGCGGCCATGAGCGCCCCCTCGGCGGGCAATCAGCAACCGTGGCAGTTCGTGGTGATCACCGACCTGCAGCTCCTGGGCCGGGTCCCGAGCATCAACCCGCACGCAGCCATGGCCGCTCGAGCGCCTCTGGGCATTCTGGTCTGCGGCGATCTGGCGCTCGAGAAGCATCCCGGCTACTGGGTCCAGGACTGTTCCGCCGCAGTGCAGAATCTCCTGCTGGCGGCCCACGACCAGGGGCTGGGAGCGGTCTGGACGGGAATCTACCCCCTCAACGACCGGGTTTCGAAGTTCAAGGAGCTGTGCAAGCTCCCCGAACCAGTGATGCCCCTGGCCCTGGTGGTGATCGGTTATCCGGATCAGCAGCTCCCCGCCGAAGACCGGTTCCGAGCCGACCGGGTGCATCGGAATACCTGGCAGGAAAAACTCTATGGATAACGATACCCTGCGCCGGCTGCTCGAGCAGTTCAAGAGCGGCGCTCTGGACCTGGAAGCCGTCCTCGCCCACCTTAAGGCCCTGCCCTTCCAAGACCTTGGCTTCGCCAGGATCGACAGTCATCGCGCCCTCCGTACCGGGTTTCCGGAGGTGATCTTCTGCCAGGGAAAGACGATCGATCAAATCCAGACCATCGCCCTCAGGATATGCCAGCATCATCATAACGTGCTGGCCACCCGCGCCGGGCCCGAGGTCTTCCAGGGTCTGCGGGAAGTCCTGCCCGCCTGCCGGTATTACGAACTGGCCCGCATGGTGGTGATCAAGCCTCATCCCGTCGCGCAGAGCGGCAATATTGCGGTGGTCAGCGCCGGAACGTCGGACCTTCCCGTCGCCGAGGAAGCGGCGATCACCGCCGAGATGCTCGGCGGCCGGGTGAAACGCATCTATGATGTGGGGGTGGCCGGCATCCATCGGCTGCTCGAGTCCTGCCCTGACCTCTTCGAGGCCAACGTGGCGGTGGTGGTGGCAGGGATGGAAGGGGCCCTGGCCAGCGTGGTGGGCGGTCTGGTTTCGTGCCCGGTGATCGGCGTGCCCACCAGTGTCGGCTACGGGGCCAGCTTCGGCGGGCTCGCCGCGCTCCTCAGCATGCTCAACACCTGTGCCTCGGGGGTTTCGGTGGTCAATATCGACAACGGTTTCGGCGCGGGCTATCAGGCGGCCGTCATCAACCGGCTGGCCGCAGGGCCGGACAAGGCCCAGAAGGTGGAAAAAGCGAATATCGAATAACGAACAAGAAATTTCCAATGTTCAA
>CAZDKX010000264.1:0-4025 GCA_964505935.1 uncultured Syntrophobacteraceae bacterium
GGCCCTTCCTGAACCCAGCGAAAGAAGACATAGCTCTCATTATGCCACATCACCTCATCCC
This sequence comes from uncultured Syntrophobacteraceae bacterium, assembly GCA_964505935.1. Taxonomy (GTDB): domain Bacteria; phylum Desulfobacterota; class Syntrophobacteria; order Syntrophobacterales; family Syntrophobacteraceae; genus JADGQM01. The sequence continues at coordinate 62 of CAZDKX010000264.1, forward strand.
GACTCTCGGGATGACGGCGCAGATAGTCGCGAATGGCCTGAAGCGACATTTCCTGGGGAGCGAGCGTGCCCCGGTCGATCAGGAGTTTGCCGATGCTGCGATAGGGCCGACCGTTGGCGCCGGCGTACCCGATCCGCGCAAGACGGTCGTCTGCGAGTTTGATCAGTCCGGAGCCTTGCACATGAAGGAAAAAGGCGTCCACGGGATCTTTCAGCCAAACCAGCTGGCAGCCGTGGTGGTCGAGCCTTCCTGCTCCGTCAATTTCCGCCCGGGTGTAGTAAGGAACGACGCGATTGCTCTGGAGGCGGCCCACCAGGCGCTCGCCAGGAAAGCGGAGGGAATCGAAGGCGGTGAGGTCAATGGTGACAAGGTCGGGCGGCAGGCCGTAAAGCGGATAGGCAAATTCGGGGCCCCGTTGGAGTCTGCCTTCCAGAATGGGTTCGTAATAGCCCGTTACCAGCGACGTCTCCTGGTCTTTCTCGCCGCGAACGCGATAAACATCAAACGCTTCGGCGATGGCGTCTCGGTCCAACCGCTCACGCTCAAGGAGTTTCTGAAAGTGAAGCAGGGAAGCCTTCAGCACTTCAGGCGAAAGCTCCCTTTCCCCCAGGAGGAAGTGCTGATTGGCAGGGACCCGTTCAAAAAAAGTGAGGCTGGTCTGAAGTGCCTTTTGGAGGGAGGGGTGATCAAGATCATCGGGAAAAGCCGGCAGCTTGTCTCCTGGAACCAGCTCGAAGACAACCGCCTTGGGTGGTTCTTTCGGAGAGGGTGAACAGGCAGCAACCAGTACGGCCAGGCAGGCCCCCAAGGTGACTGCGGCATACGCATGCCTGATGGCTAGGAGCTGTCCAGGAATAACGCACCATCTTTTGCCGCGAAAAGCACGAAGGAGGCGAAGGCACCCGCCTCGTTCGCGCTTTCCGCAGGGCTAAAATGACCACAACCGGAACATGCTGTCGACAATGAACCTCAAGTCCCCATTTCCCAGGAATGGAGGTACTTTTCCTGCTCGTCGGTGAGATCGTCGATTCGGACTTTCATGCTCGCCAGCTTCAGCCGCGCGATTTCCTGATCGATGAGCGTCGGCACGCGGTAGACCTGCTTCTTGAGGCTGGCCGCATGACCGACCATGTATTCGGTGCAGAGTGCCTGGTTGGCAAAGCTCATGTCCATGACGCTGGACGGATGCCCCTCGGCCGCGGCCAGGTTGATGAGCCGTCCCTCGCCCAGCACATAAAGGCGCCGCCCATTGCGAAGAGTGAACTCCTCGACGAAGTCGCGAATCTCGCGGCGCGCATCCGACATTTGCGCCAGGGCCTCGAGGTCGATTTCCACATTGAAATGCCCCGAGTTGCAGACAATGGCACCGTCCTTCATCACTTCGAAATGCTCTCCCCGGAGCACGTGAATGTCGCCCGTCAGAGTGCAGAAGAAATCGCCGGCGGGAGCCGCCTCAGCCATGGGCATGACCTGATAGCCGTCCATTACCGCTTCCAAAGCGCGCAGGGGATCGATTTCCGTGACAATGACGCGGGCGCCCATGCCGGCAGCGCGCATGGCCACCCCCCGCCCGCACCACCCGTAGCCGCTCACCACGAAATTGGAACCGGCGAGGAGCCGGTTGGTGGCGCGGATGATGCCGTCAACCGTGCTCTGCCCGGTGCCGTAGCGGTTGTCGAAGAAGTGTTTGGTGTCCGCATCGTTGACGGCGATGATGGGATACTGGAGCACCCCCTTTTCCGCCATGCTGCGGAGCCTGATGACCCCGGTGGTGGTTTCCTCGGTGCCGCCCAGAATCCCCGTGAGGAGCTCTTTGCGTTCCGCGTGGATGGTGGAGACGAGGTCCGCGCCGTCATCCATGGTAACTTGGGGTGAGCCTGCCAAAGCCGCGTGAATGTGCCGGTAATAGGTGTCCTTGTCCTCTCCCTTGATGGAAAAGACGGGGATTTCGTCATGGATCACCAATGATGCCGCCACATCGTCCTGAGTGCTCAGGGGATTGGAAGCACAGACCCGCACTTCCGCCCCGCCCGCCTTGAGGGTTTGTGCCAGCGTGGCCGTTTCCGTGGTGACGTGAAGGCATGCGGCGACGCGCAGGCCTTTCAGGGGCTTCTCGGCGGCAAAGCGCTCTTTGATGGAGCGCAACACCGGCATGGATTGCGCCGCCCACTCAATTCTCAGCCGGCCCTTTGCGGCCAGACCCTTATCCTTAACATCAAAGTCCATACATGCTCCCTATATTCTAGAATTACAGACCGGCCTTTTCTCGCAGGGTGTCCACCATATCGATCTTTTCCCAGGAGAAGTCGGGATCGCTTCGGCCGAAATGACCGTGACAGGCGGTTTTGCGGAAGATCGGGCGCAGCATCCGAAGATGCTTGATCATGTTGGCCGGCTTGAAGCTGAAGGTCTCGCGAATGATTTCCGCAATGCGATCGGGGGAGATCTTGCCGGTGCCGAAGGTGTCCACCATGAGGGATACGGGTTCCGCCACACCGATCGTGTAGGCCACCTGCACTTCCACCTTATCGGCCAACCCGGCCGCGACAATATTCTTGGCCACGTAGCGGCACATGTAAGATGCTGTGCGGTCAACTTTGGAGGGGTCTTTGCCCGAGAAGGCGCCGCCGCCATGGCTGCCCTGACCGCCGTAAGTATCGGCAATGATTTTGCGTCCCGTCATGCCGCAGTCGGCGAGAGGGCCACCCACCACAAAGCGCCCGGTGGAATTGATGAAAAACTTGGTGTTCGCATCCATCAATTCCACGGGAATGGCTTTTTTGACCACTTCCTCGATGATCGCCTCTCTAAGCTTGTCATAAGAAACATTGGGCGTGTGCTGGGCTGCCACGACCACGGTGTCGACCCGTTTGGGCTTATTGTCAACATATTCCACCGTAACCTGACTTTTCCCATCCGGGCGCAGAAAATCGACAATTCTGTTTTTCCTCACTTCCGCAAGCCGTCGGGAAATGCGGTGCGCATAGTAGATGGGCATGGGCATCAGGACGGGAGTCTCGTCGCAGGCAAAGCCGAACATCAACCCCTGATCCCCGGCACCCTGCTCTTCGAACAGACCTTCGCCGGGGTTGACGCCGACGGCAATGTCGGGCGACTGTTTGTCGATGCTGGTGATGACCGCACAGGTTTCCCAGTCAAAGCCCATGGAAGAATCGTTGTAGCCGATTTCGCGAATGATGTCGCGGACAAGCCCGGGGATATCCACATAGGCTGAGGTGGTGATTTCTCCGGCACAAAAGACCAACCCGGTGGTGACCAGGGTTTCCGCGGCGACGCGGGCCGCTTTGTCTTCGGCAATGATGGCGTCGAGGATGCCGTCGGAAATCTGATCGGCAATCTTATCGGGATGCCCCTCGGCGACGGATTCCGATGTAAAGAGATAGTTGCTCATTGACATTGGGAAACTTCCTCCTTCAGATGACGAAATGTGGTGCCTGTTCGGCCAGCTTCCTTATCACGACAGCTTAGTAAACTCACTTTGCCAGTGGTCGATTGCCGGCGTCCAGCAGGACAACTCTCGGCTGATGGTTCGCCACCTCCTCCGGTTCATAGTGGCCGTAAGTAGCGATGATGATGAGGTCTCCTTTCATGCCTTTGCGAGCCGCGGCGCCATTGAGGCAGATCGCGCCGGTGCCGGGGGGACCGGCAATGGCGTAAGTGTCGAAACGCTCACCGTTGGAGACGTTGTAAATGCTGATCCGTTCGTACGGGAGAATATCCGCCAACCGCAGAAGGTCCTCATCAATGGTCAAACTGCCCTCGTAATGAAGATTGGAGTCGGTGACCGTAGCCCGGTGAAGCTTGGATTTGAGCAGAATACGCTGCATGGCTGGCTCCTGAATAGTCAAGATGGGTGCTCATGGGGTCCTGGTTCATGCCAACGGCTTGAGAATGGCATTGTCAATGAGACGGGCGACGCCGACGTGCACAGCCAGGGCCAGCA
>CAZDKX010000264.1:4125-7125 GCA_964505935.1 uncultured Syntrophobacteraceae bacterium
GGTTTCACCATGTGGAACAACTTGGTGACCACGGTGGCGACGCCCCGGAAAAAGGTGGGGCGGCTGCGTCCGCACAGGGGCGCAGTGACTTCGGTGACGTTGACGTAAGTCTGGTACCCCTCAGGATAGATCTCCGCGACCTGGGGCATGAAAGCGACATCGACGCCGACCGCGGTGGCCATGCGCAGGTCCCGGTCGGGATCGCGCGGGTAGCGCTCAAAATCCTCTTCCGGCCCGAACTGGGCGGGATTGACAAAAATGCTGACGACCAGGATGTCACAGGAAGGCCGCACGGAGCGCATGAGCGCCAAATGGCCTTCATGGAAATAGCCCATGGTCGGAACCAGGGCGATCCGTTTGCCCTCGCATCGCCAGCCTTCGGCTGCTTGCTGCATCTCGGCAATACTTTCGATGATGCGCATGCTTTCTCCTTTCTTCTGCTGCCCACAAATGGCAAAAAGCCTTCAAGACCCCGGTCCGGAAGGCTCCTCAAAAAACAGGAATCGAGTCGAAAACCTCTCACCTGATCCAGTCCGTTTCGTCCTGGTTCTCCTCGAATCCAGGCAAAACCCTGGCCTGCAAATTGTGCTGTTCAGTATCAAGCAGGCTATTCTTTGTCAAGGGATAAGTCCAAAAAAAAGGCTTGACGAATTTTGAGGGCGTATAGCATAAATGCAGGCTTGCCTCGGGCCTGGCTGTTGGTTATCACGGGGCTGCCCGGGGTCGGGAAGGATTTCGGTTGCGCGAAAAGCTGATTCTAAGGAGTGTTTATGCCAAAATCAAAAATAGAAACGCCGGTCACGGCAGAAGCCATTCCGGGCAACGGCAAGGTTTCCGTCTGCCCGGCGGGAGAGACCTTCCCGCTTCCCACGAAAAAGGACTATGCCCTGGAATTCAAGAAGCTCCAGAAGGAGGTCCAGGACCAGCGCGCCCTCGGGCGGGAGATCGTGGTGGTCGTGGGGCTGGGCTTTGTCGGCGCGGTGATGGCAGCGGTGGTCGCCAACGCCACCGAGGAGGAGACGGGGAAGCCGACGAAGTTTGTGATCGGCATGCAGCGGCCGTCAACACGATCGTTCTGGAAAATCCCATACATCAACCGGGGAGTCCCGCCGGTTGAATCCGAAGATCCCCAGGTAGCCGCCCTCATCCAGGATTGCGTCACCCACAAGAAAACGCTGATGGCCACTTACACCTACGATGCGCTGTGCCTGGCGGACGTGGTTGTGATCGATGTGCAGTGTGATTACAACAAGGCTTCCCTGGGGGATGTGGCGACAGGGCGCGCGGAAATCGGCGCTCTCGAAGAGAGCCTGCGGATCATCGGGGAAAAAATCAGGCCCGAATGTTTGGTCCTGATCGAGACCACGGTGCCTCCGGGGACCACGGAATATGTGGCCTATCCGATCATCAAGAAGTCTTTCGTTAAGCGAGGGATCGAGGACCGGGAACCGCTCCTGGCGCATTCCTACGAGCGGGTCATGCCGGGGCGGGATTATGTGCGCTCCATTCGTGATTTTTGGAGGGTCTGCAGTGGGATCACCGCCGAAGCGCGGACGAGGGTGGAACGCTTTCTCAGGGATGTGTTGAACACCAAGGAATACCCGCTCACGGTCCTGGACCGGCCGATCGAGAGCGAGACCTGCAAGATCGTGGAGAACTCCTACCGGGCTACGATCCTGGCTTTTCTGCACGAATGGAGCGTGTTTGCGGAGCGCAACGGCGTGGACATCATCAAGGTGATCGAGGCCATCAAGGTGCGCCCGACGCATTCGAATATCATCTTCCCCGGGCCCGGCATCGGCGGCTACTGCCTGCCCAAGGATGGCGGGTTGGGCGTCTGGGCGTATAAAACGCTCATGGGCTTTGAAGATGAGATCTTCCAGCTCACCCCCAAGGCCATCGATATCAACGACACCCGTGCCCTCCACGCTACCCGCCTGGTACGGGACGCGCTGCGCAACATGGGCAAGATCGTGGCCGCCTCCAAAGTTGCCCTCCTCGGGGCCTCCTATCGGGAAGACGTCGGGGACACGCGCTACAGCGGTTCGGAGCTGATCGTCCGCAAACTCACCGAGATGGGAAGCGATGTGGTGGTGCATGACCCCTACGTGAGCCATTGGTGGGAACTGGAAAAGCAGGACACCTTTCCGGCTCCGGGCCATTCCCGGTCGCGTTTTTTCCGCAACCAGGACAAACTCGTGGATATGCGGGTCTTCAAGGACCTGGCGGAAACCATCAAGGGGGCCGATGCGCTGGTCCTGGCCGTTCGCCATCAAGCCTACCGTTCCCTGGTGCCCGATGAAGTGGTGGCCATGGCCGGCAAACCCATGGCGGTTATCGACTGCTTTGGCATGCTGGACGACGCCGCCATCCGCCGCTACTTCGAACTGGGCTGCGAGGTGAAAGGCCTTGGGCGCGGCCATGTCAAACGCATCAAGGACGAAGTGAGGCAAAGACACTAAACGAAGCTACGCTCCCGGGAGATCGCAGAGATCTCCCGGCGATGTTGGTCCCGACAAGAGTTTTCAATACAAACGTCCCCCAAGACTTCCTTAAAAATCTCGGCCTCAAGTGCGGCGATGCTCCCGCAATCTCCGGAGGCCTATCTTCTGGACTTTTGAAGCACCGGACCGTCCCTTCCCAATCAGGGGGCAGTCTCAATGGTCTTGGGTTGGGCCGTCAGAGGAAGGTTTTCGCCACGGGATCAGCATGGGGACCTTCTGCTGATAGGCGTGATAAGCTTCACCAAAACCCGCCAGCAGGTCCGCCTCTTCGAGGATGGTGCCGGCAAAGATCCAGAGAGACCAGAGGAGATTGAAAAGCAGGCGATCGGCAGTCATCTGCGGAGACGACCAGATTACCATGAGCGTGAAAAAGTAGAGCGGATGGCGAAGGAAGCGATAGGGTCCCCGGATGACGAGCGGCTGAGGAGGGAGCGGCCGGTCCTGCCGGTGAGCGATGATGGGCGTGCGGCCAAACGGGTCAAATAATCTCAGCGCA
>CAZDKX010000265.1:0-7039 GCA_964505935.1 uncultured Syntrophobacteraceae bacterium
TAATCCCGGGCGTCATTCCACGAACGGGGAAATCCAGTCCTGCAGGGTGGGCCGTGCCCACCGATGGCGTAGCGCGCGGGCACAGCCCACCCTACGCTCCTGTCAACCGTGACCTTGGTTTTTGGGCAGGTCATAGGCGCCAATCGCCTTCATCATGGGTCGGATAGCCCGGGCCAAAAAAACCGCCGCCGCCGCTTTGAGAGCATCTCCAGGAAGAAACGGGAGCATGCCGACGAGAAAGGCCTTTTCCCAGGTCATACCCGTCATGGCCTTGAGCCAGGGCACCCCGAGGACAAAGACTGTCAGCAAGCCCGCCACCACGGCGACAATGTCGCCAACAACCTGACTGCGCAACCGTTCCGCCAGAAAGCCGATCACAAAAGCGGCAGCCGCAAAGCCGAAAAGATACCCCCCGGTTGGTCCGAGAAAGTGAGCCAGCCCGCCTGTGCCGCCGACAAACACCGGCAGGCCGATGGCGCCCACCAACAGATAAATCCCGACACTCGTCAGACCCCAGCGGCTGCCGAGCAGGAGACCTGCCAGAAAGACAAACAAATTCTGCAGCACAAGGGGCACCGGGCCGAGGGGAATCGGCACCGTGAGATAAGCGCCCACACAAATGAGCGCGGCCATCAGCGAAGCATAAACGGTGAGCTGCAGTTGTCTGCGATCCATAGAAGGACAACGCTCCTTTTGCATCCTGTCCCGCTGCAACAGTGTAACCGGCTGCCGAACGATCGTTCCCGGCGGACACGCCCCCGTCGCGACGGCCGGCGAGGGCGTCGCGATTGCAGGGCTCGGTCGGCAGCGCTGTCAGTGACTCAGCTTTCGCGACCGGAATCAGGCGGAGTCAGCGCCCACCATCGGTTTCCAGTACTTGGTTGCGGGTTTCCAGTCAGCAAACATGACTTGGTTACCCTACGGCCAGGCGTAGGGTAACCAAGTCAAAGGAAGGTGTCAAGAGGAAGGTCTACTGTTGCTTCGCCGATTTTTTGGCGCCGGATAGGTTCAAGCTATAGCTGATGAGGGTGCTTTTGGATTCCCAAAACTTCATGTAGTCTTTTGCCATGAGGAGGCTCACCAGGAGCTGATCGGAACCGTCGTTATTCAAGTCGGCAACTCTGATCCCGCTGATCATCCCGTTGAGTTCCCGGGTCTTCCAGTTTTCGACAAGCCCGATTTGATCCCAGGAGAGGGAGACAATCTCGCCACGGTCGTAGAACTTGAGCCCCTGGGGCATGAACCGAGACAAGCTTTCGGTACAGCGGTTCAGCACGATTTCGGGGATGCCGTCGCGGTTCAGGTCGGTGACCAGGACGGGTGAAGGGATGGCATAATAGGACAGCTGATTGAAGCTGAGATCTTCGATCTTTCCCACGAAACTGTTCGTGGTGGGTGCGAACAGGCGGTCGCTTTTCCAGATTTGGTCCCCGGCGGCATTGAGGAGGAGTAGATGATTGGAGTTGTCAATCAGGATGGTGAGCTCCGAACCGTCACCCTTGAGATCGGCTTTGGCAAAGTTGAAGACATTGCAGCGACTGGGAAGATGGACCTGGACGAGGGGGGAGAGGGTCTTGCCTTTGAGCTGCATCTCGTGGATTGCAGGGTCAAAGGCCCCCTCCTGATCGGTGCTGCCCTTCTGCTGTCCAAGCAGGACCTTGCCCCGTTTGGGCAGTTCCACGGCGTTGAGAAAGAACGGCAGGTTCTCACATTCCATCTGCAGCCTTGACCCTGCCAGGGTGAGCACTTGCGAGGAAAGAATTTCCGAGCCGTAACCGGGTTGGAGTTGGGTCATCTGGCTGGGGATCGGCTTGCCGCCGACCAGCGTCCGCAAATTGGTCAGAAAGATCTCCGCTCTGCCGTCCCGGTTCAGGTCCAGGACGGCGACCCACAGGTATCGATCATTGGTCGGGGCGTTGTGCGTGGCAATGGCTCGCAAACCGCTCCCTTCCTTGCGATAGATCATCAACCTGTTCTGGGTCGCCATGACCACCTCGATCCGGCCGTCACCATCCAGGTCGCCCACATCCATGCCAACGATGCCGCCGGAAAAGTCCTGGCTCCGCCACAGCCCCCCCTGGCGCAGCGAGCTCTCAGGTGTCACTTCGATAAAATTGGGGTTGAGGTACGAGATCTTCTCTCCCGGCACCATGGCGGTCGGCACCAGCAGTTCCGGGTTGCGGGTGGAATAAGTCTCCTCGTCGGACCGTGCCGTCTGGCCCTTCTCCGCGGGGCGGGAGAAAACCTTCTGATTGATCTCCTGAGCAAAAAGATTGATTTGCGGCACGATGTCATCGAGGGATTTGGTCTGAGCGGTGTAGGTCAGCGGTTCGCCTTTTCCCGAAAGAGGCAGCATTTTGGCGTCAATGCTGATCACCTGCCCAATTCCCGTCAGGCTCCCAAACACCACGTAATCGGACTTTAGCGTACGACCGAGTCGCTGGGCTTCTTCGGGAGTGATATCCGCCTTCATGCCGCGAACCGCCTGATCAACGGCGGTGCGGTCCAGCACCTGAACCTTTCCCTCCCAACCCAGACGGGAGGTCAGCATGTCCCGCACCCCGTCCTGCAGGTACATGAGCTGGCCGGGGGTGTGCATACTGAATGGCAAGATTGCCACTTTGACCGATGTAACCGTGGGTTCTGCCGCGAAGCCGGGCAGCAGGCCCGAAGCCATGAGCATCAGCGCCATCATTGTTGCGCTCGCTACCAATTTGATCTTCATACGGATTCCCTCATTCCTGATTCGCGTCGAATATTCCTGCAACCGGAAACCTGGTGACGCCACCGCCACCCTCGATACGGGAATCGAACTATACAAAATTCCCGATCGTTTGAAAATATAAAGAATTTTCGGATTTTTTTCTTGACATTCACCTGGTACCTATGTAATGAGCGTAGCCATATGTCTAAGTAGGGCTAGGCGTAAACCTTTTGGCGGTGAAGGGAGGTGAGAAAAGGGTTTTATCGGTATGAGTTGGTGAACTTGTTTAGGGGCTAGTAAGTCGGTTTACAACACAAAACGCTTAGTTTTTGAGGAGGAGAGAGATGAGAAGGTTTCTCGTCGTGTCGGTAATTTGTCTGACGGTGCTGGCTGTGGCGGTGCCGTCGTTTGCTTTGGAAATCAAGTGGGGCGGTCTGTTTCGTTCCCGTGTGGTGTCCTCGCACGATTTTGTGAATTTTATGGCTACTCGAACTGCGGACAATACCAATCAGTATACCGCAGTAGTCCCCTATTATCAGCACTATAACCGTATTGACCAGCGCTTGAGAATGTACATCGACTTCATCGCGAGCGAAAACCTCAAAGTGGTCACGAAGTTCGAAACCCAGGCCATCTGGGGTGCGCCGGCGACGAGCTTGGCGAGCAATACGGGTAGCGGTAACGTTGGTGCTGATACCGGCTCGCTCAACGTGAAGAATGTCTATGTTGATTTCAAGATCCCACAGACCCCGCTCCGGGCGAAAGTCGGCAGCCAGGGGATCAACCTTGTGGATTCGTGGATCATCGACGATGACTACTCCGCGGCAATGCTCGAGGCAGACCTGAAACCTTTCACGGTCGCCTTGGCCTATGCTTCTGGCCAGAACACGGATTTGCTGCATGAAGATGAGAACATCGACGATCTGGTGGCGGTGGTGGACTTTAAGCAGGGTCCCTTCCAGGCGGCGGTGGTCGGCTTGTGGCAGGATGCCCACAATGTCCGGGCCAGCATCTTCCCGCAGACCTTCGACACCCCGATCTCGGGAGTGGTTGCTGCCGGATCGGTTACCGATCCGTTCACCGGCCTGCCCTACTATGTCGAGAACAATCAGTTGTTCGACCTCGGATTGCAGTTGAAGTACAAGATCGATTACCTGGCCGCTTACCTGAATTTCGTTAAGAACTTCGGGAGCGTAAAGATGGGTCTCAATCGTGCCACCTTGCAGAGCAAGGACTATACCGGATGGATGGTTGACGCGGGATTGGGTTACTTCTGCGGGCCGTTTACGGCAAACATCGGCGGTTTTTACACCACTGGACAGAAAGTGGAGACCGACCCGAGGAAGTCTGGATATCTCCTGCCGACCCTCTCGGATCCCACCAAGAACGCGGACATCGAGTGGTTCACCTATCCCGCGTCGGTCCCCTCCAAGTACAGTTCGGAAATCATTGGTGGTGGCCTGTTTGACAACAACGTCCCCAATGGCGGCTATTGGAGAGGCTATCCCGGCCCGACCAACATCTGGACGATTACCGCGGGTGGTGCGTGGCAAGCGCTGCCCGGCACCAAACTGGCCCTCTCCTATTACTACTGGGGGACCTCCGAGAAGGTGCCCGGACGGATCGGCACGATCGGCGACGTGAAGTTCACCAACTACCTGGGCAATGAAATCAACTTGAACATTACCCAGAACATCGTCGACAAGCTGAACCTCGATCTGGTCGGTGCCTACATGTTCACCGGCGATGCCTACCATTTCAAGTGGTCTGACAACAATCCGTACAATCATCGTGACGACGTGTACGAGCTGGGTGCCCGGTTGCAGTGGGCCTGGTAGTAAGATCGGCTGATTTCCGCCGCTAATCCCGAAGCCGGGTGGCCAAGCCACCCGGCTTCTTTTTTCTCGCCTTCATTTTTTCGATGCCTTCCCCGAGCGACTTCCATCTCCATGGTTTTGCCTGCCCGGCCTCCTGCAAAAGTCTCAAATTCCGTCACCCCGGCATGCTTCCACCCGGGGTCCAGAACCTTGAGGGCTGGATTCCGGGCCAAAAACCCTGCCGGAATGTCGCCCTGAGGGGAGCGATTCATGTTCCTTCGGGATACCCTGAAACCCTAAAAGGACTGAGCTTAACGGACGACTCGCAACTCGCAACCCGCAACTTTTTGAGACAGGCTCTGCCGTGTCGGCTTTCCTTGGTGGATAAGCTCCAGTCATGAGAGTCAGTGAGCCCCTCTTGCAGAAGAGCCCTGCTCCCGTTAAGATGAATAGTGAGCAAAAGTCATGCAAAGGCCCTTGGTGATACTATGTCAACTCTGCCCGCAGACAGCCGAAGGCCACCATCAAGGGTTAAATGACCAGATTCCAACAGGGAATGGCTGAGCAAGATGAGATTCCCCCTCGAGGAGGGAATGATTCGGTTCAAGGGGGATGATGCGGTTCTTCTACTTCACCTTCCAGGGGAGCATGGCCATTGTATTTGAGACGGGTGCTTTTTCAGGATGGGTATCACTATTTGATCCGATCATCCTACCGGGATGGGGAGTGTTGGAAGAGCAGGGAGTTGCTCGATCTCGGGACCGATCCGGCTGCCCATATCGAGTTTGTGGGAGGGAATGGCTTCTATTTCAGCCCCGACATGGAAGAACAGTTGTGTGCTCAAGGCGCGGAGTGTTCAACGGAGGAGCTTGAAGAGCTCTTCCTGCCCTTTCTGCCGTTGCGCATTCGCCGCACCATCGAGAGCTTTCAAGCCCGTATCGGGTTGCGGACCAGGCGGCGTGCGTGTTCCACGCAAGAAATGGAGCAGGGGCAGCGCTGGCTCCACAGCTTCGATAAACGCAGGCTGCACTTCCTCCGTTGTGGGCGCGTGGATATTGGGGACCTGGAGCGACATCCGTGGAAGTTCCTTCAAGTACTCACGGAAAAGAGCCGTGACGAGATCGAGCATGTGATTGAAGGCATGGAAGGGGTGCTGCGTCCCCAGGAGATGCGCCCCTACCTGTTCACCGCTCTGCATTTGCAGACTCGCTTCCCCCACCATTGGTTGCGTAACCAGCCCGCCGCCCTGGACCCCGAGGCGGTGGATGATTGCTTCCTGGAGGCGCTTTGCGCGTTGAATAACGATGCAGGGTATTTTGCCGGCGTGGAGCAAGTCGACCGATCTACCCTGCATCCCTATCTGGTGAAATATGTGGTGCTCTATTTTGACGCCGAGTTTGACCGGGGGGGCAGGCCGGAGGCGTTCAGGGAATTTGCGTTCCGGCAGCAGTCTTCACGACGCAGGATCACCCATCACGGGGTCGCTCTCGAAGATGCCTGCAAGCTATTCGAGATCCGTGGAGAGGACCTGCCGCGCCTGAGCCGCAGCCAGTTGGTGCGGCTCTACAGGCGAAAGGCCAAGGAGCTTCACCCGGACCACGGCGGTGACCAGGAAGCCTTCATTCGGATGACGGAGGCCTTCACTTGCCTGATGGAAGGGAAGTGAGGGGGATCGCCCAAAATCCACGCAACGGTTTACGGGATCACCCCTTTCCCCCCTCAATCCTTTTGAAATAAGGAACAACTCGCACAAAACGAATTCCCCTCCTTGACGGATTGGTCCAGAGTGAATTCCCCCCTTGAGGGGGTACGGGGGGTGCTTTTGATGTGCCTACAGCCGGTTACACCCCCCCTAGCCCCCCTCGAGGGGGGAATCACACCTCCCAATTCAACAACCTTGCCTTCTCCCTCATGCTGTGAGTCGTGCGTGTGTTTCACGCACCCTTGCCGGAAACACACGGTAATTTCACTCCCGAGAACGCTCGGTTAAGGCCTGAATAAGGCCCTATTTCTGAGCATGTCATAAGCAAATCAACCTATTGGCTTGGCCCGACCCCATCCATAGAGTGCGCCTTCGGACCAGACCAGGTCGTAGCTTTCCGGCGGCAGTTCCAGATGAGCCATGTCACCAACCTGCGCCTGGACTTGTTGCGAAAGACCTCGCGCGGCGAGCGTCGCCCTCAGCTGCTTAATGCTGGGGGCATGGCTATCGACGGCCACGATGGAACCAGTCGTCAGGCCGGAGAGATGCAGCGTTTGCCCGCCGACTCCACAGCCCAGATCGACAATCGTAGGCACACGGGGAAGTCTCGTGCAAAGACGGAGAGCTTTTGCGGCACAATCGCAATTGCCCAGCACCTGCCTGGGCAGGCTTTCATACACCTCAAAGAATATCTCCCAGAAACGGGAACCGTGCTCGTTCATGGGTGCTCCGTGTATCCATCTTGCCGAACGTGCGGATAACCTGCGAGCAACCACGGCCAAGGATTTTCATTCAAGAACCGATGAACTTGCGCCG
>CAZDKX010000266.1:0-7016 GCA_964505935.1 uncultured Syntrophobacteraceae bacterium
AAGCAACCCCTGCAATACCTCTCAAAGGAACGCTCCTTGCCAACACCCGATATCGAGAGGCTTTAGCGCACGCCACCGGCAACACTCCGCAAAAAGAATCAGCCATGTCGATACCGCGCGTGCCGGTTAAGGGAACGCCTCAATCCCGGCCAGTTCTCACAGGATAGGTCTGACATCAAGCCGCAGGGCGGGGGGTTATCACGGCACTGCAGATGAACCAAGGGACATAATCCTTCAATTTACTGTTAAGAACGGGCGTTCGAATACCGATAGGGAGTATACGGTCGGGCCTTTGCGTTTCGCTGGTGTCCTCAACGGGATGAATGGGGTGCACTTTCCACGAGGGATGGACATGGACCTGCTCAGTCTTGATTTCGCGCTCTTCATGCTTGCCGTTTTGCTTCTGAACTGGGTACTTTTTCCTTACAAGAATCTATATCGCTGCTTTCTGCTCAGTGCCTGCTATGTTTTTTACGGATCTTTTAGTCTGCTCTTCCTTCTCATATTGCTGCATTTCAGTTTTTGGACATGGTTCCTGGGGTTGGGGGCGGGGGGAGAGGGCAGGCCCTGGTTCCGCAAGACTCTTTTGACAGTCCATCTTTTGATTGGAATCGGCGGACTGGCTTTTTTCAAGTATTACGATCTACTTTACGAGTCCGTGACGCCGGGGCTGGCCGCAAGGGGGGTTGGTACCATCCTGCCCGATCTGGATATTGCGGTTCCCATAGGGATTTCGTTCTTCACCTTTCAGGGCATTTCCTATGTGGTGGACGCTTTCCGTGATCCTCGCCGGGTCGTGAGGAATCCCGCGGATCTCTTTATCTATCTGGCTTTTTTCCCTACGATCCTCAGCGGTCCGATTATGCGGGCGGCGGACTTCATCCCTCAGATCGGCAATATTCGTCTTGACAGGATCCGAAGTGACGAGGCCTTCAGCTTGATTTTCGCCGGCTTGGCGAAAAAGCTGGTTATTTCTTCCTACCTTTACGAGACCGTGGTGCAGCCGGTTTTCCAGAACCCCGGCGGCTTCTCGTCCATTGCCGCCGCGCTGGGGGCGCTGGGGTATGCTGTCCAGATCCTGTGCGACTTCTCCGGTTATACGGACCTGGTGACCGGCATTGCCATGCTGATGGGCTACTCTCTCCCGCAAAACTTCAACAATCCCTACTCGGCGAGAAATCTCAAGGAATTTTGGCACCGCTGGCACATGTCTCTCTCCTTCTGGTTACGAGATTACCTCTACATTCCTTTGGGCGGAAACCGTGGCGGGGTGCTTCGCAAATACCTGAACATCTTCATCACGATGACCCTGGGCGGGCTCTGGCATGGAGCGAGCTGGAACTTCCTATTCTGGGGGTGCTTTCACGGTGCTGGCCTGGTCGTCACCCATCTCTATTCGGACCTGCGGGGGAAATATGGCTCGCGAGTTCTTGCCTCGCCGTCGGAGAGAGGCCATGGATTTATTGAAATGATTAGGGATACTGCTTCCTGGCTGTTGACGTTCGTGTTCGTGACCATCGGCTGGGTATTTTTCGGGACCACCAGTTTCGCGCAGGCGACCTCGCTGCTGAGTAGGATATTTGCCTTCGAACTGGCAGGAAACGGGTTTTCGGATTACGTAACGATCATTGTTGCAATGATCACGGCGATCATTCTTTTGCATGAGGTCCTTCACATGCGTCTCAGGGGAGTCTTGAGCCGTCTGTTTCAGGAGTTGCCCCTGGCCGCGCATGTAGTACTGCTGACCCTCCTGGTGGGCATCCTTTTAAGACTCGCACCCGACGGAGTGCCGCAGTTCATCTACTACCAGTTCTGAAGTTGCGATACGAGTGCTGCTCGGTTTCTGTTACGTGAAATCATGGCAGGTGGCTGATTTCTGGGGGGGATGTGATGAAGAATGCCGCGGTCAAAGCTTGGTTCGTCTATTTCTTCACGCTTCTGGCACTGGGACTGATGGACATTGACAGTGTGTGTTCCTGGTATTCCAGCAAGGGTGAAGGCTGCGAGGAAATCCAGAAAGCCTTGTCGGAATTGCGCCGTGTCCACTGGGAAATGGGGATCGGGCCATGGTTGAACCGGCTCGAGTGTGCCGCGGGGTTTGCCTTCGAGGGTTCCTATAAAGATAAAAGCAAGTGTGAGAGCGGTACAGAGCAACGGGAGGCCCCCTCCAGAGGGCAAATCGCTGGCTCCGCTTCCTTTTCGATCGGACAGCAACGCCACAACCTTCAGTCCGATACCCCCCTGGTGGCGCATCATTCGGGGCAAAAACCGGAGCCCCGTGACCTCAATGAACACTCCCTGCCGGCAACCGAATATCCTGATGAGACAGCGGACCTGGAGACCGAGATCGCAGACAGACGAGGAACCTTGGTGGCTCAAACGGCTTCCCATGAACCCCCCGGGCAAGTGGCCTTGGCGCCTCTGCTGGATGGCACGGCCAGGGGCCCGACACCCGATTACCCGGGCGACAGGAGTCTTCAGGGGAAATCGTTCAAGAACGCCGGGGACCGATCTGTGCTCCTCGTTGGGGATTCTCTGGCACACGGGCTTGCCCTGTCGCTGGGGCGGGACCTGAAAGAGCGCGATGGGACCGCGTTTTCCTTTTTCGCCAAGGTTGCAAGCGGTCTGAACAACCCCAATGTGCTGAACTGGGAGAAAACCATTGCCCTGTTGATGGAGAAAGGACATCCCGACCTCGTTCTGATCATGATGGGCGTCAACGATGCCAACAACCACATCCGGGAAGGCAAAAGACTCTGTCTCGTGGGAACGTCCGAATGGGGCCAGGCTTATGAGCATAAGGTCGAAAGCCTGCTGCGGATTGTCTCCGAGCATCATGTCCGGGTATGCTGGATTGGGGTGCCGGTAGTCCGGGAGGATGGTCTGCAGAATCGGGTTGCGCTGGCCAACAATGCCGCGGCAAGCGCGTGCCGCCGGGTGGGCAACTGTCGTTTCGTGGATACCTACGAGGTCCTCTGCGACTCACACCGGCATTATACGAACTACCTGCAGGAGGGCAATGGCGCTAGCGTCAGGATCCGCGCCAAGGATGGAGTTCATTTTACCGCCCAGGGAGGGGATCGGCTCTCCAAGTACCTTCTCGGCAAACTGGATGAAGAGGAGGAGAGGTTTCACAGTGCGAGAAACGCCCATGACAAGGAGAGCGAAGCCCTCGGCACGACTACGCGACAATGAGAGCCCTTTTCCGGCAGCGGTCTTCGGTGGAGTGGTACTCGGGGTCGGAACCCTCTGAGGCTTTTGAATGAAGGGCCCCGGCACTGACGGCCAGGGTGTAGGGGACACTCGAGCGGGCACCTGGGCCCCGATGGTCGGCAATCATTGTCTGGCGCCTTTGCGCTGAGCGAGAATGGGTTTTCCATGTTTCTCCAGGACCCAAAGTTCATCACGGCGGTGGCTGCTATCTTGCTGCTGACAGCACTGTCCGTCCCATCCGGAATCGAGCAGGATGCTCTTCGAGGGCTGGTGTTTCGGCCCATCCCGAGACCACGGATTGCTCTGCTTGTCGTGGGAGATTCCCTTTCCATCTCTTTGGGTGAGCAACTGGAGAAGCACTTCTTGAGGTATGCCGAGTGCGTCCACTTCCAGCGACTCGGCAGGGTTTCCAGCGGACTTGCCCGTCCCGATTTCTTCAACTGGGAGGAGAACCTCACGGAACTGGTGGCTCCCTTGGCCCCCGATATCGTGGTCATCATGATTGGCGCCAATGACAACAAGCCGCTCATCAGAGACCAGAAAAGCATTGCCTTCGGCAGCGAGCTGTGGCGTCGGGAATACAAGGTGAGGCTGCAGCGGCTCCACGACATCTGCCGGCGCGGAAACCGGATGGTCCGGGTCATCTGGATGGGGGTCCCCATCATGCGTGACCCGCTTTTGACGCGAGAAGTGCGCTTCATCAATGAGACCATCGAATCCTGGTGTCGTAATGTCCCCGCTTGTACCTATGTCAGTACCTGGGCTACCCTGGCCGATGAGGACGGGAAGTTCACCGACTATCTCCTGGACAGCCAGACGGGGCTCCCTGCGACGATCAGAACCAAGGACGGCGTTCACCTGACCTCGCATGGTTCCTTGCTCCTGGCCGAAGTGGCCATCGAGGTCATTCAGGAGTTCTATTCATTTGACGGAAATCTTCATTGCCCATAGATTTGCGGACTGGTGACGGGGAGGAGGTAACCCCCTGTCATCAACAGGCGCAATATCCTGAGCGGCCCCGGAGGATGGTTGTCGCCATGGTGGTGTGGATTCCGTCCCATCCGGTCTAATCTGACCCGAGGTGAGTCATATGGTTTTCAGTAGTGGTCGATGGAAGCTGTGTTGGATGGTTTTTGTTCTGTCCTTCTCCGTGTCGTTTCTTTCGGAGGTTTCCGCGTTTGCCGTGGCCACGGCAGCAAGCGGAGCGTCAACCCGCTCGGCTGCAGGAAGCAGGGTAACTCGCTCGCCCTGTGCCGATACCACTGAGCTCCGGTGGGATGCCCGTTCCGGCCATGAGTTGCTGTTGGCGCAAAAGTCGGTCGATGCGGGCCCCAGGGTGGTCGCCACGGAGACCGGGCGCACGGCCCAAAAGCAGGGAAGTGTCCAGAAACCGGGTGCGACTTCCATAACGACGAAGAAATCTGGAAAAACCACAGCCCCATCAGGCAGGGGCAAGGCCACCAGTGCCCAGGATATTGAGCAGATGAGCGCCTCGCAACGATCGGGGGAGATCGCCGGTCCACGGCTTTCCATTCTTGTGATCGGGGATTCCCTGGCGGTTGGGGTCGGCATGACGTTGAACAGCGCTTTCGAGGCCCGACGGCGGGTGACCATCAGAGCAATGGGCAAACAGTCCACCGGCCTGGATTCTCCCGCGTATTACAGTTGGCACAACAGTCTGAAGGAAATGCTGAATCGAGAGCATTTCGACCTGGTGGTGGTCGCGCTTGGGGCCAATGACGCCCACAACGGTCCCGGTACCCAGGCATGGGGAAGGCTCTATGAATCCAAGTATGCAGAGCTTTTGCGAATTCCAACGGACCGGGGGACCAGGACCCTGGTGCTTGGCCTTCCTCCCATGCGCAAGCCTGACTTCTCCCAGCGGGTGAAGACGACAAATGAGGCAATCAGGAACGCCACCCGCCGCTTCCCTGAAAATTGCGTCTATGTCGACGCCTTCGACCGCTTTTCCGACGATGGCGGCAACTTCACGAACCGTATCAGGATGAATGGGGAATGGAAGAATGTGAGGGCGGAAGACGGCGTACATTTTACCGGCACGGGATACCTGGTGCTCAGCAGGATGGTGGCAGACGAGGCCCTCGCCCGTTTCAAATGGTAAAGCTTAAAGTTCCGTTGGCCTGACGAGAAATGAAGGATTCAAGCCTCACCATGCATTGTTCCGCAGATGCTGGAGGCTCAGCGCAGGGTGCTTCGGAGTGCCTCCAGCTCCTCGATCATGGCGTGAGTGATCCGGCGCGCCCGGGTGAGGCTTTCCTGTAAGGCCCGGCGCTGGGTTTCCGCTGCTTGTCCCTTCTTGAGCAGATCGCTCAAGTCGATCTCGGCCAACTGCGCTCTGACCTCGAATTCCCGAAGCAGGCGGCCCGTTTCCTCATCGGCAATGCGGAAGAGATAGTCGGCCTTGAAGCGCTGCCGATACTCCTCAAAGGCCTGAAGGATTTCCCGGGTGGCTTCCTTCTTGAGCAGCCGCACGGCTTCTTCGACCATGCCTTCCTGCCGCTTGTTGCCGAACAGCAATTCCCTGGCCCTGCCCAGGTGGGAGCGAAAGTCGCCCAGCAGGCGCGTCATACTTGCCAGGCCAAGCTTCATCAGGAGCAGGCCGCGACCGCTGGCCCCCTGATCCACAAAGGCGCTGAAGCTGGGTGGTACCAGCGTCTCCCCCACCTGCCAGTCGCCTTCGGGACGATCACCGGCGGCACAGCGTCCGCTGTCGAAAAGCCCCGTCTCGCGACGATAGTCCTCCACCGCCGCGGCAAAAAGCGCCCAGAACCCCTCGCCGCCGCCTTTGAGGCGTTCGCAGAGGTTTCTTTCCTCCTTCTTGGCAAACTCGATCACCTGCAGGTTGACCTTTTCCACCAGAAACCGCGCCAGGGACTGCCTGAATTCCCGATAGACACGATGAAACTGCTGAAAGAGTTCGCGGTAATCACGAGGGCCTGCTTCGCCATCAAACTGAACGGGGTAGTGTTCCACGGCTTCGAGGGTCTCTTTCAGCAGGCGGCTTTTCCCGGGGTCAAAATAGGCCTCGACCGCCTGGTCAAGCTCGTGGTGCAGGGAGATCCGCAGCCCCAGAATCGCATTCTTCAAGGTCTCGATGGCCCCCCACAGCCTTGCTTTCTTGTCGTCCAGACCTGCCGCCGTCTGTCGGATGCTTTCGAGACTCTGATCCATCATCTGCGTCTGGGCGGCCGCTGTGCTCATGACACTGCCGGCCACCATGCTGAGACGGCTGAGACCGCTGCCGCAGAGCACCCGGAACCGCTGCTCCGTAACCTCCCGGCTGACCGATTCACGGAACGCGGCGAAGCCGGTTTCGCTGGCTTTGGCAAGCGACGAATCCTCTTTCCATAACCGGAGATGACGCCGTTCGCGATCCGAGGCCGAGCCTTTGAGCTGGGTGAGCAGCAGGTGGAGGGCCGAAAAGACAAAGAAACGGGGCTCGGGCACAACCCAGGAAAGCTCGCTGCGAACGCGCTCGGCCAGGAGCTCCAGATCATCCAGGTGAGGATGATCGTCCAGGTCGGCGTTCACCACAAAGAAAGTCTGGGGAAACATTTTCAAGGTGCGGATAAAGTCCAGGAGCCGAAAGTCCGCTTCCCGCAACCCGGACCTGCTGCTGATGATATAAAAGATGAAGTGGCTTTTCAGCAGGTACTGCTGCAGCAGGGCAAAATGGAGCGGATTGGGGGAATCGATCCCCTGGCAGTCGGCGAGCTCAACGGCCTCTCCGAGCCAGGCGACCGGGTAATGCAGTTCCATGTCGCGCAGATAGACCGCCTGCC
>CAZDKX010000267.1:0-1894 GCA_964505935.1 uncultured Syntrophobacteraceae bacterium
TGGAGGAAATGGAGCGCAAACCGGGTCGTTTCATTCCCGATAAGTATCGCGGCAAACACGAACACGGGGTGGTGAAGATTGATCTCAATCGTCCCATGAAGGAAGTCCTGGCGGAGCTCTCGAAGTATCCGGTGACCACCCAACTGTCTCTCTTCGGCACCCTCATCGTCGGACGCGATATCGCCCATGCAAAGCTCAAGGAACGCCTTGACAAGGGTGAAGGAATGCCCCAGTACATGAAAGACCATCCGATCTACTATGCCGGGCCGGCCAAAACCCCCAAGGGGATGCCCTCGGGTTCGTTCGGTCCGACGACGGCCGGGCGTATGGATTCCTACGTGGATCTCTTCCAGGCCAATGGCGGCTCCATGATCATGATCGCCAAGGGCAACCGCAGCCAGCAGGTGACCGACGCCTGTAAGAAACACGGGGGCTTCTACCTCGGTTCGATTGGCGGCCCGGCCGCCCTGTTGGCCAAGGAAAACATCAAGAAGGTTGAGGTGCTCGAATATCCGGAACTGGGTATGGAAGCCATCTGGAGGATTGAAGTCGAAGACTTCCCTGCCTTCATTCTGGTGGATGATAAAGGGAACGATTTCTTCAAACAGCTCAAATGCTAATGAGACTTCGGCCCCGACGATTCCGGACGGATTTCCCCCTCATGCCCTTGGCCTTGAACAGGAAAAGGCGGTGAGGAAGAAGAAGGATTGCGGAAACAGATTGGGAACTTCCGCCAAGCTGTGCTAGAGTATTTCAATAAGCCCTGGATCGCCCTGGTCCAGGGCTTGTTTGTTGAACGAGCGGCAGGAGTGAAGCGCAACCTTTGGGCAGGGAAATAGATGAACGGATTGGACTGGTTCCTGATTGCCGTTGGTGCTTTTTGCCTGATTCGCGGGGTCCTGCGGGGCGCAATTTCGCAACTCTTCGGGATTGCCGGGGTCATCGGCGGCTTTCTATTGGCAGCTCACGTTTACGAACCCGTCGCTCGCCAGTTGTCCCTTCTCTTTCCCGGTCTTCCGGCAGCGGCGGCCATCAGCTTCATCCTGCTGTTCTTGCTGACCTGGTTCTGTGTGGGAGTGAGCGGGTACTGGATTGGCAAAACGCTGCGCCGCACCGGATTGGGCTTCCTCGATCGGCTTTTGGGCGGCATGGTGGGCCTGGCCAAGGCCCTCGTGTTGGCGATCCTGATCACCTCGCTCCTCGTGCTGCTCCTCTCCCCCAAAAGCTCTTTCCTGACTGATTCCCGCCTGACTCCCCATGTTCAAAAAGCTGCACAGGTGCTGCTGAAAGTTGCTCCGCAAAGTCTGCAGAAGCTTTTCGAGGAAAAGCAGAAAACCTTCAAACAACGCTGGCAAGACCTGAAAGACCAGAGGGTCCGGCATCGACCGCCCCATGAGGGGGAGACCACAGGAGCATGAGCAGCATCCAGGAACCAGGTCAGCGCTGGAATAAAATGCGCAATATCTGGAACATCATCGACCGGCTTCGGGGGAAGGGGGGGTGCCCCTGGGACCGCAAGCAGACCCCCGCGAGTGTTCAGATCTACCTTGTGGAAGAGGCTCACGAAGCGGCGGCGGCCGTCCGGGCAAACCAGATGCAGGAAGTGGCCGACGAACTGGGTGACCTCCTCTTCATGGTGCTCTTTCTCATCCATCTCTATGAAGAGGAGGGCGTATTCCACCTGGAAGACGTTTGCGATGGGGTGTGCAACAAGATGAAACGCCGCCACCCTCATATTTTTGGCGATCTTGCAGTTCACTCTGCCGAGGAGGTAGTCGATAATTGGGAAAGGATCAAAGCCGAAGAAAAGGCTGCGTCGGGAAAAACGGGGCTGGGAATTCCGGAATCGCTGCCGGCCCTGATGAGGGGCTACCGCATGCTGGCGCGCCTGGCC
>CAZDKX010000267.1:1994-4760 GCA_964505935.1 uncultured Syntrophobacteraceae bacterium
CTCTTCAAGGGCTTTGGCAAGTCCCTGGGCCAACGATCGACCGTCTGCCGTCTGCTTTCCGCCTACGACCAGGCCATCGAGAAGACGCAAGAGCTGATGCGGCGTTCAGGCGTCCGCGCGGCCTGTACGGTCTGCGCGGCCCAGGAAGGCGGCAGTTGCTGTTTTGAAGGGATTGAGTCCGGGTACGACCGCATCCTTTTGCTGGTCAATCTTCTCTTGGATTGCCCCCTTCCCGATGATCGTGAGGTCTCCGGGACCTGCCTGTTTGTAGGCAAGAACGGCTGCCGGCTCCGCGCTCGCTACTACTTTTGTGTCCATTATTTTTGTCCGGCTCTACAGACCAGGCTGGATGCGGCGACCAAGGCGGCCCTGTGTGGCGCCGTCGGGAGAGAACTGGCGGCAGGCTGGGAGGTGGAATGTGCAATTCGGTCATGTCTGCGTGAGGGTATCGCCCACAGCTTGAACTCTTTCAATTAGGGAAGCGTCCCATGCGCGATACGCAGAAAATCCTCATCGTCGATGACGAAGCCCCCTTTCGGTCCGCTCTGCGGCGACTGCTGGAGAAGAAATATCTCGTTGTCGAAGCCGATACGGCAGCCAAGGGCATGCAACTCTGCTATCGGGAAGAACCTGACCTGGTGCTCCTGGATGTGGCTCTGCCGGATGCCAGCGGCCTTGAAGTCCTGTCGCAGTTCAAGGAGCTCCGCCCTTCTCCAACGGTGGTCATGATCACCGCCTATGAGCAGGTCAAGGATGTCGTCACGGCCATCAAGAGGGGGGCCTTCGACTATCTTGTCAAGCCGGTAGACCTCGATGAGTTTGAGTTCACCGTCCAAACGGCGCTTGAACATGCCGGTTTGAAGAATGAAGTCGACCGGCTCCGCCACGAAGTCCAACGGTTGCAGCAGGTCGATCGTTTTGTGGGGTTGAATCCAAAATTCCTGCAATCCCAGATGCTTGCCATCAAGAGTGCCCAGAGCCGTGATGCCGGGGTGCTGTTGCAGGGTGAAAGCGGTGCCGGGAAAGAGCTTTTTGCCCGCCTCATCCACGGGCGCAGCCCTCGTGCCGACTATCCTTTTGTGGCCCTCAATTGCGCTGCCTTCAGTGCGGAAATCATCGAAAGCGAGCTCTTCGGGTATGAAAAAGGAGCCTTCACGGGCGCCCGTGTCGAGGGCAAGGAGGGGTTGCTCGAAGTGGCGGATGGCGGCACCCTCTTCCTGGATGAGGTGAGTGATCTGCACCTGGAAATCCAGGCCAAGCTACTGCGCGTACTTGAAGAAAAAGAATTTTTCCCCCTCGGTGGGACGCGAAAGCGCACCGTTGACATCCGCATCCTTTCGGCTTGTAATACGGATCTCTGGCAGGCCGCCGAAGAGGGGAAGTTTCGCAAAGACCTTTTCTTTCGCCTGGCCACCATCCGGATTGACCTGCCACCTCTGCGTGAGCGCTCCGAGGATATCCTGCCGCTCGTTCAGTTCTTCATGGACGAGTTCAACGACAAATACGGCAAACGGTTTCGGCGTCTCAATGCGGAGGCTGAGCGGCTGCTCCTCGCCCACTCCTGGCCGGGAAATGTGCGGGAGCTGAAGAACACCATCGAACGCGTCATCCTCCTCGAAAATGAAGAGACCATCCTCGCCAGCCATCTTCACTTTCTGGTGCCCCACGGCAGCACCGAAGCGCCCGACAACTCGGAAGTCTTGCGCATCAATTTTCCCGACCGGGGCATCCCCCTGGAAGAGATCGAAAAGCAGATCATCCTCAAAGCCTATGAAATCTGCCAGCGGAATAAAGCGAAAACGGCGCGCTTTCTTGCGATGCCGAGACACGTTCTGCTCTACCGCCTGAAGAAGCTCGGCATTGAATAGTGGGCAATATTGTTCACTTTCCCCTTCTGGACGGGCATTAATCTACATATCTACATAACACACTGAATTTACAGTAACTATTTGTCGGATTGCGGCAGTCCTCGTCTGTCTTTGCCGCAAAGTGTGGAGAATAATCTTCGATCGTCCACGTATTCAGCCAGGCTGAGAAGAATGAGGAAGCTGAGTCCTGAACGCCAATCCTGGTCATCAATGGCATATGGCACACCCCTTGCTTAAAGGAGAGCACGGAGGCTATGAGTGACTGCGAAAAATCGGGTGTTGCTGGTTGAGGATAAGGCTTCCTTAAGACGCTCTTTGGAAAAATATCTTGAACGAGCCGGGTATACCTTTGAATGCTGTTCGACTGCGCGTGATGCAATGGTGCTCGCGGAGAAGTTGTCTCCTGATATTGTGATTGCGGAGTATCACCTTCCTGATGCTAATGGTTTGATGCTGCTGGAAAAGCTCGCGCGGATAGTGCCTGATGCCGCGGGGATTCTGCTTTCGGAATATGACTTCCAGGCTGTGGTGAAAGATCTTGTTGGTGTTGCCGTTCGATCCTTTCTGAAAAAACCTTTCGACCTTGCTGAATTAGAAGCTGCTCTCTCCTCCGCGCGCTCAAAGGTTAGATTGACATCATCGAATGTTCAGAGTGGGCGGAATTTGGATTATCGAGGTGTACCCGTCTCCAATATAAAATAGGGAACTCTCAGTGCGTTACGATTCGATGTTCATCCTGACCTCTTCTTCTTTTCCCATGCTGGTGGTGCGGTTGGCGCGGAATCTCTGCGGGCTGGTTCGTGTTGGAGTTCATTAGCAAGCGGTGAGTGTAGCGATAGTGGGGTTGAATTCCCAGTTCAAGTTGGCGTGGAAAAATCACGTTGCGGTGGTGAATCCG
>CAZDKX010000267.1:4860-7004 GCA_964505935.1 uncultured Syntrophobacteraceae bacterium
AAGGCTGAGTTGCTCCAGAAAATGGAAGAGAAGGGAATCAGTATTGCGGCAGCTGCGGAGCGAATCACTTTTGATCCGGCGCTGTTAACGCTCTACTTCGCGCGGGACGCTTATCCGGTTCCCAAAAGGATCATGGATAAGCTGGCGGAGGCCATCAAGAATTGACTTGTTCATTATTTCCATTGACAGCCTTTGCGCTATGTGATTAGAAAAAATACCTCATTCTCAAACTCCCCGTTTCATGATCTGGTCACCGTTGCTCGCTCCGCATGTCTCCTTGTCGGTCGGGACTTTTCTAATTATGTTTATATTGACATATTAAACGCTCCCTGATAGATTCCTTCTCGCATCCTCGCGGTGAGAATTGCCGCATCAACTGAGTAGGTCTTGGGTTTTGTTTCCCTGCAGTCCTTCGTTAAGGGGGACTGGTGGGCGAGGTCTGAGCAATGCTTGTCAAGAAGGCAGGTTCAATGGTTTAACCGGATTGAGGAGGTGTTTATGGAACACGAGAAAAAGGCAACGGCGCGGTTGGAGCAGAGGGGCGTGTCGCGACGGGATTTTATGAAATACTGCACCCTGTTGTCAGCCACCATGGGACTTTCGTCAACGTTCATTCCCAAGATTGCCGAAGCGCTCACAGCGCCACGGCCTCCGGTAGTCTATCTGGCCTTTGCCGAATGTACCGGCTGTGCCGAAGCGACGCTCAGAACGACGTACCCCTGGATTGATGAGTTGGTTCTCGACGTCATCTCGCTGGATTACCATGAAACCATCATGGCGCCTTCGGGCGAGGCTGCCGAGAAGTCTCTCCATGACACGGTCACCAAGTATCCGGGAAAGTTCATCTGTGTGGTGGATGGCGCCATTCCCACGGCGGAGAACGGCATCTACGGCATGATCAATGGGAAGACCTTTCTTCAGATCGCCAAGGAAGTCTGCCCCAAGGCCCTGGCGACGATCTGCATCGGTACCTGCGCCTCCTTTGGCGGGCTTCCTGCGGCAGCCCCCAATCCCACTGGAGCCAAGGGGGTAAGTGAGGCCATTGGCATCAAGACCGTAAACATCCCCGGCTGTCCGCCGAACCCCATCAATTTCGTCGGCACGGTCGTGAACTATCTCCTTTTTGGCAAGCTCCCCGAGGTGGATGACAAGGGCCGTCCGCTATTCGCTTATGGCAAGACGATTCATGATCAATGCCCGCGCCGTTCTCATTTCGAAAATGGAGAGTTTGTCACCTCATTCGAATCCGAAGAAGCCAAAAAAGGCTACTGTCTCTATCAGGTAGGCTGCAAGGGGCCGGAGACCTACAACAACTGCCCGATCGTCAAATTCAATGACGGCACAAGTTGGCCGGTGCAGGCGGGGCATCCTTGTATTGGATGCAGTGAACCCAACTTCTGGGACAAGATGTCGCCCTTCTACAAGTCGCTCTAGAAAGAGTGTGTTCCGCATCCCTGAGTCCATCTCCGGTTGTGGAACAAACCGAGACCCTACCATGATAAGCAAGGAGAACCGGCTATGGGACAGAGAGTAGTCATCGACCCGATCACCCGCATCGAGGGTCATCTACGGATAGAAGTCGAAGTCACCAACGGGAAAGTCAGTAACGCTTGGAGCAGCGCCATGCTGTTCCGCGGGATCGAGGTCCTGCTGCAGGGCCGCGACCCGCGCGATGCCTATCTGTTTACCCAGCGGGCCTGCGGGGTTTGCACCTACGTTCATGGGCTGGCTTCCGTGCGCGCCGGTGATGCGGCCATGGGCATTACCGTCCCGGACAATGCCCGCATCATCCGCAACCTGCTGCTGGGGGCCCAGTTCCTCCACGACCATATCGTTCACTTCTATCATCTCCACGCTTTGGACTGGGTGGATGTGGTGAGCGCCCTCAAGGCCGACCCGAAAAAGACCGCCGACCTGGCCAACAAGGTTACGACTGCCGGCAAGAGCGGCGTCAACGATTTCAAGGCTACCCAGGCCCGCTTGAAGAAGTTCGTCGACAGCGGCCAGCTTGGCATTTTTGCCAACGGCTATTGGGGCCATCCGGCCTACAAGCTGCCGCCCGAGGTGAACCTGCTGGCCGTGGATCACTATCTCCAGGCCCTTCGCCAACAGGCTCGCACCGCGCGCCTGCATGCCATTTTCGG
>CAZDKX010000268.1:0-6981 GCA_964505935.1 uncultured Syntrophobacteraceae bacterium
ACTGCGTCTCACGAAGTTGGCACTCGGCCGGCGATTCAGTAATCTTCCGGCCCTTCGCCCTCAAACCGAGCTGCTTCTTCACCATTGCCACAAACGCTTTGCTTCCCACCGCGATGCTCTCCGACCACCTGCCATCTCTCGCACTCTTTTGTACTCTGAGGGATTCTTCCACCCATCCCCTGTGTGACCTTCGAAGCACATCCATCGTGGGTATCTCAAGGAGGTCCATGAGGCATTGGTGATCGATCAATGCATATCTCAGGCGAGGCTGCTGGATCTCCTTGTATCCGCTCTCATCCCACTCATCAGGATGGCTCACCACGCCGGCGCGCACCATGTTCAGATCCATATAGACCAGGCACTGAATGAGGTGTTGGTTGGTCTCTACCGCCGTGGCGTGGTAGCGATCCTCCCAAAAGGCCCCTTTGCGTTTCTTCCTCTGATTGTATTCCTGTCCTGTTCTTCCTGCAACGAGTTGTATGGATCTCGGGATGACCTCCCGCTCAGCTCGGTCAAAGACGAGAAGATGGATGTGGTTGGAGGTGGCCATGTAATCCAGGATGCAGAGACCGTAGCGCTTTTTCGCCTCGAATAGCCATTGCACCCAACGACGGCGGTCTTTCCCGAACTTGAGCAGAAACTCCCTCTCGTGACAGCGATGAGTAATGTGCCAGGCGTACCCTGGCAAATAGTGACGTTTAGCCCGAGCCATAAGCTCTTTCTATCTTAGGTGCCCATTTTTCGCACCAAAAATAACCGTTTAAGCCTCAAAAACCACTCTATTTTCGAATCTTATTCAAAAAATCCAACATGTTGCCATGGCCCGACCCCGTCGGAACCGTCGGAATACCCCGTCGGACCGTCGGACGTCGGACGTCGGCAGGTCGGCTGGAGCGAAGGGTTGGGCACTTCGTCCCCTGCATATCCCGCTTACTTCTTTGCGATAATACCAGCCACCTCCAGCTCTTGTTCGATTTGGAGGAAGACCTCGCCGACGGCCTTGTCGAATTCGAGAGTGACCACCCCACCGAGATCGGAAGGGATTTCGGTACCAGCTCGCTTGAGGATGCACAGCCGGCTCGGTCCCAAATGGCCATAAAACCAGCCAATCTCGAATATCACATTGGGTCGTGCCTGCCGGTATGCTGCATCTTGTTTCTTCACCTCGTCATCTGGTGTTACGAGGGCGAAGCCGTAGCAGCACTGCTTTGCGTGCTTCTCAAACTTCTGGATCACCGTTTCCGACCGGCTCGCTTCTTCCTTCAACACAATCACGCGACCCTTGAGACCCAACTTATCCTCAAGAAGATCGCGCAGCTCCCTCCACTTGTCCTCGGCGTGGCCATGAATAACGAAAACTTTTTCACCGCCTGGAGGCAGGTAGATGTCGCGTGACTTGTCTATTTCTTCGATAGCTTCGGCCCGCTCTTCCATCATGTTGGCCATTGTGTCACACTTAGAGCTCAACGCGAGGAGTTCGGTATCATCGCGTCCCGACGCAAGCATGCCGTCGCTCAACCTGCGAAGCTCGCTAGCGAATGTGCGCACTCCGACAGCATATTCCCTAACCTGACCCAGCAACAAAAGAGAATCAACATCACAATTCTTTTCGAGTACAGCAATGAATGTTTGCAGCTGCCGATTAGAGTATGCAACCTGCTGAAAAATTTCTCTCCCTCTGGCGTATTCGGGCGCTCGCGGTAAATTGCCCGTCCCTCGATCGAGAAGCTCAAGCGCCTCACTGATCCCGTTTATCGCAGCCCGGAACTCCTCCTTGGCCAGATGGTGCCGAAAAGCCTTTACCGCCAGGCCGCCGCGTGTAAAGTGAAGATAAGAAGCGACCAGGATCTGCCCGCCGCGTGCAAGCTCGTTTAGCCAGTCGAAGTTTAGGACCTCGGCGTGCGCGGCCAGTACCTTCGCCCTTCGGTTGAGGTCCTCGATCTTTCCGATAGCGACGTTTTCCACCGCCCTACCGGCCTCGTCGATTAGTGCGCCAATCTGAAGGAGTAATTGGCCGGCTTTGATGCAGCGCTCAGCGCCACCAGAGCCAAGAGACGCTAGGAGCCTGTCCGAGAATGAAAACAGTGCTCCGGAATTCCCACTATTGAGGGCAGAAATGAGCACGTGTGAACATCTCATTGCAAGAAAAGAATCTTATTATGGAACTAATTCCCACTTTTCACTCTCGAAATTTTCCAAAATTCAGTTCTCGGACAGCCCCCTAGCCAAAGCACAAGCTCAGTGGAAAATGCCTCAGCGGGCTCCGTCGGCTCAGATGCTACATCCGCCGCAGGTGACTCATCAGGTTCGTTTTTCTGCTGCTCTGTGTCACTCATTCCTGCCTCTTTACTGCAGATTCGCCGGCGTGAGTGAGTTTGGCCCAACGCTGCCGATAAGCTGCGAGCAACCACGCCGAGCCAATCTGCGTAGTGCCACCAGACTTGTCGCGTGGTTGCTCGTCAGCTTGATTGGCTTGTTCGGCCTTCTGACCTGCCGACAATCTCCTGGTATGAGAATTCCTGGAGACGCGCGTTGGCTCGTGCATGCTCGATTGTCATGCTCACCAGGTTTCCATGCCCATCGAGCTCTATGTATATGTTTTCGCTGATCTCTTTTGTCTCTATTACTTCATTGTCTGTAAACTCAACCAGCGCAGTGTCCGTATCCGAAAAATACTTGACCCTCATTGCAGTTTCTCCTTGAAGGATCTGTCGAAGAAAACATTATGAATGGTTTCGCCGTCTTCCAGCAATACGACCCGAAGGAATTTATCTACTTCTTTGATCCATCCCCAGCTCCGAATCCTCCCGTCGGATTGGATCTCGGTCTTCTGAGGAGACTGGATGACACGTTTGATCCACTCATCTTGTATTGTAGCCCGGTCGGGCCTCCTCCGCATATATTTGAAATACTCGGTCGTTTTCACCTTTGAATCCTTACCTCAAGGGTCGGCATGGGTGGAGCCGCGTATGCCTACCCCATATACCGATCAACTCTCGTTGCCTCAGGGTCTCGAATCTCGCCATCTGGGCCGAGCGCGAGCATATAGAACCTGAGATGATTATCAAGTCCCCACTCTCCGACGACCACCCCAAGCCATCCAGGATGTGGCCATATTTCTGCATGTGCTCGCATAATCGATTGCCATTGTGGAAGAAGGATCTTGCGCAAACCGCCTGAAGGGCAGAGATCGGACCACTCCACAACAGTAACCAATACACGGAGAGGCACTGCCAGGATGGCCAGTTTGCAAACCTCGTGTGAAGCCGAGGTCGCAATATTCTCGGACTCGATGAAGATTACCGGAATTTGTAGACCAGAGGATGATTGTGCCGCCATCACAAAGTCGACTTTGAACAATTCTGATCTAACCACGAGATTGAGGTCTTGCGCCACGTTCTTCAGTACATAGTCGCGATAGAAACTGGTCCGCGCCGTCTGGGAGTCCCAACCATCGATGAGCTGCTGCTTGTCAACCCTGTTAAGGGTATCGACGAGAGAATCTCTGAAGCAGAACCAGAGTGCCCCCGCCGGATTATGGCAATGATTCATGCAAACCTCCCATGCAGGCCGACGGCGATAACGCGCGCCCGGGTTTTTGGGCGTCGCGTTCATTGCCTGGCTCGGGCTTCACTGCCGCTATCCTTAACGATTTGGAAGGAGGCTGATCGCACCTTTCAGTTCAAGGACCTCCACGGGACAATCCACCCAATCGTGAATCCAGCAGACAATCACGTCACACTCATCCGGATCGTGACCATGTTCTGCGAAGTTCTTGCTGCGGTATTCGAATTCAATGCGAACGTGTTGCCACTTGGCACCTGACTGGTCGAGAGAACGCTTTCCTTCGCAGTCCGGATAGTCGGTGCGTACACTTTCGATTAGAAACCCGAGTTCCCGGCTTACCATCCCGAACAAATAGACAACGCCCTGTTCAGTTACAGGCGCATAGCGGAGACCGCGAAAATCTATGGGCTCTCCGTACAGAATGCGGGGACGATTCGTCACTGATTTAGGCTTATGAATAGGGGGGAGGACTATGGAAGCTCTGGATTTACCCGATACTGCTCCTGTGTTGGGATGGTCCGGATTTGAAACTGAGTCGATATCGATGAGTGGTTCTCCGTGGCGCAACCGATACTCCTGAACAGCCTTGCCAAGTGACCCCCAGCGCTTTCTGTAAGGCTGGACGGAGGACCTACCTCCGGAATTCATGAGGCTCTCGGTTGGAGGTCGCCCAACCTGACGCCACAGCTCGCCTATGGCATCCAGCAAATCTGTCTCTTCAATTTTCGGAATGCTCGTCAATGGAATACCGGAAGGATTCGGCTTGAGACCGGCAGCCTTGACTGCTTCATTCCAAGAGCCAAAGTGATAGCGGACCTTATTTTCTGAGACCTTCCCCTCACGCATGAAAGCCTTCTTGGTCAGAGGCTCCGGTTCAATCGAGCGCGCTACTCGTCGTATCTCTTGCAGAATGTAATCTCGAACATCCATAGCAGGTTACCAGTGGTATCCTCGTTGTCCGAACTGAGAATTAACCCGCCGCGCCAAAGAGCTTCCAAGCAGAAGAAAGGTGGTGTCTCGCGGTCGGCTTGAATGATTGGTTAGGATTCTGACGCAGCATTCAACAGCTTGCTTATGACGTCAGCAGAAACCATATGACGTTTTATAGCAAATGATGCTATAGATGTCGCGGTTGTAAGATTCGTATTTAGCTGAACGTTTGCTCCTATAGTTTTACCTTTGGTCATGGTTAAAGGAACTTGACTGCGAGGTATCAAGA
The DNA here is from genome assembly GCA_964505935.1 of uncultured Syntrophobacteraceae bacterium. Lineage (GTDB taxonomy): Bacteria > Desulfobacterota > Syntrophobacteria > Syntrophobacterales > Syntrophobacteraceae > JADGQM01. Next base: position 4,787 of record CAZDKX010000268.1, read on the forward strand.
AAAACACATATGGGGATTCATCCTCAGGATATTGATCTGCAAAGCAAAGATCTTTATCGCCAACTAGCAGAAGGAAGTCAAAGTCTTTGCCCTTATCTTTCCATCCCAGAGGAGGAGCTCCAAGAGTATTTTCTCCACCGTAAGAACGTCAACAATTGGTCACCCAATACCATGCGGATCTGCTTTAGCGGCATCCGCTTCTTCTTTGAGAATGTCCTCAAGCGTGACTGGCACATCCTCGGCATCCTTCGAGCCCAAAGTGAGCGAAGACTGCCCGCCGTCCTAAGCCAGGAAGAGGTGCGAAACCTCCTCGCCCGCGTGAAGACTCCCCAAAACCACGCCTTCTGGCCATATCCAATAACCGCACCATTTCGATCGAGAATCGCACCGTTACTTTCCGCTACCGGAAATCCGGCAGCCACCCGGTGGCGCACTCTTGCTCTGGAGGCGCTGGAGTTCATCCGTCGCTTTCTCCAGCATGTGCTGCCTACAGGGTTCATGAAGGTTCGCTACTATGGCTTTATGAACGCCAGCTGTACGGTAACACTGGAACAAATCAGCTCGCTGATTCAATTGGCCCATGGCTTTGATCTGGCCCTTCCCGAGTCCGAGCTGGAGCCTCTTGCACCCATGGTCTGTCCCAAGTGCGGCGGGACCCTGAAGCTCCTCTTTGTGTCTTTTCCGTACCTGTACGACCATTTTGCAGCGTCTGGATAGGGCCTGTTCCCAGGCCGGCACTTACGATTGAAGGTTTGTCCATCCACCGGAGGCATCTGACGCAGGCGGCACAGCACGGGTGCGTCCAGATGAGCCTAAAACCCAATCATGGGAGCCGTTCTCAGCCATCTTTCGGCTGGGAACGCTCAATCCAGTTGACGGAAATGACTGCATTACCCCGCCAATCCTCGCCCAAAACCGCTGGGATTTAACCGGCACGCCCCCCGCAATGTCCCCAACCTTGAAGCAATACCCTATATAGTGGCGTCATGCCGCTCCGGGCTTCGTGAACAATGGATTGAAACGACCCCGATAAAGCGCGGAAGCCGACGATTTCTAGGCACTTTTCCTTATTTCCTGACCTGCCTCATAGAGGAACTCCGGAGCAAAATCGGCACCATTAGCCCATTCAATCGTACCTGTATCTGGGTTAACATAGACCTTCTTGAAGAGTTCAATATCTTTCAGTGGCTCGAAAACCTCACCGTAGAGTTCGTCTTTCAAGTCCAGATCCTTGGCTTTCCCGTCGTTAAATTCCAGCCGCAGCTGGTAGTCTCTCAAATAGAGTACATGCGTTACATGTAAAAACATAATGAACCCCTATGGCAGTGGTGGGACTTTCTGTAACTGTTTACGTTCTCTTGCGAGCCGCCAGTTTTCCATCAGTTCCTCCTGATGCGTATCAGACCACTCGAAAAGCATACGCAGTGCTCTCCTTGACATTTGGCCTTTGACGATTCCGCTCTTGATCTCGATTGTGACCTCCTGGTCTTCGTACCTGGCATGAAAGTGAGGAGGTTCGTGATCATTATAGTTCATAAATATGATAATGCCGTAAAAACGGCAGATCTCAGGCATTTGTATTTTCCTTTTCTGCTTCTTTGTAGCCAGCATCCTCGGAGTGCAAACGGGAGCGGCGGATAACCCGCCTGGACCGGATTGCTCAAGCGAAGCTTGAGTGCAAGCCGGGACAGGTCGGGTTGATTCGCATTGATAGGCCGCCGGAGGCGGACTGTCAGTGCGAATCCTTTAGCCGCCGCTCCCGATAAGCCGCCGAAGGCGGCTTATCGCAATGGTCAGCGGCCGAGCACTTGCGAGGTCCGCTGCACCAACTTGTTGGCTGCATATTTCTCGCGTATGCTCCGGCCAACATTTGAGTTGGCCAAGGCCAAGCAGGTGCGCCTGAGCTGGTTGACTTGCTTCAGGCGCAGGGTGACGGCGGAGCGGGTCATATCAATCTTCATCAGTGATGCTCCTCAGATACTTGATGTCATCTTGATCCTGGCCACTGCTGCGGAAAGACTTCAGGGCGATCAGGCCCTCCGGCGAGACAACACTGAGGATGCCGCCTTCCCATTCCACGTTTAGCCGACCCTCCCACGCCTGGCGCGTCTCAGGAGTCACAATGAGAAGGTCCAGAACCAGTTCCTCGCCTGACCGCGCCTCGACCTTGCATAGCCGATAGATCTGAATCTTGC
>CAZDKX010000269.1:0-6951 GCA_964505935.1 uncultured Syntrophobacteraceae bacterium
TGGTCACCTCCTTGTCGTCGAGCGCCGCCAGCCGCGCCTCGATCGAGCTGAAGATGCGCTTCGGCTCCGTGAGCGCCGACGCCGAGCGCACCTCGCCGTGATAGTCCGCACCGGCGCTCAAACCGGCCCCCGCCTCGGCCACCCACTGGGGCGTCTCGAATTTCTTCCGGTAGAGAAACACCTCGTACTTGGCATCCTTCGGCGCCCCGCCACTGTAGCGCCTGGCTCGGAACTTGACGGAAAAGGGCTCGCCGGGCACCACTGTGGGACTCCGCTCGATGAGCTCGAGATAGAAGGTCGGTTTGACGTAGTCGCGGACCCGGAACTCACCGCCGAAGGGTTTCCGGTCGATTTCCGCGACCAGCCGATAGAGGCCGGGAAGCTGCGTATCCTCGAGGCCGAAGGTGCCGCTGAAGGAACCAAAATCCGTTAGGGACACCGCGGCGTGGAGCCCCGTGGCGGTGCCGTCGGCGCGGATGAGGGTCACGGCGGCCTGCCTGTCGGCAAAAGCCGGCACCTTGAGCTCGCCGTTTGCCAGCGAGCGGACGATGCCCTTGTAGCAGAAGGATTCGCCCGGCTTGAAGATCGGCCGGTCGGTGATGACAAAGACCTCGCTATCGCTGGTGACCGCCGGGAGGAAATCGGTATCCACCAGCGCCTGCCGGTTATCCGGGGTTTCCGCCTTGATGACCAGCTTGCCGTCGAGCATCCCCTGCGGGTTATGGAAAGTCACTTCGCCAAATTCATTGGTTTTTTGATCCAGCTGGAACCATTTCCCCCGGCCGTCCCGGTAGCTCACCGCCGCCCCCGCAACCGGCTCGAGCTCGCGGGTGATGGCCCGCACCACCAGCTGCTCGCTCGACTGCTTCACCTGGACGGCCAGGCTGCTGACCTGCATGAGGCACTGAGCCTCGGTTTTGGCCTGCACCGCCTGCACCAGGTAGACGCCGTCGGGCAGGGGATCGAGGGTCACCTTCCTGATCTTGTAAAGGTCTTCCCGCCAGGCGCTGTCCGCGAACCACCAGCCCAGGTCGCTGACCGCTTCACCACCGAATTGCAGATCCAGGTAGTATTCGCGCACCAGCGTGAACCCCGCCGGGGGGCCCTGGATGATCTGTGCCGGAGGCGAAGCCACATCACCTTTAGAAGTATCCCGGATGGCTTTGTTGAAGGCCGTGTCCTTGAAGGATTTGCGAAATTCGACGTCCAGCATGTCCCGAAAGGTTTTGAGCGGGGATTCCACCTTGTTCAGTCCGGTTACCACATAGTGGCCCGGATTCAGCTCCGTGGTCGGCTCTTCATAGCTGCGACTGATCTGCAGCTGCCCGTCGAGAAAGCGCTCGAGGTCCTTCGGGCGCAGCACGCGAATCAGCATCGGCTGGTTGGTGGTGGTGTAGTCGAGTCTCAGTTCGGGCTTTTCGGTATTGGCAAAACTCCGGGCCACCGTGAGATAGAAGGGGCTCCCGGCAAAGGCCGGCGAAGCGCCAAGCGCTCCCAGGGCCAAAACCATCGCCAGCAGATGACAGCAATACCGCCCGACCTTCATCGTGCGCCCTCCGGTTTGACAATGAATCCAATCACTTCCACTCCGTCCACCGCCACGACGCGTCTCTTGTATCCCGACGCTTCAGCCAGCCCTGCAGCTGTGATCATCGTTCCTCGGCACGAAGCTCACCAGATGATTCCTTTGTGGATCTTTGTGTACGGCTATTGGCGTGCGGTGTTCCGGGATGTCAACCATGTTGTGCCAGGTCGGTTCCGCGGTTTTCGGCGGCACCGGAGCCAACGACGGTGCAAACCCTTTCGCCATGCATGCGTGCAGGCTATCCAGTACCCATCCGGAAACCGCCATTCTGTGGGAGCGGCATGCTGCCGCGATCGGGGCTGAAAGCCCCTCCCACAAAATGAGCAGCCGCTTTTCGGATGGACACTATCTATAGCCGGTTCCGGAGCTCAAGGGCGCTCGAGAGCAAGCTCGATCAGGCGATCCAGCAGGGCTGAAAACGACATCCCGACCGCGGCCGCCGCCTGAGGGAACAGGCTGGTCTGCGTCATTCCCGGAATGGTGTTGGTCTCGAGGACGAAGACTCCCCGGTCCGACACAATCATATCGGTGCGGCTGTACCCCCGGCAGAACAACGCCCGATGAGCGCGCCGCGCATAGTCCTGGGCCTTCGCCGTGAGCTCCGGGGAAAGCCTGGCAGGGCAGATCTCCTCCGACGCCCCCGGGGTGTATTTGGCGGCGTAGTCGAAGAACTCGTAGCCGCTCCCCGGCACAATCTCGATCAACGGCAACGCCTCGAGGGACTCGTTGCCCAGCACTCCCCCGGTTATTTCCATGCCGGGAATGAATTTTTCCACCAGACAGCGGCGATCAAACCGCCAGGCATCTTCGAGCGCCCCGGCAAGCTGTTCGGGACGGCGGACAATCGTCAGGCCAATGCTCGAACCTTCATGCTCCGGCTTTACCACCACCGGCAGTCCCAGTTCGTCCAGCACTGCCGAGGAGGGTCCCGCCCCCGATCGATCCAGCACGAGGGAGGGGGCTACCGGCAGCCCGGCCTGTTCGTAGAGATGTTTGCTGAGGACCTTATTCATGGCGATCGCGCTGCTCAGCACCCCACTCCCCTGATAGGGAATGCCGAGCAACTCGAGGAAGCCTTGAATCGTGCCATCCTCCCCCAGGCGGCCGTGGAGGATGATCAAAGCCACGTCGATGCGGGCGGCGTCCTGGGCGAGACGCGGCAAATCGTCGCGCGGGTCATAGCGCAAGATTTCGTAGCGCTCTTTGTCGAGCGTCTGAAAAACCTGCTCGCCGCTTTTCAGGGAAACCTCACGTTCAGCCGACTTCCCGCCGGCCAGCAGCGCTACGGTCAGTTTCTTTGGTGCCATGGCTCTCCCCATTGTTTGTCAGGATGTTGGTTCAGGTCGGGTAAGGCACAACCCGGCCAGGTCCGCCGGCGTGACGCTCAGATGCTCAAAGATTTTGGCCTCGAGCAGGAGATAGAGCTCAAATTTGGCCTGGAGCCAGCTCCGATGTTCTCCCGTCTTGGCATAACGGCCGATAAGATCAGAGAAACGATCTTCCAGCGGCACGATTTGATCGTGTTTGACCCGTTTGTCCGCATAGTTGACGACAAGTGACTCGGTGATCGGTCCCGCCAGGGCCGAAGCTTCCAGAATCACGTGCTCCCGAACAATGGGCGAGAGGACGGGAAATCCCCAGCTCTCGAGCATCCTGGCGCCCAGGTCTTCATGGCGTTCTCGAGTGGCCAGGCTTTCAGCCTTGGCAATATCGTGGAGCAAAGCGCCCGCTTCAAGGAGCTTCAGGTCCAGGCGGACACTGTTCTGATTGAGAAGGCGCCCCAGCCATACCGCAACCCGCGCAACGGTGATGCTGTGCTCCCGGATATGCTCCGGCATCCGGCCCTGCGCCATGAGCGCCAGACACTGACTCCGCGTGGGGATGGTCATCATCGGTAGTCCCATTCATCTCCTTCCGATCCGCAGTGAACTGGGAAAGAAGTATACTCACCGGGCAGGATTTTGTCAGCCTTTCACTTTTGCCGGAACCCCCCCGGATTCCTGGTCGACAAAACTGATTTCTTGCGAAAAGCCGAGAAAATCGAAGTTTGACCTGAGAGCTCTCGAAGAGCGGATTGCAGAAAATTCCATAACCTATTGCAATTCCACTCAAAGTCATCCTCCAAAAAAACCATTGCGTCTCAAGCGCTTATCTCTTGTTGAAGGCTAACATCAGTTCATTTCGAAAGATTTTCTCCCAAAACGGCCGGGAGGATTTCTTTCCGAGAAAGCCCATTATCAACTTTGACCTGCCTCCGGTTCAAGAGTATGAAGGTCCCAACTATGGGGGAGAGTGCTGGCGGTAGGAAGTTTTGCGTTTTCGGGTTTTCCCAGTCATCCACTGCGATCACATTCTGTCTGCGGGCTTGAGGTGCGGGTTGGTGTTGGCCTGCCTGTTCACTTGGCTTGATGAGAATGGAACGTTGATATGGACCAGAAGTGGCAAAAAATCAGGAAAGAGCTTCAAGGCACTCTCCCCAAAGGCCAGTATGATCTTTGGGTGTCAACCATCGATTTTCTGGGGGTCGAGGAGGCGCGGTTGCTCCTTGGCTGCCGGAACCGTTTCCATGTCGAATGGGTACGCGAGAAGCTCGAGAAGCGCCTGCTGGCCATTGCGAGCCATCACTTCCCCCAGGTCCGCCAGGTGGGATACGAGATCATGCGTGAAACGCAGGTCGAAGCCGAGGAGGAGACGGAAGGACCCAAGCAGGTTCATTTCGGCGACCTGATCCGCCGCTCGGGGCCGGTATTCAATCCCCGCTTCACCTTCGACCAGTTTGTGGTGGGAAACTCCAACCACTTTGCCTATGCCGCCTCCATGGCGGTCGCCAGCGGCCAGCAGTTTTACAATCATTCGGTGTATCTGCTCTCGGACGCGGGACTGGGAAAAAGCCACCTCTCCCATGCGGTTGGCAATTACCTGCTGCAACAGCAGCCCCAGGTGGCGGTTCAGTACGTCACCACCGAGCAGTTCGCCAACGCCATGGTGGCGGCCCTCAAGAACGGCACCATCGAAGCCTTCAAGAACCGGTTCCGCAGCGATTGCGACGTGCTGCTCCTGGAAAAGATTGAATTCTTGAGCGGCAAGGAGAAACTCCAGAGTGAGCTGGTCTACACCCTGGATGAGCTCATGGACCGAGGGAAAAAAGTCCTCTGTACGGGCACCTATTATCCCCGGGACATTCCGAAGTTGAACAATGAGCTGCAATCCCGGCTGAGCGGCTTTCTGGTGGCACCCATCGAGCGGCCGGACTTCAAGACGAGGGTGGAAATCATCAAGCGCCGCACGCGTTTCGAAAACGTGACGCTCCCGCTGGAGGTCATGGAGTTTCTGGCCGAGCGGATTACCAGTGATGTCCGTCAGCTGGAGAGCTGCATTGTGGGGATCATTGCCAAAACCAGTATCCTGGGGGTCCCCATTTCTTTGAGACTGGCCCAGGAGGTCACGCAGACCATGCTGGACTACCTCCCGAAAATCACCGTGCACCACATCCAGGAGGTCGTGTGCGACAGCTTCAAGATTTCCCTGGAAGATCTGCATTCCCGGTCGCGTCGCAAGGAAATTGCCACGGCCAGGAAAGTCGCCATGTTCCTCTGCCGCCAGTACACCACGCAATCCCTGATGTCCATTGGCCAGTCATTCAAGCGCAGCCACAGTTCCGTCCTGCACGCGGTGCAGGAATTGAACGATGAAATGAAAGAGCAGAGCAGCAAATTGAGGCGCCAGGTGGAGTATGTGATCCGCCGACTGGAAACCAGTTGCCTGTCCCAGCCGCATTGAGCAGCCTGCTGGACCGCGTTCCCACTACTTCCCGCGATTGACCCGTTCCCGCAAAACCCCTGAACATTTGAAAGTGACCACCTTGCGCGGTGCCAGCAGGATGGGGTCGCCCGTCTGGGGATTGCGCCCCCGGCGTTGATTCTTGTCTTTCACACTGAATTTGCCAAACCCGCTGAGCAAAACATCCTCACCCTTTTCCAGCGTGCTCTTGACGATCTCGAAGAGCGTCTCGACAATCTGCGCCGATTCCGTCTTGGTGAAGATGTTCTTGGCAAAGAGATTTTCCACGATGTGGGCCTTGGTCACGGTCATGGTGCTTCCTTTTCCCTGTTTGAGTCGAACCTCCAGCACACTCAAGCTGGCCGCAAATGCTTTTGCCTGGCTGGCTTCCTTTTCCCTGTAGGAGTCGAACTTCCAGCAAACCCTTGCCGCCGTCCTCAAGGATGTTTGTCGGAAAAGCGGCTTTTCATCCTCCGTTGAGGGCGAGAGCCCAAGGGAGGTTGAAATAAGCTCCTCCCCCTTGATGGGGGAGGCTGGGTGGGGGGTTGTTCATGGTCTGTTCTCACCTTCCCCCGGCCCCTCCCCTCGAGGGAGGGGGGTATCGTGTCCCTTGATTCAACGACAACGGCCGCCCCCTTGGGCAGTCCCTCAAATTTATCGAGTATTTTTAACTAGTAAAGGATGTCCTCCGCTTTTTCAACAAAAAAATCAGCTTATGCTTCCATCGCCTGCAACAGAAGCTCCCTGCCGGGGCGGTGGCCGCTGGTAAGAAGGTGGTCGTCACCTCCGGGGCTGGGGTCGTGAAAGACTATCTCGTTCCCATCCGGAAAGTGGGTATAAACACTGTGGGAGGGGCTTTCAGCCCCGATCGCGGCAGAATGCCGCTCCCACAAAACGGTGTTTCCGGATGAACTCTATCTCAGAACTCCCCTTCCTCGACGGGAGGGGTTGGGGGAGGGTGAGACAAGACACAATGCTGTTGCATTACCGACACCCCGGCGGAAGGCCATAGGCGTCAACTTAATACAGCGCCCCACAATAAAGTGACCATTATCCTCCGGCGTCATTCCCGCAGGCTTTTGGCGGGAATCCATGAATAGCGGGCATGACGAGTGGAAATCGGACACGCATTCATGTGGCGCGGTATTTAAGGCTCAATTCGATGCTATTCCTGGTTTTGAGCGAGCCGATGCCGAGAAATCCCCCCTGACCCCCCTTTCCGTCATTCCGGCAGTCTTTAAGCCGGAATCCAGTCAAATGATCATAGGGTATAAATCCTCCCATCCGGGATTTGTCTTCTCAATCAACTGCACCTTCCACTTTCGCTGCCAACCTTTCAATCGCTTCTCCCGCAGCATAGCGGATTCCATGCTCTCATGGAGTTCATACGAAACCAGCTGATGGACACCATGAGTTTTGGTGAAGCCTTCGACCAGATCATTTCGGTGTTCCCAAACCCTTTTGACAAGATCTGAAGTCACACCGACATAAAGGGTGCCGTTTCTTTTGCTTGCCAGAATGTATACTGCTGGTTGTTTGTTCATTGCGCATTCCTGGATTCCGGCTTAAAGACTGCCGGAATGACG
>CAZDKX010000270.1:0-6941 GCA_964505935.1 uncultured Syntrophobacteraceae bacterium
TCGTCTCCGGCCTCAAACCCCGGCTGGCGGACGTGATAGCCGTCAACTTGAACGATGAAGAGGCCCTGGCGCTGGTCGACAAGGTCGTTGGCTGGTATCAAAAGGCGGGAAAGACGAAACGTTTGGGCCGGGTCATTGACGAGATCGGTTTTGCCGCATTCCTGGAAGAGCTCGGGCTTGAACCCGTCGCATAAACCTCCACAGGTCCTCTCCACTACCGTTTCGGGAAGAGGCATCCCAGGGACGAAGGGTGAGGGTTGATCGCAATTTCGATAAAGGGGAAGCAAATGGATGAGCACTCTCTGCTGGCACGGATCGTCAGGACCACGGGAGATCTCCCCACTATGCCCCAGGTTGCCAATCTCGTCATTGAGAAGCTCTCCGAGCCCAACGCATCCCCGAACGAGATCAATTATCTGCTCTCCAAAGACCAGGCACTCGCAGCACGCGTGCTGAGAATCGCCAATTCGCCCTTTTTCGGGCGTGCCCGAAAGGTGACCCGCCTCACCGATGCCATCGTGCTCATGGGCTTCAACAGCGTCCGGTCGCTGGTGCTGACCTCCGTCTTCAACGATTTGTTCAAGAGCTTTGGGCTGACTGAAAAACTCCTCTGGGAACATTCTCTGGTGTGCGGCTCAATTTCCCAAAAAATCGCCCGAACCCTGCACTTTCCCCAAGCCGAAGAGGCTTTTCTGGTCGGCTTGATGCACGATATCGGCAAAGTCATTCTCAACCTGCGGTATCCGGAAAAGATGTCGCCCATTGTCCAGGAGGTCTATAATACTCAGGAGCGAACTTTTTCGGAGATCGAAGAGGAAGCTTTTGGATTCACTCATGCAGAGGTGGGCCAGGCCATTGCGGGCAAGTGGAACTTCGCCAAAGAAATCGAAGAGGCCATCGGCAACCATCATCATCCGGAGCGGTCAACCCTTCTGCCGCTCCTTTCCCACATCGTTCACTTTGCCAATGCCTGCTGTCATAAATTGGAGATCGGTCCGATCAGAAAACCGGATTTAGACCTGATGGAGGTAACGAGCGCCGCAGCGCTGAACCTCGACCGGCAGGTCGTGGATCGCCTGCTGGAGGAAATCTCCGAGATGCTCAAATCCCAGAAGGAAATCGCCCTGTTCTGAACGCGAATTCCCTGGCTGCTGACCAAAAACTCCCTAGAAACTGCTTTACCCTCCTCATGGGCATCTCCACCAACCACCCCACGCGCGGGCTTTCTCCAGCTCGCAAGCCCGCGAACAGTCCGCTTCGGGCTCCGGAGAGCAAGCGAGGGCACAGCCTGGAGCTCCCCATCACCCCCTCACATCACGGCGCTCTTCCGCAAGGGCCCCAGAAGGGGTCTGTTCCCTCAGGGATTCGGCCAGCACCGCTAAATGCTGGATATCGATCAGAGCAGGAGGCTTTCCCTTGCCACCCTGGATCGAGAGGACAAACCGGTCTCCCTGATTCTCTATGGCAATCCGTGAACCACCGTCATTTTCAATGGTAATGCCACCGCCTCCCTTCAGCGCTCTAACCGTCAACTGGCGAGTATTGAGGGAGTCCGAGCCGACAAACCCGGTTTCGAAACCCCAGGCAATCCGGCGGTCAAGAGCCCCAACCTCTCCGGACATATACCCGATCCAGAAGTAGAGAAGAAGAATCCACAACCACTGCAACGTCTCTTTCTCGACCCACTCGGCCACCCAGCAGACGATCAGCAGGACGCCCGCGAACACCAGGAGGAGTCCAAACAAATCCCCACGATGCCTATTCTTCATCTGTTCCCTCCCACGTGCCGTGGCATTTCATTGATCCTTCTCATCACGCCATCGATGCTCCCAGAGGTAATCATTATCACTCGAGCCTCCTGCAAAAGTCCCTTAGGGCGTCATTCCGGCAGGGTTTTTGGGCCGGAATCCAGGCTTTAAGGTCCCTGGACCCCGGCCAGAAGCACACCGGGGTGACGGAATTTGAGACTTTTGCAGGAGGCTAACTTATCATTGGTTGGGCCCTGTTTGTTGGATTGTTTTGTCCCTCGGGTCAGCCTGAAGCTCAGGTCACTTCCCGAGAAACACCGCATTCCGACCCCCATCATAGCAAAATCTGCGCCGGAATGCCTTCTGGCTTTGGGTATGCTTCGCTCGATTCCAGGAACCGGGCTGCGGCCTTCACAAGGACCGGCAAGCATGTGGCCGTTCCATGCACCGTTGTTGAATTTGGTTGACACTACCGGTCACCTTGGCCAGGATTGTTACAATTTTCGGCTGCTGCGGGTCTGGAAGATGACTCCGAACATGAAGAACCATTTGAGGCTGCGAGGACAAGGGCATGAAAACCCGGTCGATATCGCCGTCGGTGCTTGTCGCCATGGTCCTGGTGTTCCTCACTGTTCTGACCCTCCTTCCTATTTGAGAGGATGGTAGTATGGATGGCTATCGGAAAGCTGGTTCGAGACGCGTAATCATGGCGACGGTGCTTGCCCTGATCGGAGTCGTGACCACCGGGTGTGCTCCGGGGGCTTGGATGAGCACGGGGCGTGGGACGTTGGGTGGAACGGATCACGGCGTTTCGGCGGCGAGGCCTGAAATCGACATCGATGCCCTGGAGCAGCGGATCCATCAACTGGCCAATCATGAGCGGGCCAAGAAAGGGCTTGCCCCCCTGATTTGGGACCCGGCTTTGAACGAGATTGCCCGGCAGCACAGCCGTGATATGGCACGGCGGCATTATTTTTCCCATTATAGCCCGGAAGGGCATGATCTCGCCTACCGCTTTTCTCAGCACGGGTATGTATGCCAGATCAGAGCCGGCTCCGAGGTCTACATGGGTTCCGAAAATATCTACGAGACCAGTCACTATAAAGCGATTGACTATGTGAATGACGTTCCCACCAAATATCACTGGAAGAGTCTGGAGACCATCGCTCAGACGATTGTCAAAGGATGGATCAGCAGCCCGGTCCACCGAAAGAACCTCCTTGAACCTGCCTGGCAAAGTCAGGGTATCGGCGTAGCCATTTCCACTGACGACAGGGTTTACGCCACCGAGGACTTCTGCTAGGGCACCGGTGGCATCTCTGACGTCACCATCAAGCAGCGTGGCTCCCATGCGCCCCATCTTTGGTGGCGTTCTCCTGCGCCAGGACCGTTTGGGCCTCTGCCTGGGGAAGCTCCTGAACCTCTCTTAGCTTGCGACCTATCGCCCGCGTGCGGGTCTGGGCTTTTTCAATGGTGGTGGAAGCCTCGTAAAGCTTCTTCTGCACCTTCTCGAGGGCCTCACCGTACCCTGCCCACTCGGTCTTGACCGCAGACAACAGGTTCCAGACCTCACTCGAACGCTTTTGGATCGCCAGCGTCCTGAACCCCATCTGAAGGCTGTTGAGGATTGACCAAAGGGTTGTCGGCCCCGCGACCATGACCCGATGTTCCCGCTGGAGATACTCGATCAGGCCGGGCCGGCGGAGAACTTCGGCAAAGAGCCCTTCGGTGGGGAGAAAGAGGATGCCGAAATCGGTGGTCTTCGGCGGGTTCAAGTATTTCCGGCAAAGCTCTCCCGCTCCCTGCCGAATGCGGCTCTCCAGTTGCCTGGCGGCCTCTTCCGCCTGTTGTGCTTCAGCCCTTCCCTGGGCATCCATCAGTCGTTGATAGTCCTCTACGGGAAACTTGGCGTCGATGGGAAGCCAGACGATCTCGTTCTCATCCTCGCTTCTCCCGGGGAGCATGATGGCGTATTCTACCCGTTCGCCGCCATCTTTCGTGGACACATTGGCGGCGTACTGGTCGGGCGTGAGCACCTGTTCCAGGATGGCCCCAAGCTGAACCTCGCCCCAGGTTCCCCGGCTCTTCACGTTGGTCAGCACTCTTTTGAGGTCGCCCACGCCGGCAGCGAGGGACTGCATCTCGCCAAGCCCCTTGTAGACTTGTTCCAAGCGTTCGCTGACCTGCTTGAAGGAGGCATTCAGGCGCTGTTCCAAGGTGCCTTGAAGTTTTTCATCGACCGTCGCCCGCATGTGCTCGAGCTGTTTGGCATTGTCTTCCTGCAGCGCCCTGAGCTTATCTTCCACGGTTGCCCGCATGCTTTCGAGCTTGCGGTCGGTAACCTGGGTGAGCCCGACCAGTTGGCGCAGTAAGGTGTCGGCGACCCCTTTGAGGGCGTGGGCCAGTTCCTCACGGGACTGCCGGAGAGCATTGCCCGCCTCCCGGCGATTTTGGGCGATTTCTTCCCGTACCGAGCGTTCGACCCGTTCGCATGACTGCTCCAAAGGATCGAGGGCCTGCTGCACCGGCGTGAGATCGACAACGCGCTTCCGGAAAAGAAGGACCAGCTGGAGAACAACCACCACGGCCATCAGCGCGAGGATGGCGGTGAGGATGACATCGAGTGGCACACTGCTCATGACGGTCCGGCCTCCCATGGGGTTTCAGTGCAAAGAGGACACGGCCGAATAGTAGAGTATCCGGGGATGCGAAGCAAGATGCTGCTTCACCTGGCATGCCGGAAGGATTGGGGGAGTTGCCGCCGCGCCAGTCCTGCCTGCCCCAGGACACGGGGCAGGCCAGGTCAGGGCCGCTTCAGGCAATGACGGCTGCTTTCGGATGGTCACTCAATACAGGGAACCAAACAGGAACAGTTTACCGGCCAACTCCTCGGGGTCCAGATGATGATAGCCGTTCGTTCGCACCGGTTTGCGCATTTTGGTTTTCGCAGCCTCATCCCACACGACAACCTCCACCGGGCGGCGGGGATTGTCGTACCAGGCAATCTCGACCAGCATGCGCGCCTGGGCGGGTTTGAAGGATCTGAGACCATTTTCTGCTACCGGCTCCCGCATCTTTGCTTTGAGCAGGCTATCCCAGCGGCAGTGCTCCATGGAATCTTCGGCGGTTGTCTCAAAGTATTCAAGGTACATGGCTGAACCTCCTTTTTTGATGGATCACCTCAATCAATGTCTTCCTCTCGCTTTTTGGTTTTTCTTTACCATCCAGGCGGTTGCAGAAAGGTTAAGGACGAATTCCCGGGCTCTCTTCGTGGCAAAGGAGGAAGAAGTCTGACTGAATATTTCCCCCAACCCCATCTTTTTCTAAAGTTCAGGACCAAGCTGGTCGAAGGAGTATTGCGAGAGGATGAACGCAAATGGTCATAACCGCCCAACACGTGGAAAACGTACTCAGGATCTATCGGAGAGAGCTGCAGCAGGCCAGGCTGGACAATGGAGGTATCTCCAAAAGCCGCTCCCCACGCGCCGTAAGGGCTACCCTTCAGGCCCGAAGCAAGCCCTCTCTCCTGATGGATCGAATCAAATATCAGGTCCTGGAACTGATCCACCACGACGCCTGCGGGGAGCTGGACTTTGCCTCGGAGTCGTGAGGCCCCGTCATGGGATGGGGCCACCCGGCACAGCAAACCTCTGACCCCGGCCCTTGCGAAATGTTCACAGTGGCCTCTCTTGTCTGTATTATCCAGGCGATTCCTTTGAGCGTCAGTTGTTCCAGTCGATCCAGCTCGCGCCGCTGTTCTCGGCGAAGCTCTGCGATGGCGTGATTGATGAGAGCCCTCATACGGTAGCGATCGAAGACGATATCGATGTGAGGCAAAATCTCGCGCATCATACTGCAGCAGGCACCGTACACGCCCATGGTCACCGCCTCAAGCCCCCAGGTCCTCTCTAACCATATGGCACCCGGTTCTTCCCTCGCATGTCAGCAACATCTGTGCCATGAATACACAGCGTGGACAGCTTTTCCTTGCTTCCGACAAGAACGTCGATGGCGGGCGGTCTTCGGCGTGGGGATCAGGCCGCGGCTTTTGTGAGGTCCAAGGCCACCCACACCGTCGGCACCCGCTCCCAGGGACCATCGGTGCCGGCTGACTACGAGATCCCCCGGAACGCCGTGCGGAGGCCATCGTCAATGCCGTGGCACCGCGATTACACGAGCAATGCCGGCGTGCAGGTCATGCTTTTCGCCGACCGGTTGGAGGTGCCCCATGTCTCGATTCCCCGCAATCCGCTGATCCGCGAACCCATGTTCCTGGCCCGTTACATGGAAAAGGCCGGCAGCGGGTGAAGCCCAATAAGCGACCTTGCAGGGAGACAAATCATGTCAGAACCGGCCAAGAAGAAGGCTACCTATCAGGATCTCCACGATCTTCCGGAAAACATGATTGGAGAGATCATTAATGGTGAAATGATCGCTACCCCCCGACCATCCGTTCGGTACACGCATGCAGCCTCCATTCTGGGCGGAGAAATTGTGCCGCCGTATCAACTCGGTCGGGGCGGGGGGCCAGGCGGATGGGTTATCCTGCCTGAGACAGAGGTGATGCTTGGGGACAACCTTCTGGTTCCGGATTTTGCCGGGTGGAGAAAGGAGAGGTTTCCGGGAGTGCCGAAAAAGAACTGGATTTCTGTGGTGCCGGACTGGATATGCGAAATTCTCTCACCCAGCACCATGCGAGCCGATAAAGTCCGGAAAATGCCCATCTATGCTCAGCATGAGATTCCCTTC
The DNA here is from genome assembly GCA_964505935.1 of uncultured Syntrophobacteraceae bacterium. Lineage (GTDB taxonomy): Bacteria > Desulfobacterota > Syntrophobacteria > Syntrophobacterales > Syntrophobacteraceae > JADGQM01. Next base: position 6,498 of record CAZDKX010000270.1, read on the forward strand.
CTGTGGCTCATTGATCCCGGAGCCAGAACGCTGGATGTCTTCAGACTCTCTTCCGGGCAGTGGATCTTGTCAGGAACATATGTTGAAGATGACAAGGTGCGGGCCATGCCCTTCGTGGAGATTGAAATTGAGCTCGGCAATCTCTGGGCGGAATAGCATCCAACTTTGCGAGCATCTTCAAAATCGAGGCCTCGATCCTGGAAGGTCTTTTCGCGCTTGGCTGGATCGTATGTAATTGTCATGATAATTTATTGTAGTAACAATAAGTTGCAGAGGCAAGGCACTATACGACAGCTGTCAGCTTTCCGAAGAAGCTCATTGAAGTGGCTCGAACTCTGGACGACATCGGTAGTGAAAAAAGCGGCCAGCACCGTATAATGCCAGCCGCTTGAATTACCTGGTACGCCCGGCCCGACTCGAACGGGCGGCCTGCGGATTCGAAGT
>CAZDKX010000271.1:0-4124 GCA_964505935.1 uncultured Syntrophobacteraceae bacterium
TGAAGAAAGGCTACAGTACCGCGGGAAGGACGTTCAAGAACCACCTGGACGGCAACAACCAGCTTCCCTACTTGACCGGCAAGGAGGAGAAAGGCCGACGTAACATGATTTGGTATTTCTCCGACGACCTGGATCTGCTGGCCGTGCGCTATGGAAACTGGAAGCTGCACTTCATGGTCCAAGATTCCCCCGGGACCCTGGATATCTGGCAGCGAGAGTTCCGCGGCCTGCGTTGCCCACTGTTCATCAACCTGAGGATGGATCCTTTCGAGCGGGCGCCCATCACCTCGAACACTTTTTGGGACTGGTATATCAATCATGCCTTCCTGCTCTACCCGCTGCAGGATGAGATGGGTGGTTTGATGGCAACCTTCAAGGAGTTTCCACCGGCTCAATTGCCCGGCAGTTTCACGATCGACGGTGTAAAGAAGGCGCTGTTTCAACTGGAATCGGCAGCTGGAGGAAAATAACCTGAAGCGAAAAACCGGAGAGGTTTTTTGACCGCACGATGAGGATTTTCCGCGAACGGCAACAGGGTTCGCGGAAAATCCTGACCTGGGACAATGATTGGAACACATTATGACACCACTTGAATCGATAAAAGAACTGCAGGTACGGATGGAACAATCCATCATCGGCCAGGAGCATGTTATCGAACAATTGCTCATCGCCTTGCTGGCCAATGGCCACATCCTCATGGAAGGGTTGCCCGGCTTGGCTAAGACCCGCACCATCAAGACGCTGGCCGCCAATCTCGAGAGCGTGTTTCGCCGCATCCAGTTCACCCCCGACTTGCTTCCCAGCGATATCACCGGGACGGAGATTTATGTCGGCGAAGCCGCAGGCGACAAGTTCCAGTTCCAACAGGGGCCCGTCTTCGGGAATCTGATCCTGGCCGACGAGATCAACCGCGCGCCTGCCAAGGCGCAGGCGGCCTTGTTGGAAGCAATGGAGGAGCGTCAGGTCACGGTTGCCGGAAAGACATACAAGCTGCCCGAGCTTTTTCTGGTTTTCGCCACGCAAAACCCCATTGAGCAGGAAGGCACTTATCCGTTGCCTGAGGCGCAGATGGATCGCTTCTTTCTCCATGTCTTCGTAGGCTATTCAAGCGACGACGATGAACGGAAGATCCTGAGACTCGTCCGTGGCGAAGACGCCGGTTTGAAGGGCAGGGAAGACGGCAAGCTCGCCGCGCAAACCGTTTTTGACGCGCGGAAGGAAGTCCTTGCCGTGCAAGTGGCCGAGGCCGTGGAAAAATACATGATTGCCTTGGTAGCGGCCACGCGCCGTCCGGGGGATTTCAAAGATGCGGAATTCTCCAGGTGGATCAAAATCGGCGCGAGCCCGCGCGGCACGCTGGCGCTGGATCGCGGTGCGCGTGCGCACGCCTGGCTGGATGGTCGTGACACCGCCACGCCCGACGACGTGAAAGCGGTTGTCCACGCCTGCCTCCGCCATCGCCTCATTCTGACATACGAAGCCGAAGCAGAAGGCATCACGAAGGACACCGTGCTGGATGAAATCCTGAAACAGGTTGCCGTCGCATGAACACGCTCAAAGAAGACAGTACAGACCGTCAAGGGAAGAATCCGGGCTCCCCCCTGCCTTCTGCGAACAACCCTGAGCCCGGTGTCTATGTGAACCTGCATGATCTGGCTGCGTCGCAACGGCGTGCGCAGGGATTCAGCTTTCTGCCCCGACAGCCGGTTCACTCACTCCTCGCCGGGCGGCACGCCTCGCGCCTGCGCGGACGCGGGCTGAACTTCGAGGAAATCCGGCGCTACCAGATGGGCGATGACATTCGTCAGATCGACTGGAAGGTAACGGCGCGCACGCGCAAGACACACAGCCGCGTTTTCACAGAAGAACGGGAGCGCACGACGCTGCTGCTTGTGGATCAGCGCATCACCATGTTTTTCGGGAGCGTCAAGAACATGAAATCCATCACTGCCGCCGAAGCGGCTGCGCTCGCCGCGTGGCGCGTGCTGGCTCAGAAGGACCGCGTCGGCGCACTGGTGTTCAACGATTCAAAGATTGAAGAAATCCGCCCGCAGCGCAGCCATTCCACGGTGATGCGGATTCTCAAAGCGATTGTTCAACAAAACCATAAGCTCTCGGTGACCGGCGGTGCTCAGGCCAATCCCGGCATGTTCAATGAGGTGCTCCGGCGTTGCGACCGGCTGGCCAAGCACGATTGCCTTGTTTGCATCATCAGTGACGCTTACGGCCATGATGAGGAATCCCGCCAGCTGCTCACGCGCATTGCCTGGCACAATGACGTGCTGTTCGCCTTCATCCATGATCCCCTGGAGGTGGAATTGCCTGCTGTTGGGCCGTTGGTGTTCAGCGATGGCCGCCAGCAACTGGAGGTGGACACCAACAAGCGCGGCTTTCGCGAACGCTTCCGCGCCACGTTCGCCGAACAGCGCGCTGCCGGGCGAAAGTTTCTCCTGCAAAGGGAAACGCCGGTGCTCCCGCTGAGCACCGGCGAGGATGTGGCAGAACAAGTCCGCCGGCAATTGGGAGCACGCTTGCGATGAACCCTGACGCCATCAGCCTCGATCGGCTGCACGACATCATCGTGGCCCCGCCCGTCCCGTGGTGGCCGCCTGCGCCTGGTTGGTATTGGGTGCTGGGGCTTATCGTTCTTATTCTGCTGACGGCATTGATCAAAGGACTCATTCGCTGGCAGCACAACCGCTATCGCCGTGAGGCTCTGGCTGAGCTGGCGCTTCAGGAAGTGGCGTTGAAGAACCCTGAACGGCGCTCCCGTGCCTTGTTAGGCCTCGCCCAGCTCTTGAAGCGCACCGCGGTGACCGCATTCCGGCGTGAAGACGTTGCCACGCTGACCGGGCCGAAATGGTTTGACTTTCTCGACCACACCGCGAGAGGCTCAAATTTCCGTGAGGCTCTCGGTGCACTATTGGAAAGCGGAATCTACGATCCACGTACCGGCGGCGCTCTTGATCCGCAGAAACTCCATTCCCTGGTGGAGGCGATTCGCCGTTGGATCAAACACCACGATCTCAGGCTCGAACCGCAGGGAGCAGAGGAGGCGGGGGACGATGAGCCGGCAGATGGTCCGGCGATGCCCGCGCTGTCTTCGGTCGAACAACCGTCGGAGAAAGACCCATGCTGACACTCGCCTACCCATGGCTGCTCGCCCTGTTGCCTTTGCCACTGCTGGTATGGTGGCTCGTGCCGGCACGTCGCGAAACCCGACAGGGGTTGGTCGTTCCCTTCCTCGCGCGGTTGGCCGAGCAGAGCGGCCAGCGCCCGCTGAAAGGTGCCGTGATTCTTCGTGGCGGCTGGTGGCGGTGGATAGTGGTGTGCTTTTGTTGGACCTGCGCGGTGTTGGCTCTGGCGCGTCCCCAGATCATCGAACCACCGATCACCAAGGAAATACCCGTGCGTGATCTGGTTCTGGCCGTTGACTTGTCCGCCTCCATGGCGACAAAGGATTTCAAGAATGCGAGCGGCCAGGTGGTGGACCGCCTCACCGCCGTGAAGGAAGTGCTGGACGCCTTTTTGGCCAAACGCCAGGGCGACCGCGTGGCGTTGATTTTCTTTGGCAGCGCTCCGTTCGTGCAGGCGCCGTTCACCGAGGATTTGAAAGTCTGCCGCCAGCTCATGGACGAGGCGCAGGTGAACATGGCCGGGCCGCAAACGGCATTCGGCGACGCAGTTGGCCTATCCATCAATCTGTTCGATCGCAGCGAGGTCAAGGAACGCGTGCTCATCGCGCTCACCGACGGCAGCGACACCGCCAGCCAGGTGCCGCCCCTGAAGGCGGCCCAGATTGCGAAAGACAAGGGCATCACCATTTTCACCGTCGCAGTGGGCGATCCTCGCGCGGCCGGCGAGGACGCGCTGGACGAAAACACGCTCAAGCAGGTCGCTTCGACAACCGGTGGGCTCTACGCCCATGCCGCCGACACCAGGCAACTGGATGAGATTTACAGCCGCCTCGACAAGTTGGAAGCCCGCAAGGCGCAAACCATCTCGCATCGTCCCCGACGCGACGTCTATTGGTGGCCGTTGGTTGCGGCGTTGGTTGTCTCCATGCTCCTCCATACCGTCCAGCTTCTGAAGCCCGAGACCTCGAGGATGGCGGAGACGGAATC
>CAZDKX010000271.1:4224-6924 GCA_964505935.1 uncultured Syntrophobacteraceae bacterium
CCGACCTGGAAACAGGAGCCCGCACTTTTTGCGGATGACGTCGCCGCCATCGCCATTGTGGTGAAGGTTTCGCCCTCGATGATCACAGAGGACGTCCAGCCCAGTCGCCTGGCACGCGCCACCGAAAAAATTCATGACCTGCTCAAGGAACGGGGTGCCGGGAAGACTTCGCTGATTGCCTATGCCGGGAGCGCCCATGTCGTCATGCCGCCAACAAAGGACAGTGGCATCATTGACACGTTTGACCGGGCGCTCGACCCGAAGATCATGCCCGTGGAAGGCGATGCGGCGGCGGAGGCCCTCAAGTTGGCGGATCAAGCCCTGGCGGGTGCCGGCGGCGGCTCGATTCTGTGGATTACCGACAGCATTGCGGCGGAACAGAACGCTCCTTTGTCGTCCTGGAGGAGGTCTTCCGGCACAGCGGTGCGCCTGTTCCCCCCGTTGTTTCCGGGCGCCGAACTGGATGCGGTGATCACTGACGCCCGCTCCGTGAAGGCCGGCGTCGTCCGGCTTGCCGCGGACGATACCGATATTCGGGAACTGGCCGGCGCTGCGAAGTTTGCCAGCACGAGTGGAGTTGACGCAAACCGTCGCTGGGCGGAAAGCGGCTACTGGTTGACGCCCGTGATCGCGGCTCTCCTGCTGCTGTTCTTTCGCAAGGGATGGATGGTTCCAAGGGGAATGACACGATGACCTTCAACCAAAACAAACATAGATGCAAAATAGGAGAAGGAAAACAGCGCTCGGTCCCTTTGCGCTCTCTTGTGCCTTGGGTCGTTGGACTCCTATTTTTACCGGTCCTTGCTGTCGGGACGGTGCGTGATCCCCACTTTTGGCGAACGGCCGACCAGCGTGGGGATCAATTGTTCGCCGAGAAGAACTTTGCCGAGGCGGCCAAGGCTTACGCCGATCCATGGCGCATCGGCGCGGCGCAATATCGCGATGGGCAATTCGAGGCGGCGGCCAAAACCTTCGCGCGGGTGCCGGGTGCGGACGGCGCGTTCAACCGGGGCAATGCATGGTTGATGCACGGCCAATACAAAGAGGCCATTGAAAGTTATGACCGTGCGCTGGGCTTCCATCCCCGCTGGAAGGAGGCGGAGGACAACAAGGCGTTGGCCATGGCGCGGAAGGACATGCTGGAAGCGTCCGCCAAGAATCGCGCCGAGGACCAGACCGGCGCCTATACCGCGGATAAGATTGTCTTCGATCAGAAGGGCGACGACAAGAAGGGGCAGCCTACGGAGATGAACGGGCAGAAGTTGTCGGATGCCGAGCTTCGCGCCCTGTGGCTGCGACGCGTGCAAACGACTCCGGGTGATTTTCTGCGGGCGAAGTTTGCCTACCAGGCGGCATCGGCGGAACCACCGTCCGGGACCGGAGGAACACCATGAAACCCGGGACGACTTCACGTCGTTCTGTTCAATTGCTTATCTGCCTGGCAGGGGTGCTGTTGTGCGGCCACTCCCTGGCACAGGATGCGAAGGTGCGGACGAGTCTCGAGACCAAGGACGCCACCTGGGTCGGCCAGAAGGTCACGGTCGTGGTCGAACTGCTCGCACCGGGATACTTCTCCAGCGCCGTCACGTTTGATTTGCCCGACCCGCCGGGGGTGCTGCTCTTGCCTCCCGTGGGGCGCCCCATTCTGAGTAGTGAAACCATCGACGGCACGAGCTACACGGTGCAGCGGCACGAGTTGTCAGCCTATCCGATGCGCGCGGGCGAGCAATCCGTCCCCGCCTTTTCGGTGCGCTTTGAATTCAAGCGCGCGTCTCAGGACACCAATGAAATCGCCGCCACGCTAAAGACCGACGCAATGCCATTTGCGGTCAAGGTGCCGCCGGGCGGTGAGAATTTGGGTCAGGTCATCAGCGCCCGGGATTTGAAGATCGAGGAAACGTGGAAGCCCGAGCCTGGAAAAGAAAACGTGAAGGCAGGCGCGGCGTTCACTCGCACGATCACATTTACCGCGCCGGACGTGCCCGGCATGGTGTTCCCACCGTTTCCCGCCGGCCAGATCGACGGTCTGGGCATCTATCCCAAGCGACAACTGCTCGATCAAACCGATAGAGGCTCATTGCGCGGCGAACGGCGCGATGTCGTCACGTATGTCTGCAAGCGGGCCGGCGAGTTCACGATTCCCGCCGTGCGGTTCATTTGGTTTGACCTGGATACGAAGCAGCTTCAAACAAAGGAATTCGCCGAGCGAACCTTGAAAGTGGCAGTAAATCCGGCACTGGCGACAAGCGGTGGAACCCTGGCAGGTGTTGGCGCCGCCTCGCATTCCATCGAGTGGTGGGAGCTGGTCGGTTTGGTTGCTGCGATGCTTCTGCTTTTGCTAGCAGGTTGGAGTGCCCGATTTCGCCGCGTTCTGGCCGATTGGTTCACTCCGTTTCGACCATTGCATTTGCAGCCATTGAATCCCACCGAACGCTCTCAACAACAAATACAGCCATGAAAGGACTAATCAATGAGAGTGAAACCCGCTCTACTCTATATACTAACCTTTGTTTTCGCGTCCATCTGCGGTAACGTTGCTGTCGCCCAGGCCACGGATCTTCTTCCCTCCTGGAACGACGGCAAGACCAAGCAGTCCATCGTTGCTTTCGTGAAGAAGGTGACGACGCCTGGTTCCCCCGACTTCGTGCCTCCCGCGGAGCGCATCGCCACGTTCGACAACGACGGCACGCTGTGGGCGGA
>CAZDKX010000272.1:0-6905 GCA_964505935.1 uncultured Syntrophobacteraceae bacterium
GTGCAACCTTGCCAAGGTTGAAGTCGCGGGTTCAAATCCCGTTTCCCGCTCCACCGGAAGCCGAGCCTGGGTGGTATCTCGCGAGCCACCCTTTTTTTGTGGCTTGCGATTCAGGCCATCTTTCCCCTCCGGTCGCGAGCATGCAGCATGACACAAAATAGCGCAACTGCCACCAGAAAAAGTACCGGCAAGCACCGCTCCCTCAAGGAGGCCCTCCAGGAACTCCACACCCACTTTTGTTCCAAGGATCATGTGCTGGTGGTCATCGACCCCGACCCCGACGCCATCGCTTCGGCGTTGGCCGTGAAACGGCTGCTCTGGCACAAGGTGCAGGCGACCACCATCGGCATGATCCGCCCGATCAGGAGGCTCAACAACCTGACCCTGGTGCGGGTGTTGCGTCTCCCCCTGGTGCTCCTTGCCCGGGACAAGCTCGAGCGCTTTGACAAATATGTCGTTGTCGACGGCCAGCCCAGCCACAATGATTTTTTCCAGCGCTTTCATTATACCGCCATCATCGACCATCACCCTGTCACCAATGCTTTTAGCGAGACCCCCTTCGTGGATATCCGCCCTGATTTCGGTTCCACTTCCACCATTTTGACCGGCTATCTGAAAGCCGCCCGGATCAAACCTTCCCAGGCGCTGGCCACTACCCTCTTATACGGCATCAAGACCGATACGCGCAATTTCGAGCGGCATACCATCATGGAAGACATCGAAGCATTTCGTTACCTGTTTCCCCTTACCAATCATAACATATTGAGAAAAGTAGAGATATCCGATCTTTCCTTCAGCGATCTCAAATTTTTCCAAAAGGCCGTCGAGCGCAAGCATATCGTGCGCGACCGCCTGTTCGCCCATCTCGACGAGGTGCCGACGGCTGATATTCTGGTGGTCCTTGCCGAGTTCTTCCTGAAGGTCCATGACATCTCGTGGAGTATCATTTCCGGTCTGCTGGAAGACCATCTCATTATTGTCCTGCGCAACGACGGCAGTCATGACGCCGGGAGAATGATTCGGCGGGGTTTCGGCCATCTGGGGTGTGCCGGGGGCCATGAGGCCATGGCGCGGGCGGAAATACCGCTTGCCAACCTGCACCAGGTCCTCGACCACCCGACCTCGACCGCCATCGAACACCTGATCCGCAAACGGCTGTCGCCTAACATATGAATTTGACGAGGGTTGAAATTTTTACCGACGGGGCATGTTCACCGAACCCCGGCCCGGGCGGCTGGGCCGCGATTCTACGGTATGGGGAAATCGAAAAGGAGCTTTCCGGCTTTGCTGCCTGGACGACCAACAACCGGATGGAATTGACCGCCGTGGTGGAAGCGATCCGGGCCCTCAAGCGGCCCTGCCATCTGGTCATCCACACCGATTCCCGCTATCTCAAGGACGGCATCACCAGCTGGATTCACCAGTGGCAGCGCAAGGGATGGAAAACCAGCACCGGGACTCCGGTCAAGAACCAGGACCTCTGGCTTGTGCTGGCTGAAGCCGGCCGGCGCCACACCATCGAGTGGAACTGGGTCAAGGGACATGCCGGGCATCCGGAAAATGAGCGCTGTGACGAGCTGGCCCGCGCCGCCATTCGGGAGCAGGCCGCCGGCCGCTCGCAGCAGGTGCCGGATTATCGTCGATGAACAAGCTCCGGTCTCATTTCAAGGGGGCCTTCTCGCCCAGGAGATAGCGGCAGGCCCGCCCTTTGCCGGTGCGAATGAGGATATCGGCATCCACCATCTCCGTCAGTTCCCGCAAAGCCTGCCGTTCCGAGATGTTATTCAGCTGGGAGTAATGGCGATTGGTCACAAAACCATGCTCTCTGATGAAATCAATCGCTTTCAACTGGCGTTGGTTCAGGCCATAGTGGGGGATCCGGTCGCCGGAGCTCAAGCCAACGGAGGGTTTGAGGTCCCTCATGGGAGTCGTCTCCATGGTACGGAAACCCGTATGACCAGTGGCCATCCGCACCCCCGGCCCAGGCTCACGAACCTCCTGGGGGAGGTCCTTGGCCGTTATGCTTTCACCGTTTGAAAGAATCACCGCTCGTTCAATGACATTTTCGAGCTCCCGGACATTTCCGGGCCACCCATAATCGAGCATCAACCGGAGAGCATCGGCCTCGAGGGTAATCTGCCGACGGCTCTCCGGCGGGGAGTATTTGTCCAGGAAATGATTCACCAGGAGCGGGATGTCATCAGCTCTCTCCTTCAAGGCCGGCAGGTGGACATGGACGACATTCAGACGGTAGAACAGGTCCGAGCGAAAGCTGCCATAGGCAACTTCTTCCTTCAGGTTGCGATTGGAGGCCGCGACCACGCGCACATCGACTTTAAGGGTCTGGCTCCCGCCGACGCGCTCGAATTCCATCTCCTGGAGGACGCGCAGGAGCTTGACCTGGAGCGGAGGGGACATTTCACTGATTTCATCCAGGAAGAGCGTCCCCTCATGAGCCAGTTCGAACCGCCCTTTCCGCAAATTCACGGCGCCCGTGAACGCCCCTCTTTCATGGCCGAACAGCTCGCTTTCCAGGAGGTTTTCGGGCAAGGCGCCACAATTCACGGTAATGAAGGGTTGGTCGCGTCGGGTACTGTTGAAATGGATGGCGCGGGCGATCAATTCCTTCCCCGTCCCCGATTCGCCGGTGATGAGCACGGTGGCTCGGGATGGCGCCACCTTTTCAATAAGCTGGTAGATCCGCTGCATGGGCGCGCTCTTACCAATGATGCTCCCGAATTGATAGCGTTCTTGCAGTTCCTGCGTGAGGGTGCGGTGTTTTCGGACCAGCAGGTAGTGATCGGCCGCTTTGCGGATGGTGAGCTTCAATTCCTCATTTTTAAACGGCTTGAGGATATAGTCGAAGGCCCCTTTGCGCATGGCTTCCACGGCTTTTTCCACCGACCCGTAAGCGGTCATCATGATAATGGGAAGATCGGGATGCTGGTCATGGACCCGTTCGAGAAAGGCCATGCCATCCATGCCCGGCATTTTCATATCCGTGATCACCACATCCAGATCGTATTCCGAGGCGAGTTCCAGGCCCCGTTCCGCAGTCTGCGCCGTGACCACCTCGTAGCCCTCCTCACTGAGGAGGTCTTCGAGAATCAGCAAGTAGTTCTTTTCGTCATCGACGATGAGGATGCTTTCCATACTCTCCCGGACCGCCGGTTCCTCACAAGGGGTCATTAAGAAATAACCTGGAGCAAATACCTCTCGTTTCCGTTCCGCTGGTTCCCAAGCTCCAGCTTGGGAACCAGCGAGAAACTGCCACTAAATTTAGACAGCCTCTAAGCGCCAACCCCAGCTTCCGCCGACTCATCTTCTTCCCCGATGGCGGGTTGGTAGAGAGGCAGCCGGATGATCACCGCAGCCCCCTTCCCTTCTTCACTCACCACTTCGATTTCGCCGTGATGGCTGTCCACGATATTGCGAACAATCGCCAGGCCGAGTCCCGTCCCTTTTTCCCGCGTCGTGAAAAAGGGATTAAAAATCTTCTTCTGAACCTTCAAAGGAATTCCCGGTCCCGTGTCCTGAATCATCAGCTCCACGTAAGGCGGCCCGAAACGGCTGTTGCTGAGCCGGGTCCGAAGGCGCAGGAGTCCCCCATCCGGCATGGCCTGGAGGGCATTGGCCAGGAGATTGATAAAAGCCCGGTAGAGCTGATCGGGGTCGGCTTCAATCCCAAAGGAGCCGCTCTCGTATTGCCGTTCCACCTGAATGCCGAGACGCTGAAATTCCGGTTCCACGACCTTGAGGTTCCGTTCCAGGATGTCTTCAAGGCGGCACTTCATGGGGCGCAGGGTCTTGGGCCGCGCGAAGTCGAGAAACTCCGTCAGGATGTCGTTCAAGCGCGTGGCTTCTTCCACGATAATCGATGAGAGGCGGATCTGCCGGCCGCTGTCCGCCCGGGCATGCAGCAGCTCCGCCGTGCTGCGGATGATCCCCAGGGGATTGCGAATTTCATGGGAAATGCCGGCGATCATCTCCCCGAGAGCGACCAGTCGCTCGGTCTGATTCAACTTCTCCTCGAGCTTCCGTTGTCGTTCGGCTCGGCTGGTAATGATCCGTTCCGCCCGGCGGGCGATCAAAAGGATCGTGGTGAACAGGACGGTCACAAAGACCAGGAAGCCCATCGCCACAATCCACTGAAAGCGCCGCACCGTTGCATAATCGCGGGTCACGTCCAGGGTGATTTCAAAAACGCCGAGGATTTTGCCCCGCTTATAGCTCATGGGACGTTCTTCCCACATGGGCAGATAGGTCTTCAGCCTGCGCGTGCCCCCCCGCCATTCAATCCCCAGGAAAGGCTGTTCTTCGCTGGTAAGCAGGGAGACCGCCTGTTCCGCCATGGCCTGCTTGAAGGCCTCGCCCACATCCCCTCGAGTGCCGACCATTTCCGGTTCCGTGCTGTAAGTGAGGACCTGGTCCGGGTCATAAATATTGACCGTATCCACGGTGAAGCCATGAATGGTGTTGCGCACCACGCGGTCGAGGCGTTCGTACTGGCTTTGACGGCTCAGGCGAATCGTTTCGCCGGACAGGAGGGTGGGCAGGGTGAACTGGTAGAAGACCTGGTGGTTGAGATTCTCCGCAACCAGCAGGGCGTATTGTTCGCTCTTATGGAAGAGGATTTCTCTGGCCCGCTTCGAGATGAAACCGGAAAGAAACAGCGTGCACACCAGAATCACCATCAGGCTGGTCAGGGAAAGATATTTAACCAGGCGGAAGGGTTTGATGCCCTCAATCGGTTTTGCGCCGGCCTTGAGTATCTTCATGGGGATCGGTATCAGCTTTTCCGGTCAACGTTTGCGGGTCCTTGCCTCTTCGCCGCCACCTGGCGCCGCTTGTTCAGCATTTCCCGCCGCTGCCCTTCCCAGCCCCGCGGGGTGGGATCGTAGAAGACCAGGGCCGCCATGGTCTCGGGAAAATAGTTCTCCGGAAGCCATCCTTCGGGGGCGTCATGAGGATAACGATAGTCCCTGCCGTATCCAAGCTCTTTCAAAAGAGCGGTCGGGGCGTTGCGGAGGTGTCTCGGGACCGGGGCGGCACCTGTTTTCCGGGCCGCCTCCAGCGCCCGGTCAAAGGCCATATAGACGGCGTTGCTCTTGTGGGCCAGGGCCAGATAGACGACCGTTTGCGCCAAAGCCAAATCCCCCTCGGGGCTCCCGAGCAGCTGGTAGGACTGCAGGGCGGCCATGGCTTCCACGACGGCCATGGGGTCGGCCAGGCCAATATCCTCCAAGGCCATGCGCACGAGGCGCCGAGCCAGGTACAGCGGGTCTTCACCGGCATTCAGCATGCGCGCCAACCAGTAGAGCCCCGCATCGGGATCGCTGCCTCGAATGCTCTTGTGCAAAGCGGATATGAGGTTGAAATGCTCCTCTCCATCCTTGTCATAGTGGACTGCCCTGCGCTGCAGGGCTTCCTCCATGGCCTGGCGATCCACCAGCCTCATCCCCTCCGGGCCGGGCGGCGTGGTCATGACGGCCAGTTCCAGGGCATTGAGCACAATTCTCGCATCTCCCCCCGAGGCCGCAAAGAGGTAGTCCTCCGTTTCCCGGTTCAAGCGGGCCGGAAAATTCCCCAGTCCCCGCGCCTGATCTGCCAGGGCATGCGCGACGAGGCTTCGCAGTTCATCGGCCTCGAGGGGTTGCAAGACGAGCACCTGGGCCCGCGAAAGCAAGGGGCGAATGACCTCGAACGAAGGGTTTTCCGTCGTGGCGCCCAGGAGCAGCACGGTGCCCCGTTCCACGTGGGGCAGCAGGGTATCCTGCTGGGCCTTGTTGAGTCGGTGGATTTCGTCCATAAAGAGCCAGGTGCGCTGCTTCTCCCTGGCCCAGACGCTTTGAGCCTCCTCCACGGCGGCACGGATCTCGCGGGTCCCGGCCATGACCCCGGACATGGCAATCAAGTGGGCATGCGTTTGGCGGGCGATGAGGTGGGCGAGCGTGGTCTTTCCTGATCCGGGCGGGCCCCACAGGATAAAGGACTGAAGACGTTCGTTGCGCAGGACCCGGTCCAGGATGCGGCCGGTGCCAAGCAGATGAGTCTGGCCGACAAATTCCTCGATGCTGCTCGGGCGCATGCGCTCCGCCAGCGGCGCATGGCCTTTCAGGGCTTCTTCGGAGCGCTTCTCAAAGGGGTTCAGTTGTCGCATGGACCGTGCCTTCTATTCTCCGAGGTAGGCCTTGCGGACGCGTTCGTCCTGCAGTAGCGTCCGACCGGGCCCTTCCAGCGTCACTCTTCCGGTCTCGAGCACATAAGCGTAGTCTGCCACATTGAGGGCCGCCATGGCATTCTGTTCCACCAGCAGGATCGTGGCGCCCTGCTCGTTGATGGTCCGGATCGTCCGAAAGACTTCCTCGACCACCAGGGGCGCCAATCCCAGCGAAGGTTCATCCAGCAGGACCAGCTGCGGGCGGCTCATCAACGCCCTTCCCAGGGCCACCATCTGTTGTTCGCCGCCGCTGAGCGTCCCCGCCAGCTGCCTTTGGCGCTCGCGCAAGCGGGGAAACAACGAGCAAACCCACTCAAACTGCTCCTGGAATTCTCCGGGACCTTGATGATAAGCGCCCAGCTCAAGGTTCTCGAACACCGTCAGGTTGGGAAAGACATGGCGTCCTTCAGGACTCACGCCAATGCCGCGAAGAATGATCTCATGAGTGGTCATCGTCGCCAGTTCCTCGTCGCGAAACCGAATCGACCCCCCTCTCGGTTTCACGAGGCCCACAATGGCGCGCAGGGTCGTGCTCTTGCCCGCCCCGTTAGCCCCGATCAGCGTCACGATTTGTCCAGCCTCGACCTTGAGGCTCACGCCCTTGAGGGCGTGAATGCCACCGTAGTAAACCTGGAGAGACTCCACGCTAAGCATGCTTCTGCTCTCCCAGATAGGCCTTGATCAC
>CAZDKX010000273.1:0-3170 GCA_964505935.1 uncultured Syntrophobacteraceae bacterium
CGGCAGGCATCCATGAGCCGGCGCATGGGTTGATAGATCCAGGGGGAGACGATGTTTTCCGACGACAAGAGGCCGCAGGGTACGGCGCAGAGAATCGCCAGGACCGTTCCCCACACGGCGATGTGAAAGGTGACGAGCATCTCGTCCAGGTAGATGCGCCAGTCACGGAAATTGGGCGGAAAGAACTCTTTGGTGAACTGGGCCATGTTGCCGGAATCCCGGTAGAGATCCAGCGGCCGCATGTCCGCTCCGTTCCAGGCCCATGCAAGCAGGGCAAACCCGCCGGCCCAGGCAAACGCCTGAGGGAGCCTCCGCCCGGGCCGGGCCATTTCAGGGAAGATTGCCACCTGACTCATCTACATGGTCTTGGGGAGTTGCGTATCAATTTCAGCCAGCTGACGGTCGATATCCGCCAGTTTCGTCTTGCGTTCCACGTCGGACAGGGTCGTGTCCCCTTCCAGCTTGGTTTTGGCTTTATAGAGCTCCAGCTGTCTAATGGGCAGCAGTTGTGCGTTGGAAGAATCGCGGAAACCGCCGTAACTGTAGATACCGTTCATCACCGACTTGCCGTGCTCGGTGTTGCCATAGGCGAGGACGAAAGCCTTGATCTTCTGCTTCACGTCATCCGGAAGCTCTTTACGCCAGACCAGCGGGTCGGAGGGGATCTCGGGTGACGTCCACAGGATGCGGATCTGCTCTGCCTTCTCGGGTGCTTGGCCTTTCAGCTTCCCCAGTTCCTCCGAGTTGTTGGTGGCTACGTCGACCTGCTTGTTCAAAACGGCGGCCAGGTTGGCACCATGGTTTGCGGAAGTCATGACCTTGAAGTTGCTCTTGGGGTCGATTCCGTTTTTGGCAAAGACATAAAAGCCCGGCACCAGGTTGCCGGAAGTGGAGTTGGGGTCGCCGTTGCCGAAAGTGTACTGCTTGCCATTCTTGAGGAAATCCTCGAGGGACTTCACCGGACTGTCCTTGTGCGTGATCAGGTAGGAATAGTATCCGGTGCTGCCGTCGGCGAAGACAACCTGGGCAAAGATTTCGCCCCCGGCTCGATCGACTGCCTCGATAGCGGCCTTGTTCCCCATCCACGCAAACTGAACCTTGTTGAAGCGCATCGCTTCAATAATGCCGGCATAGTCCGTGGCAAAGAAGGCGGTGACTTTCAGGCCGGTTTCCTTGTTGAGATCGTCGATGAAAGGCTGCCATGCCTGCTTCAAGGCCGCAGTGGCATCGGTGGAAATGATGCCGAAGTTCAGTTCCGTTTCGGCTTGGGCGGGACTCAAGGACCCTGCAGTGAGAACGGCAAACAGCAAGAGGAGGGCAAATGATGATCGAAAATTGGTCATGTCTATTCCTTTCTTATGGATTGACAGAGGTTTGAAAATCATCCCAGGGCCTCTGCGACCGTGGGAACCAACTGAGGCTGTACGGCCGCGGGTTTACAGGCGGCATCACGATCGAGGATTTCATCCGCCGCGGCACCATAGAGTTCGCGCAACAAGTGGGGGGTGAGATCCGCCGAAGGACCGTCATGGATCAGTCGGCCCTGATGCAGCGCGACCGCCCGAGGGCAGTAGCGGAGTGCCATTTCTACCTGGTGCAGGGAGACCAGCACCGTGACCCCCTGTTCCCGGTTGATCGTGGCCAGGATCTCCATGACGTTGCGGGCGGATTCAGGGTCGAGGGACGCGATGGGCTCGTCGGCTAGAATGATTTTCGCCTGTTGCACCAAGCAGCGGGCAATAGCGGCGCGCTGCTGCTGTCCACCGGAGAGGGTCGAGGTCCGCTGCCACGCATGGCCGCTCATCCCGACCTTAGCCAGCGCGGTGAAGCCTTCGACAAGCTCCTTCCGGGTGAACCAGCCCGTAAGACTTCTCCACCAGGGAATCCTGTAGAGCATGCCGGTGAGAACGTTGGTGATGAGCGGCAACCGCCCCACCAGGTTGAACTGCTGGAAGATGAACCCAATATTGGCTCGAATCGCCCGCACCTCGCGAACGACTCGCCCCTGCTGCTGCACTCGGTGCCCGAGTACGCTGATCAGGGCTTGAGAACCAGGATCGGCGGCGAGAAAGCCGGATAGATGGCGAAGCAGAGTTGATTTTCCCGATCCCGAGGCGCCTATGAGCGCCACGAACTCGCCCTTGGCGATTTCAAGATCGATCCCATGCAAAGCCTGTTTCCCGTTAAAGCTCTTGCTCAGACCGGTGACGGTGACGGCCGGGGACATCGCGACCCTCCGGAATAGATCTCTCATTGGCTAAATGAGTACGGTCAGTAGAGAGAGCATCGAGCCTTCAAACGTCTTCTCGAGGACCAGGCCGACCAGAGCCCGGCTGACAACGGAACCCACTTTAGAGACGGTTTCCTGGAGGACGTCATCATACGTTGCCACTTTGGAGCGGTCGAGCCAGCCTTTCTGGTTGAGGGCGCTGAGGACCTTGTCAGAGCTGAGAGTTCTGCTGTTGTAGTTGATCACGACACTGCCGGTGGTGGTGTTTGAGGCCGTAGAATCAATGCCTTCGATGGCCCTGAGCAGCTTTTCGATTTCCTGGGCAGTGTCCGGACGGCCCTTGGCCTGCGGAATTTTCACTCTCAGTCTTCCCGGTATGTCATGAACGTAGCATTCCATAATTACCCTCTCCCCTGTTTCGACAGTAAAATGATTCACGAGGTCTCCGTCGTTTCCATCACCTGAATTGTAAACGCCTAATGTTACGGAACGGTTAAGGGTCGGTTAAGATCATGTGAGATTTTGGAGGCAAGAATTGCATTACAGGAGGATCACAGAAGTCTTGCGGCAAGCTCGGCCACTCTCGAGCGTTCGCCTTTGACGGTTCTGAGGTGCATGGACTCCATGTGGAGATTGCGCCTGACGGCGGGATGGTGACGGACACACCCCACCCGCCCGGAAAGCGGTGCTCGGTTGAAATGGACATCGAGGGGACTCATAAAGATCCCGATCAGCACTTTCTGCCTCTCGAGGTGCTCACGCACGATATCATTCACGGAAATGCGGATGCCTCGCTTGATCGAGATGACAGGCTCAGCGGGCGCTACCCTTTCGACATAGACTACGGTGCCGTCGGCAGGGCTCAGTAGACCTATTCCAGGAGGGGGATGCCGCGGGGGGTTGCGAAAAAACCAGACATAACGCCAATAGCAGAAGCCAC
>CAZDKX010000273.1:3270-4996 GCA_964505935.1 uncultured Syntrophobacteraceae bacterium
GCGAAATGCTCTCTGACCTTTTGGGGATCATTCCATTTCCCGGTCCCGCCCATGGTCTTGAAGGGGCCGTCTTTGAATACCGAGTACGCCGGATCCACAAACGTCACCAATCCCTTGCCATTGTCTCTCAGGCCGAGCGCGAGACAAACGAGGCTGAAACCAAAGCCGGAGCCGATAACGAGGATGTGTTTGGGGCGAAGGGCCCTGACCAGCCCGTAATAGAGAAACCCGAAGCCAAGGTTCAAATTGGATGGCTTTTCATTGTGCCCGAGCGGCTTGGCATACTGGAAAATGTCCCTCAAAAGCTCCGCGTTCAAACTCAGTCCCTGCATGCTGCATATCCTTCTCTGCTGATTGAAGTTTGATCTCTTTATGAATCATTAGTTTGACAGGAGTGTTTCCAATCAGAGGTATTTGTGTGACGGGAACGATTTGCTTTTTTTTGGCGTACCGATGAGAATGTCACCGAGCTGTAACAAAACGGTCACCTTTCTGTCATGCGGGTGTGGTCAACTACCTCGTTTCATTTAACCAGGAGGGAAAGATGGCCAAGATCAGCATTCTGATTGTGGAAGACGATCCTGATATCCTTAAGCTCTTAGCGTATAATTTCCGTGCCGGGGGGTATGACGTCAGGACCTGTGAAACGGGGACGGAAGCGATCAACATGGTCAGGGAGCGTCTCCCTGACCTGGTGCTGCTCGATTTGATGATCCCTGAGGTGGATGGCCTGGAGGTTTGTCGAGGGCTGAAGACCAACCCCGCGACAAAGCATATTCCTGTGATCATGCTGACGGCCAAAGGGGAGGAAGTCGATCGCATTGTTGGGCTCGAATTGGGGGCCGACGACTATGTGGTTAAACCTTTCAGTCCACGGGAATTGATGCTTCGTGCGCGGGCCGTTCTGCGCCGGGCCATGGCGGAACCCGCAGCCGAAACCGTGTGGCAAAACGAGGGCCTGCGTGTCGACTTTGAAGCCCACAAGGTGACGGTTGACGGGGAAGAAGTCCTGCTTACCGCCACCGAATTCAAGCTCCTGGAGGAACTCATTCGCAACCGGGGGAAGGTGCAGACCAGGGATCAGCTCCTCGAGAAGGCGTGGGGATATCACTTCGACGGCTATGCCCGCACGGTAGACACTCACGTTCGCCGTCTGCGCCAGAAACTCGGCAGCTACTCCCATTGGGTAGAAACCGTGAGGGGGGTCGGTTATCGGCTACAGGGCTAGAAAATGAAGATGAAACTGGAAACTTGGGGAGTATCGGTTACCGACTACAGGGTTCGACAATGAAGGGCAGTATCTCGTTTAGAATGCTCTTGATCCTGGCTCTCTGGGGGCTGCTGACTTCGGTGATGGTGGTTCCGTCGTGGTATGCCTACACCAGCCTGAACAGCGACCTCGAGGCAGAGGCCAGGCGGCAGCTGATTCAGCAGTTGCACCTGATTTCCTCCCTGATAACGCAGCGAGAGGAGTTCCAGAGCGTCGAACAACTGCAGCGCTGGTTGGTCCAGACTGCCTTGCCCCTTGAACTGCGCCTGACTTATGTGGCCCTGAACGGCCAGGTACTTGCCGACTCCGAAATTCCTTTTGACCGGATCAAAGATCTGGAGGATTTCTCCGGTCGCCCGGAATTTGCCCAGGCCATACACGGTGAGATCGGGTTCATGGCCCGCTTCAGCAAGATCATGCATCGGGAACAGGTTTTTGCGGCAAAGAGCGTTCAGC
>CAZDKX010000273.1:5096-6793 GCA_964505935.1 uncultured Syntrophobacteraceae bacterium
TACCCCCTGGCGCATGCCTTCAACCGGATGGCTGAACGCACCGGGCAGCATATGCTGGCCCTCACGGCGGAGGTCCGGCGACTCGAAACCGTTTTCAATGCGATGGGTGAGGGCGTGATGGTGCTGGATCAGCAAGGGAAAGTACGGAGCATCAACCGGGCCCTTGCGGAACTGATCGATCCTCACACCCAGGTCTTAGGGCGCCGCCCCCTGGAAGTGCTCATCAGCCTCGAACTGCAGCAAGCCTGCGAGCGCATGCTGGGATTAAAGGGAGCGCCGCCCGGCGCTCCCCATGAGGTGCTCACTGTGGTTGCCGGAGGGCGCACGTTCGAGGTCAATCTGTTTCGTTTTCAGGGTCGGGAGGAGGAGACCGGGGCGGTGCTCGTCTTCCATGACATGAGCCGCCTCAGGGAGCTCGAACAGGTACGCCGGGATTTTGTCGCCAATGTCTCTCACGAATTGCGCACCCCCCTCACCTCGATCAAAGGATACACCGAAACCCTGCTGGGTGAATCCGAGCCGCAGGCGGAATTGTTTTCATCGTTCCTCGAAGTAATTCTCAAGAATACCAATCACATGGTCAAAATGGTGGACGACCTGCTTCAATTGGCAGGAATCGAAGCCGGGCGTGAAATCCTCAAACCGGCCCGGGTCAACCCCACAGAGGCTCTTATGGCAGCATGGAAGGCTTGTCTGCCCTTAGCAGAGGGGAAGCGGGTCCGCCTGGCAAATCACCTTCCTCCGGAAGGCATCGACGTTTGGGCCGATCTAGATCAACTCACAAGGGTTTTTAGGAACCTTCTGGAAAATGCCATCCGCTACAGCCCGGAAAACGGGGAGATCGGGGTGGATGGCAGCTTGACCGCTGAAACCGTCACCATCGGGGTGCGTAACGAAGGTCCAAGGATTGCCAAGCTCCATCAGCAGAGGATCTTTGAGCGGTTCTACCGCATCGAAAAGAGTCGCGGCGGGGACTTCGGCGGCACCGGTCTGGGGCTGGCGATCTGCCGCCACATCATTCTCAGCCACGGCGGTCTGATCTGGGTCCAGAGTCCCAATCCAGGCCAAATCGATGGCGCAACCTTTTTCTTCACTCTGCTAAGCGCCGAGGGGCGGTGAGTTGGGAGAACAGATGAATTGGCAAAGGAGTCCACACTGCTCCGATCAGGACCAAAGGACGAGGAAATGAATTCTCTCGTGAAGATGGCAGCAAAGCATCTCAACTTTTACTACGGCGATTTTCACGCCTTGAAAGACGTGTCCCTTGATTTCAATCAGAATCGCGTGACCGCCCTGATCGGGCCTTCCGGTTGTGGGAAGAGCACCTTTCTGCGCTGTTTGAACCGGATGAACGATCTCATTCCAACGAGTCGGGTGGAGGGTGAAATCATTCTGGACGGAGAAAACCTCAACGAGCCGGGGATTGATGTCGTCACCCTGCGGCGACGGGTGGGGATGGTCTTTCAAAAGCCCAATCCCTTTCCCAAGACCATTTTCGAAAACGTTGCCTACGGTTTGCGGGTAAACGGCGTCAAAGACCGGGAATTCATCGCTGCGCGGGTGGAAGAGAGCCTCCGTCGGGCAGCCCTCTGGGAGGAAGTCAGCGACCGGCTCCATCGGTCGGCCCTCAGTCTTTCGGGCGGCCAGCAGCAGCGCCTCTGCATCGCCCGGGCCCTGGCGGTGGAACCCGAAGTCCT
>CAZDKX010000274.1:0-6746 GCA_964505935.1 uncultured Syntrophobacteraceae bacterium
AAGGTCTCCATGAACTTCGCATTGAGATATTCAACCGTCCTGGTGGGAGACAAAACCGCAACGGGCAGAGGCGAGAATTCGATCATCTGGCGAAACCTCTCCTCGCTCTCCCGCAGGGCTTCCTCCGCCCGCTTCTGCTCGGTTATGTCGCGGACTATGGTCTGGATGGCCGTTTGCCCGCCCCACTGGATCAGTTTGCTCCGCAGTTCCACCCATTTTCTGGAATCGTCGGGCCAGGAAGAACGATAGATGAAGCTCTCCACCATGCGCTCACCCGAAAGCAAAGATTCCACTCTCTGGGCGGCTGTCTCCCGCTCTTCGGGGTGGATCAAGGAAACAGACTCCATGCCTGTTATCTCATTCAACGAGGCCCCATGGATCGCACAAAAAGCCCTGTTGGCCTCGACGATCTTTCCCTCTACCGTGACGATAATCCCATCGACGCTTTGTTCAAAAAGCTGCCGATAGGACTCTTCGGATCGCCGCAAGGCCTCCACCGCCCGCTTGCGCTCGGTGATATCCCGACAGACGCTGAGGATCAGCTGCTGCCCGTCTGCTTCAAAAGCTCGGGCGGAAACTTCAACGGGAAACACCGTGCCGTTTCGTCGTCGGCGGACCGTTTCAAAGAGCAGCTGTCCCTGACGGCGCAACGTTTCGGCCCTTTCCTCAAAGGTGCCGGCCTGCTCGGGGGTTTCGAGATCCGCAGGGGACAACTCCAGGAGTTCCTCGCGACTGTAGCCCAACCGTTCGCAAGCCTCTCTATTCACCTTAACCAGCTGCCCATCCTGGGCTTGGATAAAAAGGGCATCCTGCATATTGTCAAATAAGTCCTGGAACTTCTCCTCACTTTTGCGCAAGGCCTCTTCCATGCGCTTGCGCGCCACGATCTCGCCGATGAGCCGGGCCGAGAATCGTACTCGCTTCTTGGCCCAGGCAATGACAAAGGCAGGCCGCGACACATAGGTCTCGGCCGCGGCCCGGAGCTCATCGATACCGACCTTGAACGTGCCGGCCAGCC
This sequence comes from uncultured Syntrophobacteraceae bacterium, assembly GCA_964505935.1. Lineage (GTDB taxonomy): Bacteria > Desulfobacterota > Syntrophobacteria > Syntrophobacterales > Syntrophobacteraceae > JADGQM01. Next base: position 1,019 of record CAZDKX010000274.1, read on the forward strand.
CCCGCAGTTTCTCCGGGCCCCGGGGCGGGTCACCATAACCGACACTGACGCTGCCAACAATCTCTTCCCCCGCCCGGATGGGGACTGCAAAAAGGCGAATACCGCCGCGGCATTCCCCGTCCGTGGGCAGCCCCGACGCCATCGCCCGGCAGGCCGCTTCGTTCCAGCTGGACTCGTGGCAGTGCCATTGGCCGGAGGCGAGGGCCTGGCGGTCATCAGCCGCCGCGCAAAGCTTCCGCGAGCTTTGAGCCATGAACCGGCACCAGCCCGACCCACAGAAACTCAAAGCATAGTCACCGTTTTTCTCATGCACTGCACAAGAAGTTCCAAGCAGGTCTTGAAAGTCACTGACGATATCGGCGAGGAGCTCGGGGCCGACCGAGTCGAGAATCAGCCGGGTTGAATTGAGGGCTGTTAGATCACTCCAAGATACAGGCGGCAGCCCCTCGGCCGCGGGAGGTCGAGCCTCTCCCATCACATCGAGAGCATGGCCCCATTCATCGCGCCGGGACAGATGCTCTCCATTTTTGCCTTCCCCATGGTCCACCCTGTTCACCTCTTCGCTCATGCCAAACCCTCACAACCCCGGCTTGCTGGCCGATATATCGCCACGAGCCACCTCAGCCCATGCTTGCAACGCTCATGTGTGTGTAATCGGCAAATTGACCGAAATTCTTGAGGGATCAGATAAGGTCTGATGCCGGGAGTTTCCTGAAAAGGTGGGAATGGGGGAATGTTCGGGACCTGACTCATTCCCCCTGAGGCTTCCTGACTGCCACTCCTATGGAGAAAGGCTCAACCGAGCTCTCCATCAACCAAGATCCGGCTTACCACACCTCGGGAAAGGCCATGTTGGTATACATCCCTTCAAGCTTGACTTTGTGACCTTTCTCCATCCGGGACAGCGACTCGAACATTTCCCGCTGTTCCTTGTCGGCACTGCACCTGGCCAGCTCTGCGTACATGTTCATGGCTTCTTCTTCGTTCTTCATCGCCAGAGCGATGGCATCAGCCGGCTTCATGCCGATGCTGAGTTTCGGTTTATCAACCGCTTCGGCAATTTTGTAGTCCTCAGCCTCGGCAAAACGCATCGGCTTGGCCTGAGAAAGCAGGCCCTGGAGAAAATTCCGGTGCTGCTTCTCTTCCTCGGCAAGGTCCTTGAAGATGGATTTCAGGTTAGCGTCTTGCACCTTTTCACCGGCAGCCGTGTAGAAATCGTAGGCTTCAATTTCGTTTTCGACAGCCATTGCAATCACTTTCTTGTACTCTTCAGCTTTCATCGCAGCTCCTCTCTCTGTTTTCCGTTCCGATTCTTCAAGATATGCTAACGTCAACATATTACGAAAAAAGGAGCATGCTGTCAAACCTGCTTTTCCAATAACGCTTCGCCGTCCCGTCAAATTCAGCCCGCCATGTCGCTCTTACCTGCGGCCGGCTATCATCACGGTTCCACAGGAGGCCCAAGGGACCTCGCCTCCGGCGGATGCCCCTCCCCAGGCGAGGCCGGCGGGATCTGCGTGAATGCCCGCAGCGCACGCTTTATCTGGGCCACGCCATGCCGTGATAAAATATTATTTTTTCTCCATATGAAAAAAATAAATTTAATACTTGCGTTCCTGCGCGGTTTGGTCTACGGTGATGGTGCAATCGGGCAGTCATCCTGCCCGCACCGATACGCATTACCGGTCTTGGACGGCGATCATGCCGGAGGCAAGCTTCTATCTCATATTGTTCCTCCGACATGTGCAGTAATCCAGATTCGAGTTCTCGGAATTGAAGCGGCAGCTTCGCTTTTTGTTCAGGCACGCGGGACCATCCGGGAGGATTTGCATGCACAGCCAAGAAGACGCTTTGATGCGGATTTCGAGACACCTTCCCTACCTCAAGCCTGCCTTGAAGAAAGTCGCCAATTATATCCTCGAGGACCCCGGCAGGGCAAAGCTGCAAAGGATCAAGGAGGTCGCCGGCGCCTGCCAGGTATCGGAAGCCACCGTTACCCGCTTCGTGAAGGCGCTGCAGTTCCGGAGCTTTCCGGAATTCAAGATTGCCATCGCCACCAGCGCCCCCAGCCAGTCCGAGGGCAGTCGCAAGGCAAAGAAATTCTTCTACGCGGATCTGGATAAGAACGATTCCTTTGAGAGCGCGATCGCGAAGATTACCTTTCAGAACATCCAGTCTCTTGAAAAGACGCAGCGGATGATTTCCTACGAAGAGATCGAGAGAGCCATTGCCGCCATCGAGAATGCTCATTTCATCGCCATTTACTGTGCCGGATCGTCAATCCCGGCGGGACACAGCCTGAGACAGCGGTTCTACCGGATCGGCAAGCCCTGCCTGATGTATGGCGACCCTATCGAGCAAGCCGTTTCCGCCTCTCTTCTAACCTCCAAAACGCTGGCTATCGGCATCAGCAGCTCGGGACAGACCAAATTCGTAGTGGACGCCCTCAAACTGGCAAAAGCCTCCGGCGCCACGACCCTGTGCCTTACCGACTACGGTGACTCCCCGATCGCCCAGTATGCTGACATCAAGCTCTTCACCTTCACCAAGCAGTCGGACTTTCTCCAGTATTCACTTTTATCGAGGATGTCGCAAATTCTGACCATCGATGCGCTGTTTGCATGTTATTTTCTAAAATATTACGACAGGTTACTTGAAACGGTCGAAAGGTCCGCCATGACCGTCAAGAACGCGACCCAACTCGTCTATCTCTGAGATAGCGTTTGGTATCGGCACAAATGAGCAGTGCACCTTACACGGGATCGGTCAAGGGGAGGTGAGAGGCAACGAAGCGGATGACGGAGGAGAAAGGCGGTCGGAAGCAGGAAGGATTGGGAAAACCTTAGCACAGGGGGAAGTCATGAGGAGAGCATTGATTTGTCTGGTGGTCGCGGCGTTTGTCCTCACGGGGAGCGGTTTAGCCTGGTCTGCGGAGCCGCAGTTCAAGTGGAAGCTGCAGAGCGCCAACCCGGCAGGGAACCCGCACATGGACCTTTTGGCAAAATTCGCCGCCAATGTCGAGAAGATGTCCGGGGGGCGGCTGAAGATCGAGGTGCTCCCCAGCGGCGCGATCGTGGCTCCCTTTGACATTGGGGATGCGGTCAGCAAGGGCGTGGTGGATGCCGGGCAGTGGTGGTGTCATTACGCGGTCGGGAAGCATCCCGCCGCCGGCCTTTTCAGCGCCCCGCTGGGCGGTTCCGGCAGCGGCCTGGATCAAATGGGTCAGCTGACCTGGTACTATCGTGGCGGCGGTCGGGACCTCTACGTGGAATTCTATCAGAAAGTGCTCAAGCTGGACGTCGTGCCCTTCCTGTACGCACCGGACGGGCCGGAGGCCTTCGGGTGGTTCAAGAAACCGATTCCCACCCTTGCCGAGTTTCTGAAGCAGCGAATGCGGATGTCTTCCGGGCTGCCCACCGATGTTCTCCGCGACATGGGCGGCACGCCGATGTCCCTCCCGGGTGATGAAATCATCCCCGCGGCTGAGAGGGGACTGGTAGACGGCGTCGAGTGGATCAACCCCGCCAATGATCTCCAGCTCGGCCTCTATGACGTCTTCAAGTTCTACTCCATCCAGGGTCTGCACCAGGCCATCGATATCGCCGACATCGTCATCAACGGGAAGAAGTGGAAGGAACTGCCGCCGGACCTCCAGGCCATCGTGGAAGTGGCCGCCCAGACCTCGATCTTTGAGGCCCTCATGTATTTTGTCGACAACAATTCGAAGGCCCTCAAGGTGCTGACGACCGAGAAGGGGGTCACCATGTTTGACGCTCCCCCGGATTACGCACCGGCCTTCATCGCTTCGGCCAAGAAAGTGCTGGCCAAGTTTGAGGAACAGGATCCCTTCTTCAAGAAGGTCCTGGAATCTCAAAGGACCTTCGCCTCGCAAGTAGTCCCGTACACGAAGGAGACTTCGAAGCTCTCCACTCTCATCGCCGGGGCTGCGGAGGTTAAGAAGTAGGACCTGGATTGAGCAGGGTTCTTCAATAAATGGATACGGTCACGGCCTGTCTCCCTCCCATGCCGGGGAGGGAGGCAGCTTTTGAAGATTGAGCAGGAAGAGGTTCAAGGGTGGCTGGCGAGATGGTTTTCTCGCGACCGAATACCCAATATTCACAAGAGCCAGGGTTCCAGTGGAGCAATGCTATGAGCACCCCAAAGGATGGGAGGACCCAGGTGGCACCGAACCCCAGCGGTTTCGATGGCACGCTTGACCGGGTCATCAAGGTGATCGACCAGATCAGCATATGGACAGGGAAAACCGCCTCGTGGCTGGTTATTCCGCTGGCGGCCGTGCTGGCTTACGAAGTGTTCATCCGCAAAATCGCCTCGCCGACCATCTGGGCGCATGACTGGGCAACCCAGTTCTACGGGACCCATTTCTTGATTCCGGCCGCCTGGACTTTGTATATGGGAAAGCATATCCGCACCGATATGCTTTACGAGAAATGGTCTCTCCGCACACAGGCATGGGTTGATTTGCTGCTGTATGTTTTCCTGTTCATGCCCGGCATGCTGATGTTCTTTTATCTGTGCTGGGAGTACGCGGCCGAATCCTGGGACCTGCATGAACGTCTGCTCACGCCCGGCCGACCTCCGGCCTATTACTTCAAAACAGTGCTGCCAATTGGGGTAGGCTTGTTGATCCTCCAGGGCGTGGCGGAAATACTCAAGTGCCTCCGGGCTATCAGGGGAGGAAAGCGATGAGCTTGGAAGTCCTGGGTCTGGTTCTTCTGGGATCCCTCTTTGTCGTCATCCTGATAGGTTTTCCCATTTCCTTTACGCTGATCTTTCTCGCCCTCTCCTTCGGCTATTACGGCCTTGGGGAGCGAGTCTTCTACATCATGACCTATACCTTTTTCGGTACCATGATGAACGAGGTGCTGGCCGCCGTGGCCCTCTTCACCTTCATGGGCTATCTCCTCGAAGAGGCCGGGCTGATGGACCGCCTCTTTACCGCCTTGCAGGTCCTTGCCGGGCGGATGAGGGGGTCCTTGTTTCTGGCGGTTACGGTAACCGCGGTACTGTTTGCCGCCGCCACGGGGATCGTGGGGGCCTCGGTTACCATCATCGGCCTGATGGCCGGCCCGGTGATGAAAAGAAGCGGTTATGATACCTCCCTTTCCGCGGGGTGCATCGCCGCCGGCGGCACTTTGGGCATTCTCATCCCCCCCAGCGTGATGCTGGTGGTCATGGGACCGGTCATGCAGATTTCCGTCGCCCGACTCTATGCAGCCGCCATCCTGCCCGGCATTACCCTGGCCACTTGCTATGCCGTCTACTGCATAATCCGGGTTCACCGCAATCCTTCGCTCGGCCCGCCCCTGCCGGACGAGGAGCTCAACATCCCTTTTCTCCGCCTGATCCGGGAGCTCATCATTGGGGTGATCCCCGTCGGCACGCTGATTTTGTCAACCCTGGGGGCCATCCTGTCAGGGTTTGCCTCACCAACCGAAGGTTCCGCTCTGGGTTGCGTCGGGGCTGCCGTCGTGGCGGGCGCCCATCGGAAACTCGATTTCGGCATGCTGAAAAAGGCCACTTATAAGACCGCTGAGACCACGAGCATGGTGATGATTCTGCTGGCTGCTTCCACGGCGCTGGGGGCCGTCTTCTCCGCTTTCGGAACGCCCAAGTACATTGCGGACACCCTCCTGTCCCTCAACCTGCCCCACTGGGTCTTCATCTGGGGCATTCTGGCCGTTTGCTTCGTCCTGGGCTGGCCGCT
>CAZDKX010000275.1:0-6734 GCA_964505935.1 uncultured Syntrophobacteraceae bacterium
TGCTCATGGTGGGCATGTACGCCGCCTACTGGGCCGTGGCCCTGACCGGGATCCATCCTTATCTGGCCCTGATCATCGTGGCCCCAGTCATGTACCTGTTTGGGTACTACCTGCAGGATCTTATCATCAAGCCGATCTTCAAGGCCGAGAAGGACGTCCGCGAGCCGATTACGGTGATCATTGTCACCACGGGGGTCTGGTACGTTCTGGACAACCTTTCCCTGCTGGTTTTCGGCCCCCAGTACCGCACCCTTCCGGACAATCCCCTGCGGGGCAAAATGCTCGAGATCGGCGGCATGATGCTCTCGGTACCGAAGCTCTGGGGTTTTCTGACCGCCGTCGCCACCGCCTGCGCGATCTACTGGTTCTTTCAGAAAACCCGCCTGGGGCGGGCCATCCGCGCCACCAGCCTGGACCGGGAAGCGGCCAGCCTGATGGGCATCAATCAGTATCGCATCTACAACGTCGCCTTCGGGATCGGCACGGCCCTTGCCGGCATCGCCGGCGTCACTCTCGTGCCCTTCTACAACGTTTTTCCCAGCGTCGGCGTGCTGTTTGACATCAAAGGCTTCATCATCGTCGTCCTGGGCGGCCTGGGCAGCATTGGCGGCGCCATCCTGGGGGGCATCATCGTGGGCGTGATCGAGTCGGTCGGGCCCCAGTTCATGGCGGCCACCTGGACGGAAGCCATCGTGTATGCGCTCTTCCTCGTGGTGCTGTTTGTCAAGCCGTCGGGGTTGTTTGGCGTGAAATATGATTGGTAGGATTTCGGATGTCGGATTGCGAATTTCGAATGTGGGGCTTTGGCGGGTTGCCGGTCGATGGGCAGTCATAGCAACTACTGCTTCGAAAAGTTGCGAGTTGCCAGTGGCAGTTGCCAGTCAACCGCTGGCCTTTTCCTGGGTCTTCGGGTGGCCCCAAGGAACATGAGCAACTGCTTCGTGAAATCCAAAATCCGATATCCGAAATTGAATGGTGATGCGAATGACACGTGATAAGCTGCAGTTTCTATCTTTGATGCTGATTGGAGTGATTGCTTTCGGGCTACCCTTGCTGGTGCGGAGTCCCACCTACCTCCACATTCTGGTCCTGCTCTTCCTGTACGCTTACCTGACGACCAGCTGGAACCTGGTGGGCGGGTTTGCGGGGGTGTTGCCGCTCGGGCATGCCACGTTTGTCGGGATCGGCGCCTACACCTCCACCATCCTGGCGCTCCAATACGGCATCAGCCCGTGGCTTGGCATGATCGTCGGCGGGTGTCTGGCGGTCGTGGTCGGGGTGTTGATCGGCCTGCCCACCTTCAAGATGCGCGGCGCCTACTTCGCCCTGGCCACCATTGCCTTCGCCGAGGGCGTTCGGGTGATGGTGGAGAATATCGAGTATCTCGGACCCTTCAAACTCAACGGCCCGCGCGGACTGCAGGTCCCGCCGCTCAACACCGGCCTGGCCAACTTCATGTTCGCCGAGAAGGAGCCCTATTACTACATCATTCTGGTGATGCTCATTGCGGTGCTGGCCCTGACCTGGTTCATCTCGCGCTCGAAGCTGGGCTATTACCTGAGCGCCGGCGGCGAAGAACCCGAGGCGGCCATGGCACTGGGCGTCAACGTCGCGCGGTGCAAGCTCATCGCCATGGCCATGAGCTCCTTTCTCACCGCCCTCGCCGGGACTTTCTGGGCCCAGTTCACGCTCTTCATTCACCCGAAGAGCGTCATGTCCCTCGATATCTCCTTCGAAATCGCCTTCATCGCCCTCATCGGCGGGCGCGGCTCCATCGCCGGGCCGGTGCTGGGGGCGATCATCCTGCGGCCGGTCAGCGATCTCTGCCGGATCTATTTCGGCGATAAGCTGCCCGGCCTCCACCTGATCATCTTCGGGGTGCTCTTGATTCTCGTGATGATCTTCCAGCCCCGTGGTCTTCAGGAACCTCTGACCAGGCTCTACCACCGGTTCCTCGACCGTTTGGCGGCCCAACCCGCCCGCGCTGACTGAGGAGGAAGCCATGACCGTGCTCGATGTGAAAGGCCTGGTAAAGGATTTCGGCGGACTGCGGGCGGTGGACAGCCTGAGCCTCAGCATTCAGCAGGGCCAGATCCTCGGGTTGATCGGCCCCAACGGTGCCGGCAAGTCCACCGTCTTCAACTGCATTGCCGGGGTCTATCCCGCCACCGAAGGGGAGATCTTCTTCAACGGGACCCGGGTGAACCAGGTCAAACCCTGGGACCTCTGCAAGCAGGGGCTCGCCCGGACCTTCCAGATTGTCAAACCCTTCAGCTCCAAGACCGTACTCTACAATGTCATGGTGGGGAGCTACGTAACCACCGACAAGCGGGCGGTGGCGGAAAGCCGGGCGATTGAGACCCTCAAAGCCCTGAATCTATCCGACAAAAGAGACATGAAAGCCGGGAACCTCACCATCGCCGACCGGAAACGCCTCGAGATCGCCCGGGCCCTGGCAACGGTACCGAAGCTGCTGCTGCTCGACGAGGTCATGGCCGGCCTCAGGCCCACCGAAGTCGATGAGATGGTCAAGATCATCCGGGGCCTGCGCGACCGCGGCATCACCATCTTCATCATCGAACACATCATGCGCGCCATCATGGCCCTCTCCGACCGGGTGGTGGTGATTCACTTCGGCCAGAAGATTGCCGAAGGCACCCCCAGGGAAGTGGCTTCCGACGAGAAAGTGATCAAGGCGTACCTGGGAGAAGAATATGGCGTTTCTTGAAATCGAGCACATCGACGTCTTCTACGGGGATGTTCAGGTCATTTTCGATCTCTCCCTCCACGTCGAGGAAGGCGAAGTGGTGAGCATCATTGGCGGCAACGGGGCGGGCAAATCGACCCTGCTCCGGAGTATCTCCGGCCTGGCTCCGCCCAGGCGGGGCGAGGTCCGCTTCAAAGGGGTCCCCATCCACAAGGCCCCACCGGAAGCCATTGTCGAACGTGGGGTGGTACACGTGCCCGAGGGACGGCGGCTGTTTACCCTCATGAGTGTCAGGGACAACCTCGTGGTCGGCGCTTACAACAGCCGAGCCGACCAGGAGAAGGAAACGACCATCAAGGCCGTCTATGAGCTCCTCCCGCGCCTGCGCGAACGCGAATCCCAGCTGGCCATGACCCTTTCCGGCGGCGAACAGCAGATGGTGGCCATCGGCCGGGGCCTCATGGCCAAACCGAAACTGCTCATGCTCGATGAACCGTCGCTCGGTCTGGCACCCTTGCTGGTCAGGAACATCTTCGAAACCGTGCGCAAGATCGCCGATCAGGGGACTACCGTCGTGCTCGTGGAACAGGATGTGATGCACTCCCTGAGTCTCAGCGACCGCGCCTACGTCCTCGAACACGGCCGCACCGTCATGGAGGGTGCAGCCAGGGACCTCCTCGATGATCCGCACATCAAGACGGCGTATTTGGGGTTATAGGTGAGGAGTGAGGGGTGAGGCGTGAGGGGTGAATAGGTGATTAGTTGATGGGTTCCAGTTTGAAGGTAATGGGTGATAGGTTGGGGGTGATGGGTGATACCGAAACGCCTGCGGAGATTCGAAGCCAGGCAAACCAGCCAAACCCGAATCCCCAATTTCACGCCTCACGCCTGACGCCTCACCCCTCACCTTTTTCAGGAGTCAGCCATGTATGGTTTTTACGGACGCATTTTGCTGGTGAACCTTACGGATCGGACTTATCGGATCGAACCGGTAGCCGACGACATCCTGGCGGCCTCCCTTGGCGGCAAGGGGTTGGCAACCCGGTTGCTGCTCGACAGGAACCCTCCGGGCGTAGACCCGTTTGCCCCCGATAATCATCTCATCTTTGCCACCGGCCCGATCTGTCAGAGTCGGATCTGGGGGAGCAGCCGTTACGGGGTTTTCACCAAGTCGCCGTTGACGGGGCTCTATTCCGAATCCTACGCCGGGGGAAGGGCTCCCGAAGCCTTTGATGCGGCGGGATTTGATGCGGTGCTCTTTTATGGAAAGGCGAGTGAGCCGACGGTGGTTTCCGTCCATCCCGGGGGGGCTGAGTTCTTCGACGGCTCGGACCTGTGGGGGGCCGACACCTATGTGACCGAAGCGGAGGTCAAAAATCGCTTCGCGGTGCAACGGGAAGGCGATCGCAAACCGGGAGCGGTGGTGATTGGCCCGGCGGGTGAAAACCTGGTGCGCTTTGCCGTCATTGAAAACGACAAATGGCGCTCCGCCGGCCGCACCGGCGTTGGCGCCGTCATGGGCTCCAAATTGCTCAAGGCGGTGGTCTTTCAGGGCAATGCCCGGCGAGCCTGCCATGATCCCGATGCCGTCGCCCAATATGCCCGGGCTTTTGGCAAAACCAGCGCCGAGCATCCGGGGGTCAAGGCCTATAAAGCTTTGGGCACCACCATGATGGTCGCCATCATGAACAAGGCGCAGGCTTTCCCGACGCGCTACTGGGCGGAAGGCACCTTCGAGCATTGGGAAAGGATCAGCGGCCAGACCATGCACCAAGAGCATGAGGTCAAGCCCAACGCCTGCGCCAAGTGCCTCATGGCCTGCGGCCGCCTGACAACCGTCAAGAAAGGGCCGCATGCAGGACTGGTGCTGGAGGGACCCGAATATGAGACCATCTATGCCTTCGGCGGCCTGTGCATGATCGACGAGATGGAAGAGATCATTTACTTCAACGACCTCTGCGATCGCCTCGGGATGGATACCATCACGGCCGGAAACCTCTGTGCCTTCACCATCGAGGCCGTACGCCGGGGGAAGGTGGACTACGATATCGATTACGGTCAGCCGGCGAAGGTGGCCGAATTGCTGCAGACCATCAGCCGGCGCGAAGGCATCGGCGACCTCCTGGCGGAAGGCATCGTGCCCGCCGCCAGGGCGTGGGGGCTGGAGGACCTCGCCATCCATGTCAAAGGCATGGAACCGGCCGGCTACGATCCGCGAACGCTCAAAGGCATGGGCCTCTCATACGCCACTTCGGACCGCGGCGCATGCCATCTGCGGACCACCTTCTACAAACCGGAGCTTTCCGGTATGATTCCCGCCGACGCCATCGAAGGCAAGGCCGACCTGCTGACCGAGTTTGAAGACCGCCTGACGATCTTCGATACCCTGATTTTGTGCCGCTTCTACCGAGACCTCTACCCCTGGGAGGAGCTCGAAAAGGTCATCGGCATGGTTACCGGTCTCCCGGCCTCGAAGGAAGAACTACGGAAAAAGGCCGCCGCCATCGCTACCCTCACGCGCCGATTCAACTTGCGGGAGGGCCTGCAGCCCGAACAGGACCGGCTGCCCAAGCGCCTCCACCGGGAAGCCCTGCCCACCGGGCAGACCCTCGGCGAGGAGGAAATGGAGCGGATGCTCAAGGATTATTTTCACCTCCGCGGCTGGGACGAGCACGGTATCCCCCCCGCCGCCTGACCTTTCAGCCGCCCTTCAGCCCTGCGGTGGAAGGGCTTTTTCTCCCTGTCTTGCCAGCCAACAGCACAACCGGCTCGGTTTCCAGAACCGAGTCGGTCTTCTGAGTCGGCTGCTGTTTCATGAGATCGCCCTGAGCGGCATCGGATTGATGGAGTAGTGGTGCCTGGTACAGGTTGACTCCCGCAGGGTCTCAGAGGAGCCTGCCGGACATTTTGTATACATAAGCCAGGACTTCCGCCACCGCCCGGTAGAGTTCCGGCGGAATTTCCTGATCCAGGTCCATTTTGGAGAGGACTTCGATCAGGGCCGGGTCTCTTTTCAGCGGAATGTGGTGTTCCGCAGCGATTTCGATGATACGCTCGGCAATGATTCCCTGCCCTTTCGCCACCACCTTGGGGGCACGATCAACCTGGTGCCGGTATTGGAGAGCCACCGCTTTCTTCATTTTTTCATTCATGGGATGCTTTCCCTGTCTTTGTGCCTGGCCCTGCTTCAGCCCCTCTGGTCTGCGCTGAGCCTCTATCGCCGGGGCTGTCTTCAGATCCTGATGTTGATGATGCTCTCAAAAGCTTCGAGGCGCTCGAAGGGGGCAAGCTGCTTTTCCTGCATATCATAGACGCTGACCAGTCCCAGCTTGAGTCCCTTCGCGGCAAACATCTCTTCCAGCTCGTTCATATGGGCACTCAGAACCGCGCGGAACTGGTCATGATCCGTCTTGAAGGTTACGTAGAACTCCGAGCCCGCCATCATCGCCACGACCTCCAGCTTTCCCAGTGCTTCGAGATCGAGGTGCACAAGACAGTAGTAGGATCGACCATGGGGACCGCTGCCGCTCCGTTTGAAAGCGATGTCCGCTTCTTTTAGCCCCTTCCAGATGAACGGGAGGAAAGTGTAAAAGGAATCGGTCAGTTTGGATAGCAGCTGAAAGGTCTCAACATCCTGCAACAAGCCATCAACTGTCTGAAGCATCTGCTCCAGGGCTGGTTTCTTTTCCTTCAGCACACCAGCACTGGCAATTCGCTCCGCCAGATCAAGGTTCAGGATTTGGGCTTGCTGATCAAGGACCATTTCCCGGATCTGCAACAATCCGGCCTTGAAGTCTGCCTGCACGGGGTCGGACCGAGGTTGCGTTTGGAGCTGGCCGGGTTGCAAATCCAACTGTTGAAGCGCCTGCTTCACCTCCGGCGGCAGCGGCACCCCCTGCTGGTTCAACTGTACCAGCGCCTCTTTGAGCTCCGCGGGCAGGGCGAGCCCTTTCAGGTCCACCTGCTGAAGGACCTGCTTCACCTCCGGCGGCAGCGGCACCCCCTGCTGGTTCAACTGTACCAGCGC
>CAZDKX010000276.1:0-3380 GCA_964505935.1 uncultured Syntrophobacteraceae bacterium
CAACAGGGATTGGGTCAGATCATCGATCCTGGAGGAATAACATGTCTGCAAACGAGATGCACACCAGAGCACCGCCAGTGTTGGCGAGGGTGATGAGAGTGACGTAACTGCTAACTCACAACTCGCAACTCGCAACTCGTAACTCGTAACTTTTTAAAGCAGGTCTGATAATCAAAGAGGCTGCTCAAACGTCGGAGAGGAGAGTTCCACATGGTTCATCTGAGGAAAAGGTTGATCGTATTCATGGGTGCGGCGTTGATGCTTGCTTCGTGTGCAAGCTCCCCAGCACCTCGGAGCCAGGCCACCCAGGCGCCAGAGGCGGCTGCTGAGGCGCCCGTTGCGGCGGCTCCAATACCCGCTGATTGCCCCCTTGCCAAGATAGTGAAGGGAATGGGCTTGAAAGAGATAACCGATCTGATTGGTCCACCAACGGATACGAATCACTACGCTACAGGCAAGGCGTTCATTCCGTTCTATTTCGGCGATGACCATGTCCGCACGGAACTTCACTACAAGGGCATGGGGCGCATTATCATGTGGGGCGGCGCTTATGGCGGAAACCCGTCGGTGATGGAAGTCATCTACGACCCCAAGGAGCCCGGTTACGTCAGGCGCTAGTAAGGTACTGCTGATGGGGGGTATCGACGAGGTGCGAGCCCCGACACCATCCGGGTCCGGGAGTTTCAGTGACAGCCGGTGGATCGCTGGACGAGCGATCCACCTGTCACCTCGGTCGTTGGAAGGTCCCGAGCCGGCATGAACGCTGACGGGTGGCTGAGCCGGGAGGCGGTGCCGCTCAAAGCCGGCATTACGAGCGCACCATGTCGCCTGCCTTCTTCCCCATTTGGAGAAAATCGCGGAAGCAACGGCGCAGATTGGTGTAAATCCCGTTCCGGCTGTTGACGAGATAGATGCCATGCTGGATGTGGAAAATCTCATTGACCAGCCGCGAGATGGGAGTGGTGCGGGAGGGGTGCTGTGTCGCCTCTAGGGCCTCGGTAAAAAGGGGGACGATCTTGTCTTTCATGCGCAGTTCCGTGTCAACCAGGAACAGGGCCACGTGGGGCTGGAGGTCCTGAAGGCGGTTGAGAAAGGCGGAGACCGCCGGCACCTCGACGCCCCGGGGGGGTGAGGATTTGACTTCGACGTAAACCAGGTAGCCGCTGACGAGGGCGATCAGGTCATAATCCCCGCCAAACCGGGTGTGGTCGAGACGGACATTGAAAAGCGCGGGGGCCAGAAACTCCCGCTGAAAGATCTTACTGACGTACCATTCCAGGGTCGGACCAAAGCTGCTGATCTGCTGAGGGATGAGATGATAGCTTCGCCCTTCCCCGAAGGCAACAATGCTCAGTTCGGCAAGGTCCTTCAAATAGGAGCGCACGGTTTTTGCCGAACAATAGCGGGTGAGGGCCTCGAGGTCCGATCCCTCGGGGAACTGGATGAGGTCTCGCAGAAAGAGCCGGAAGGAGTAACGGCGCAGCAGTTGATAGAAGCGGCCTTCCGCGGCCGGCGAGAGGCCGGGGGGGAGGAGCGTGCGCGAGCAATCGCCCTGGGCGAGAACGGGCAGGCCTCGCTGCCAGAGGATGGTCTCGACGGGATGCCCGAAGGCTGTCATGGCCTCCTGAAGGGTGGTGAGCTGCTGCTGCAGTTCCGAAATGGCGCCTTTCAGACTCTCCATTTCGGCTTCAAGCCGCTTGACCTGATCCACGCTCTCCCCCCTCTGTCAGCCTCTGACGGAAACCGGTATTTCATCCACGAAGTCACACGAAGACACACGAAGGAATCATCTTACTTCCATCGCCCTGTGCACCGCAAAGGATGGTGACCCAATCTTCGACAACCACCCAGCCCAGCCAGACATTAACCCCTTGCCATCAACAAAACAGGGGATTCCATCCGTTCACTTTTCACCCTTCACCCTTCACCCCCTACATCGCCTGGAGAAGGATTTCATGGAGTTCCCTCTCGGTGAGCTCGATGGGGTTGCCTTTCATGCTGCTGGCTTTCCGGGCCTGGGCGACGATTTGCGGAATATCGTGGTCACTCAGACCGAAACGGGCGAGGGGCGGTACGGCAAGCTCACTGCCGAGAGCTTCCAGCCAGGCCAGGCCGGCGGCGACGGCAGCCCCCGCTTCGCCGGTGAAGATGCTCGCTGCTTCGGCGAAACGATCGAGGATCGGGGAGTCGGGCGCCCGAGCTTCGAGGGCCCGCACATTCGCGTCCATCACCAAGGGCAGCAGGCGTGCACAGATCATCCCGTGAGGGGCGGGGAACACCCCGCCCAGCGGCCCGGCAAGGCCATGCACGGCCCCCAGTCTGGCGTTGGCCAGGACCATCCCGCCCAGGAGGCTTGCCAATGCCATGTCGTCCCGGGCCGGGCCGTCACTGCCGTCGCGAACCACGCGCGGGAGCGCTCGGGCAGCTCGCTGCAGGCCCTCACGGCACAGCGCGTCGGTGATGGGATTGGGGCTGTTGCAGAGGTAGGCTTCGAGCAGTTGGGTCAGGGCGTCGAGCCCCGTACTGGCCGTGAGGGCAGGGGGCAGGGAATGGGTCAGGGTGGAGTCCACCACCGCCAGGCGCGGCAGCATGAGGGGGCTGCGCAAACTCACCTTGACACGGTGCTCGGGTGAGGTCAGGACCGCGTTGCGGGTTGCTTCCGCGCCCGTTCCCGCGGTGGTGGGTACGGCGAAATACGGGACCGGGGCCTGGGTCAGCGGCTTCCCTTTGCCGATGACTTCGAGGTAATCCAGGAGGCTGTCCTGGTTGGTGAGCAGGGCGGCAATGGCTTTGCCGGCATCGATGACGCTGCCGCCGCCCATGCCGACCACCACGTCACAAGATGCTTCACGAGCCTTCTGCACCCCTGAACGGACGGTATCCAGCGTGGGTTCCCCGCTCACCGCAAAGGTGACCACCGCGATCTTCCGCGACCTGAGATCGTCCAACAAGGGTTGCGCCCGCGCGGCCGTGCGCCCCGTGACCACCATGACCCGCCGCCCCAGACCGGCCGCAAATGGTGCCACCTCACGCAGGGTCCCGGGGCCAAAGACAATCCTGCCGGCCGTGGCAAATTCGAATTTCATTGGAGATCACCAGCCCGCATCGTCCGGAAAGACATTGTTGTAAAAGGCCCTGGTTCGGGGACTGGCCATCATCTTCTCGACCGTTTCCAGCCATTTCCGATAATGCGCCGTCTCCTTATGTTTCGCCGGCGCTTCGCTGGAGCGATAGACCTCGACCAGTACGAAGCGGGTGGGATCGTCCTGCTGCTGGATGACGTCGAAGCGGGCAATGCCGGGTTCCTGCACGCTGTTGCCGGCATTGGCGATGGTAGCCGCCCGGAAGGCGTCAACGTGTTCGGGTTTGACCTGAATGTT
>CAZDKX010000276.1:3480-6717 GCA_964505935.1 uncultured Syntrophobacteraceae bacterium
AGAGCAGCTCTCCCCAACTGAGGGCCTTGGCACTGATGCTCGTCTGCAGGGTCGGCTGGATCAGTTCCGTACCCCTCAAGGAAAAAGGATAATAGACCAGGCACGGTTCTTCAATGTTGATCGGGACCTCCGAGAACCGGGCGAGGAATGTCTCTCTTTTTGCCGCCACTGCCGCCATCAGCACCCTGATGCTTTCAACGGCCTCCGCAAGCGGGAGGGTAGCGTGATGGAGAGGCGAGTGGGGAATCGCCTCCTCCGTGTCATGGGCCGGCTGAGAAAAGGTGAAAGTCCGAGCCAGCCTCAGGAACAATTTCGGCTGGATCTTGAAGGCGGGGATTCTGAAAGTCAGCGGCTGCTCCGCCCACTGGCTTGGCATCGTGCGAGGGAGATTGGCAAACCGCGCCAGATCGGCAAAGGAACCGAGGCCGACGCCGGGGATGGTGGCCCGGATCTGCCAGAAAGGCAGATAGCGCGAATCCTTATCGCTACTCGGGATGAAGGTGAAGGCAATCTTTTCCATGCTGCCGTCCCCGGAAGCCTGCCAGGCCGAGCGGCAATTTCGGCAAAGGAGCACCAGCGCATTCTTTTCCCCCTCGAGGTCCCAGCCGCAGGTGGGGCAGAGCATGGGCATGAAGTGGATGCTGCCTGGCGCATCCTTTCCCAGAGGCCGGTTTTCGCCGGGACCCCAGGGAACTTCGGCAACCGGGCGCTCCAGCACTGCGTCAAACAGCACTTCGTTGCTGACGTGAAAGGGCGCGTAGATCAGGCTCACGATTTCCCCGATGAAGGCTCTCGTCGCAGGAGGGCGCGTCCTCGGGGGGCGGTTGAGCGCTCCCGGTGAGGCCTCGGGGTGGAGGGGATATCCCAGAAAGGGAAAACCGGGAGAGAGGAACGTTCCCCGTAGGTCCGGCGTCAGGTGCTTCAAGCGCAATACCTGGGGCCTCACGCCCAGGGAAGCCGGAAAAGGCTGCGAGCGGAGGGCCAGCAGCGTGGCATCGGCCAGCCGGTCGGCAACTCCCTCGCGCTCCAGGGTGAAGACCATGCCCTTGAACCGCCAGTACGGGGCAAAAAGGACCTCGTCGAAAGTCTTGCGGCGCGGCGGCAGGTAGTAGCGGAAGGGGCTTTCCTGATGCAAATAGAGCCTTACCCGGCAGAAGGCGCAGGAAAAAATGCGGTCGGTTTCCTCCATCACCACAAGGGCGCCGCACTGAGGGCACTGCAGGTCGACCTGCCAGGATGGGCTGCTAGATTCTCTCACCGCACTGGTTACAATAGGTTGACTGAGGAAGGTTCTCCGCCCCGCAATGGGAGCACTTCACCGCTTGTTGCTCCTGCTTTACCGGTTGGCCGCACCGGGAACAAAACCTGGCGTGGGGCGCGAGGTTCTTGCCGCAGTGCGCGCATTGCATGAACACCACCACATGGTGTCCACAGTGGGGGCAGAACCTGGCTTCCTTCGGGATGGCCTGCCGGCATTCCGGACAGGTGGCCTGCCCGGTCGGAGCGGCTTCGCCCTGTTTGAGGCTCTCGGCAAACATGGCCGGCATCATCAGGCCCAGTCCCATGCCCAGTCCCCCCCCCGCTTCACTGCGGCCTTCCGCCGCCTTTTCCACGGCCATGGCCGCCTTCATCCGGGCCAGACGACTGAGATCGTCAAAGAGTGCCAGGCGGCCCTTGTCGTCGATCGCCTTTTGCACCTCGACCGGCGGGGTAATCGAATTGATGTAGAGCTGCTGCAGCCCCAGCCCAAAGCGGGCAAAATCTGTCTGCAAGCGTTGCTTGAGGCCTTCGGATAATTCGTCGTAATGGCGCGGCAGGTTGAGGATGGAATCGAGTTTTTCTCCCATGAAGTCGTTGAAGCGGGAAACGATCACGCGATTGAGGTATTCGGCAATCTCCTGAGTAGTATAAACCCCTTGTGTGCCAACGAGGCTGTTGACGAAGAGAACGGGCTGGAGCACCCTCACATTGAACATGCCAAAGGCGCGCAGACGCACCAGACCCAGCTCCGCGTCCTTGAACGCAACCGGATCATGCGTTCCCCACTTGAAGTCGGGGAAGACCTTCATGTTAACGAAATAGACTTCCGCTCTGAGCGGGCTCGTGAACCCCCAGGGGAAGCTCAAGACCTTGGTCAGGATGGGAATGTTGGCGGTCGTCAGGGTGTGCCGGCCACTCCCAAAGGCATCGCGGGCCTTGCCGTTGTAGAAGAAAACGGCGGCCTGGCTCTCGCGGACGATCACCTGCGCCCCGTATTTGATATCCCCGGAACCCTCCTCAGGGACCCGGTGCACCATCTCCTTCCCGGTATTGTCAAACCATTCGATGACTTCCAAGAATACGATGTTGTTCGATCCCATATGCCAGTGCCTTTGAAAGGGGTCCCTCTTGTCCTCACCATCCCCGCTTTGGATTGGGGAACTGTAACCTGACCGCGGTGCTCAATCCAGCATTTGTTTCAGCGAGCATCCCTTTGGATGATCTTTTGCTTTTCGTCGACGATCTTGAGCTCGTTGCCGATCTTCTGGATTTTCCAGATGTTTTCAGCTCGCCCCGAGACCGTGCTCTTGGAGTTCTCGACCAAAAAGCGGGAATTGAACTTGGCTATCTTCAAGTCCGGCTGGTCAATCACAATGAGAACGATGTCGCCGTCGAGGGAAGACCGGATCTTGTCCCAGTTCCGGAAGTAATAGCCCTTGTCCCGGCGCAGGAAATCCTTATTCACCGTTCCTTTGGCATAGTAGTCGACACGGTCGGCGTAGCATGCCAGGGCCCTTTCCAGGTCCTTGCGTTGCGTGGCTTCGAGGCATTCGCGCACAAAAATGGCCACCTCCGCCCTGGTGATCGAGGTAAAAGGAGACGGCATCGGCTTGCGCGTGTCAGGCAGGGTCTCTGCTTGAGGAATCGGCGGGGCTGGTTCTTCGCTCTCGGGTTCCGGCACGTCCCCGGTTGGTGTGAGGATCGGTGCTTCTTCCTCGGGAATTGCCGGCCTGGGTGGCCCCGTTGCCGGCGGGGCGGGGGCGCTCGATGCTGCTTCCCGTTTTACCGCGGCGATGTCAACAAGAATGGGCCGCCGGTCTTTGGTGAGATCGGATACCGTCGCGTAAGTGATCACCACTTCTTTGTTTCTCAACTGTCTTGCGACCCCGGTTAAGGTAGCAACCTTTTGCTTGTTCATGCCGGGGTCCCAGTAGAAAATCAGATTGGGAGCGTAGACGCCGTATTGATCGACGTGAA
>CAZDKX010000277.1:0-6644 GCA_964505935.1 uncultured Syntrophobacteraceae bacterium
GTTCTCGCGCACGTGGTTTCGGTCCAATTTAAAAGAGAGGGGGGATAGAACGCCTGAGGCACGATAGAGATTTTTTCACCACACCCGCGATCCCTGTGATCGCCAAGGAAACCTTGAGAACATGAGCCTTTACAGTTTATTAGCACAGCACCGGGATGCCATCGTCAAGAAGTGGTTCCAAGGCATTGTGGACAGTTATGCTCCGGAAACCGCCATGCTGCTTAAGAAGGAATCAAACCAGTTTGCCAATCCCATGGGGCATACTTTCCTTCATGGGGCTCAGGCCGTTTACGACGAATTCCTGCACTCGCTGGAGCCCGAAAAACTCGTACCCCATCTTGACCGGATCATTCGGATCAGGGCGGTACAGGAGTTTTCCCCGGCACAGGCGATCTCCTTCGTCTTCCTGCTCAAGCCTATCGTCCGGGAGCAATTGAAGCAGGACCTCCACGAGAGTCGGGTGTCTTCTTCCGAGCTCACCGAGTTTGACGCGAGGGTCGATGGCCTGGCCCTGCTGGCGTTCAATATCTATTCCCAGTGTCGGGAGAGGCTTTTTGAAGTGCGTCTCGGCGAGTACAAAAACCAGACCAACCGGCTGTTGCAGAGAGCCAAGCTGCTGGCTGAAATTCCGGAGTGCCAGCCAAAACCGGAAGGCCTTAACCAACAACAAAGTTAACTCTTTGGATGCGAGGGATTGTTAAATGGGCATTAAGTTTTCACTAATTGTAGTCGGTGCGCTCATTGCCGTTGTCTTCCTGGGAGTGAAGGTGCTCGGTCTCTACACCCTGTTCGGGGTGATCATCCCGTATCTGGCCATCTTCACCTTTATCGGCGGATTTGTGCTCCGGATTTTCGACTGGGCACGCTCCCCCGTTCCCTTCTGTATTCCGACCACGGCGGGGCAACAGTATACTCCCTTATCATGGATCAAACAGAACAAGCTGGATAACCCCACCACCACAGCCGGGGTGATCGGCCGAATGGCGCTGGAGGTATTGTTCTTCCGCTCGCTCTTCCGCAACATCAAGATGGAAATGCGCGAAGGGCCGAAATTCTCCTATCAATGGGAGAAATGGCTCTGGCTGGCGGGCCTCCTCTTCCACTGGTCGTTCTTGATCATTTTCATCCGCCATCTCCGCTTCTTTGCCGAACCGGTCCCGGGGTTCGTGCACTTGACGGAAACCCTTGACGGCATCCTGCAACTCGGGTTGCCCGGGGTTTATCTCACCGACGGGCTGTTCCTGGTGACGGTGACCTATCTCTTTATCCGGCGTGTGGTCATTCCCCAGATGAAATACATCTCCCTGCCCGCCGACTATTTCCCTCTCTTCCTGCTCCTGGCTCTGGGAACCACGGGCGTCCTGATGCGCTACTTCTTCAAGGTTGATCTCCTGAAGGTGAAGGAGCTGACCATGAGCCTGGCCAGCTTCCATCCGACGGTTCCGGAAGGCATCGGCATCCTGTTTTACATGCATTTCTTTCTGGTCTGCACCCTTTTTGCCTACTTCCCCTTCAGCAAGCTCATGCACCTTGGGGGTGTCTTCTTGAGTCCGACCAGAAACATGCGCAACGACAGCCGCATGGTCAGGTATATCAATCCGTGGAATTACCCGGTGAAGGTCCACACCTATGCGGAATATGAGGACCATTTCCGGGAGAAGATGATAGAAGCCGGACTACCCGTAGAAAAGGAGCAATAACAGCTATGGCAACAGTCCCAAAACCACATGAACTGACGATCGATCACAAACCGCCCCAGACCGGCTGGATGGAGACTCCCGTCAACTTTCGGCCGGGCACCTGGTGTTACTCCGCAAAAGCGAAGAACCTCAATGTGCTCGATGCACCGAATCCCAGGGAATGGTCACCACCGGACGAGGATTGGAAGCTTCCCGCGAATTGGAAGGAAATCATCCTCGAAGGGATGCGGGAGCGCCTGCATAAGTATCGGTCATTCAAGCTTTTCATGGACATTTGCGTCCGCTGCGGTGCCTGTGCGGACAAATGCCACTTCTTTATCGGTTCCGGCGATCCCAAGAACATGCCGGTGCTTCGGGCGGAACTGCTGCGTTCGGTTTACCGCAACGACTTCACCCTGGCCGGCAAACTCATGAGCAAGATCGCCGGAGGCCGTGAGCTTACCATGGACGTCTTCAAGGAGTGGTTCTACTACTTCTTTCAATGCACCGAATGCCGCCGCTGCTCGCTCTTCTGCCCCTATGGGATCGACACTGCCGAAATCACCATCATCGGCCGCGAACTGCTGAACCTGGTGGGCTGCAACATCGACTGGATCGCCGCGCCGGTCGCCAACTGCTACCAAACCGGCAATCACCTGGGCATCCAGCCTCATGCCTACAAGGACATGATTGACTTTTTCGTAGACGAGATTGAAGCCGTAAACGGCGTGCGGGTCGAGCCGACGTTCAACCGGAAGGGAGCGGAAGTGCTCTTCATCACCCCCTCGGGCGACGTTTTTGCCGATCCCGGCACCTACACCCTCATGGGCTACTTGATGCTCTTCCACGAAATCGGGTTGGACTACACCTGGAGCACCTACGCCTCGGAGGGCGGGAACTTCGGGCTTTTCACCTCCCACGAGACCATGAAGCGGCTGAATGCCAAGATGTACGCCGAAGCCAAGCGGTTGGGCGTCAAATGGATCCTGGGCGGCGAATGCGGCCATATGTGGCGGGTCATCAATCAGTATATGGATACCATGAACGGTCCGGCCGACTTCCTCGAGGTGCCGGTTTCCCCCATCACCGGGACCCGGTTCGACAACGCCCGCAGCACCAAGATGACACACATTGTCGAATTCACCGCCGATCTCATCAGGCATGGCAAGCTGAAGCTCGATCCCAGCCGCAACGACCACCTGCGGGTAACTTTCCACGATTCCTGCAACCCTGCTCGAGCCATGGGGTTTCTGGAAGAGCCACGCTACGTGCTCAAGAATGTCTGCAACCATTTCTACGAGATGCCTCCCAATACCATTCGTGAACAGACCTTCTGCTGCGGTTCGGGTTCCGGGCTGAATACCGATGAGTACATGGAGATGCGAATGCGCGGCGGGCTGCCTCGGGCCAACGCCGTCAAGCATGTGCAGGAGCAGCACGACGTCAACATGCTGGCCTGCATCTGCGCTATTGACCGCGCGGTACTCACCGCCTCAATGAACTACTGGGTGCCCGGCGTAGGGGTCACCGGCCTTCACGAACTGGTGGCGAACGCCATGGTGATGGAGGGCGAAACGGAACGCACCACCGACCTTCGCGGTGAACCCCTAGCAGGTATGGAGGAAAGCGAAGATGAAGATCTATAATGGCAAACAAATCATCCCGGGGCTCATCATCTTTCTGGGATTGATCACCTTTCCCCTCTGGTACGCCATGGGCAAGACCGCACCTCCGCCCGAGATCAAGATCGACACGCCGGTGATCCAGGCGATGGAAGTGAAGCAGTGCATCATGCCGAAAGCGGAGATGCGTCCCGGCCACATGCAGCTGCTGAACGACTGGCGCACCCAGGTGGTGCGCAACAATCAACGGGTTTACGTGGCCGAGGACGGCAAGTCCTACAACATGAGTTTGCAGAACGAGTGCATGCGCTGCCATTCCAACAAGAGCCAGTTCTGCGACCAGTGCCACACTTATGCCGGCCTTAAGCTGAACAGCGTTCCCTATTGCTGGACCTGCCACATCGCCCCGAAGGAGACCAAGTAATGGAAGAGAGCAGAAGAAGCTTTTTGAAACTCAGCGGACTCTGTGCATTGGGGCTTGGAAGCTTACCGGTCGTCAATGCACTGGGGGATACGGACCTGCCGAAAGTGACCCCTGATCCCAAGGCCTTGGTGGGCAAGCGCTGGGCCATGGTTGTGGACATGAAGAAATGCTGGGAAAAGGGCAAGCCCGGGTGTCAGGACTGCATTCTCGCCTGCCATGCGACCCACAATGTTCCCGATATCGGCAGCATCAAGGAAGAAGTCAAATGGCTGTGGACGGAGCATTATGAGCATGCCTTTCCCGGCCAGGAAAGTCACTACATGCCTGAAGACGTCAAGGGAAAGCCCTTCATGGTGCTTTGCAACCACTGCGCCAATGCTCCCTGTGTCCGGGTCTGCCCCACTCAGGCTACCTTCAAGCGGGCGGACGGCATCACCATGATGGATTTTCACCGCTGCATCGGCTGTCGCTACTGTATGGCCGGCTGCCCCTATGGCGCTCGCAGTTTCAACTGGAAGGACCCCCGCGACTTTATCAAGACGGAGCTCAACATGACCTTCCCCACCCGTGAGCGCGGCGTGGTCGAGAAGTGCAATTTCTGCGACGAACGCCTGGCTGTGGGCAAGCCCCCAGCCTGCGTGGAAGCCTGCAAAGTGGGCGGTTTGGTCTTTGGCGATCTGGAAGACCCGAATTCGGAGGTGCGGAAACTGCTGGCAACACATTTCACCATTCGCCGCAAGCCCGAACTGGGGACCGATCCCGGCGTTTACTACATCGTTTAGAGAGGTGGGTTATGCTTGAAAGAGCCTTCACTGGAAGTCAAAGATATTACCGCTTTCTCATGGGACTGCTGGTGCTTATTGGGTTGGGCTTTGCCGCGTATCTCGTGCAGCTCAACAAAGGCCTCACCATCACCGGCATGGGCCGGGACGTCTCCTGGGGGATCTACATCGCCCAGTTCACCTTCCTCGTCGGGGTAGCCGCCTCGGCGGTCATGGTGGTCCTGCCCTATTATCTCCACAACGTCAAGGTCTTCGGCCGGATCACCATTCTGGGTGAATTCCTGGCGGTCGCTGCGGTCACCATGTGCCTCCTGTTCATCATTGTCGACCTCGGGAAGCCCATGCGCCTCTTGAACGTGCTCCTCTACCCGACCCCCAACTCGATTCTCTTTTGGGATATGGTCGTCCTCAACGGCTACCTCTTCCTCAACATCCTCATCGGGTGGAACGTGCTCGAAGCCGAGCGCAAAGGGGTACACTATCCCAACTGGGTCAAGCCGCTCATCTACCTCTCGATTCCCTGGGCCGTCAGCATTCACACGGTGACGGCCTTCCTGTACGCCGGTCTTCCCGCCCGCCATTACTGGTTGACCGCCATCATGGCCGCCCGCTTTCTCGCCTCCGCCTTCTGCTCCGGTCCCGCCCTGCTGATCCTGCTGGCCTACCTGGTCAAGAAGCACACCAAGTTCGATCCGGGTCAGGAAGCCATCGAAAAGCTCTCGGTGATCATGACCTACGCCATGATCATCAGTGTGTTCTTCGTCGGCCTCGAGTTCTTCACCGCGTTCTACAGCCAGATTCCGGGCCACATGCATGCCCTCGTCTATCTCTTCAAGGGGCTCGAAGGCCACCGCTTCCTGGTGCCCTTCATGTGGCTTTTTGCGCTCCTCGCCCTGGGAGGTCTGGCGCTGCTGCTCAACCCCAATACCAAACGGAACGAGAAGAAGCTCAAGATCGCCTGCGCCTGCGTGTTCTTCTCCATGTGGTTGGAAAAGGGCCTCGGACTGGTGGTTGCCGGTTTCATCCCCAACCCCTTCGAGCAGGTTCGGGAATACTCACCCAGCATTCCCGAAATCATGATCGCCCTCGGCGTATGGGCCACCGGGTTCTTTGTGCTGACGGTCCTCTACAAGATCGCTACCTCGGTCAAGGAAGAAGTGGCTTAAGCCGTTTCCTTACGAAAAGAGCAGCCCCCATGCGGGCTGGCTTGACGACAGAGGGCTCACCCTGTCACAGGGTTGAGCCCTCTCGTTGTTTGTGCCTCATCGGTTGTCAGAACCGCTCAAATCTGCTATCTCATGCTTGTACTTTCAATAACCTCATAGAGAGGAACCGAGAAGATGAGAAAGAAGCTTGTCATTATCGGAAGCATTGCGGCCTTGATGTTATCGGCCTGTGCCGGGGCAACGCGTCAGGAAAAGGGAGCGGCCATCGGTGTCGCTGCCGGCGCGGCGACGGGGGCGCTTTTGGGACAGGCCATCGGCAGAAATACCGGCTCCACCCTCCTCGGGGCCGCCGCGGGAGCGGTGGTGGGCGGCATTGCCGGCAGTATGATCGGCACCTATATGGATGATCAGGAAAGAGACTTCCAGCGTCAGGTGGCGGGGCGCGAAGGTACTACCGTGCAGCGACAGCAGAACGATCTGGCCATCACCATGAAGTCCGATGTGCTTTTCGACACCGGATCGTCCGCTATCAAGCCGGGCGGCGAGGATGAGATCGCCCGCATTGCCCAGATCCTCAATCGCTACCCGGCAACCCGCGTTACGGTGGAAGGCCACACCGACAGCAAGGGTTCAGAAAACCGCAATATGCGCCTTTCCGAGGAACGCGCCAGGGCGGTGGCGGACAGCCTCACCGCCAGAGGTGTGGACCCGAGCCGGCTGACCACCGTTGGTCTGGGCCCTTCCCGTCCCATAGCCAGCAATAATACCGAATCCGGGCGGCAGCTCAACCGCCGGGTTACGCTGGTGGTTACCCCCATCGAAGCTTAACAAGCCATCCCGGCGAGGCAGTGGTTTTTTCGGGTACTGAGGAGCGTCCAAGCATAGCCCGCAGGCATTTTGACCACTTTTCCACCCACGAAGTCACACGAAGGACCGCGAAGACACACGGAGCAATCATTTCGTGTGCTTCG
>CAZDKX010000278.1:0-6609 GCA_964505935.1 uncultured Syntrophobacteraceae bacterium
ATCAAACTGATGGACCTGGCCATGGAGACTTACGCCAAGGTCCTCAAGGAACCGCTGAAGCAGCCCGGAAACGTGCGCCGGCGGCTTGCCACGCTTTTTGCCTCGCTCTATGCCATTCTGCGCGCAAACACCGATTTTCTCCGGTTCAGTTATTGGGCTTTCTACGCCCCCCAGGGCGCCATCCCTCCCTACGATCTAACGGTTGCCAACGATTACCTGAGATCGACCCTTGAGGAAATCCTCCAAGGCGGCGTGACGGCAGGGGAGTTGAGAGCAGAAAAGGTGGAACTGGCCATCCTCCTTCTCACGGGGCTCATGCGGAACATGGAGGAACTGCTGGTCATCAACCCCGCCAACCCCGGGATCACCCCGGCCGACCTGGGTGCGGCGATTGACCTGATTCTCGATGGGGCGCGGGCGCCTCAGGGGGGCGACAGGCCATGAGCCGGAAGCGGATTATCGGCATTGCCGTAGTGCTGTTCGTGGCGGCAGCGTGCACGGCCTTGCTCATCAGAATGCGGCTGGAGAAGCATGCCCGGGCCGAAACGGCGGCGCCTCCGGCCGTTGCCGTCGACGCCGTCTCTCCGGCCAGAAGCACCCTCCACCGCGTGGTTGAGGTCTTTGGCAGCCTCGCCCCCAAAAGCGCCACCGAGGTCAAGAGCGAGCTGCTCGCCCGGGTGCAGCGGGTGCAAGTGAAAGAGTGGGACGCCGTCAAAGTGGGCGATGTGCTCCTCGAACTGGAGCCGACGGATTTGATGCTGACGGTCGGGCGGGAGGAAGCGGGGTTGAAGATGGCTCGCGCCCAACTGCTCCAGGCCGGCGTGGATCGCAACCGGGCCAACCGGGAATGGACCCGCGCAGTCCGCTTGAAGGAAGGGGGACTGGTCACCGGCCAGGAACTCGATGAGCGGAAGAGTGGTCTGGAATCGGCTCAGGCCAGGGTCGCCCTCGCCGAAGCGCAGGTGGGGCAGGCCGAAAGCCAGCTGGCCGAGGCCCGGCACAACCTCACCAAAGCCCGCATTTGCGCGCCCATCGAAGGCGTCGTTTCTCACCGGCAGGTCGATGTGGGTGATTTCGTCGACAAGGGCACGCCGCTATTCACCATTGTGGACAATCGGCTCCTCGATTTTACCGCCAACGTGTCCGCTCTCGACCTGGTCCATGTGGTCGAGGGGCAACCGGTCGTCTTCACCGTGGACGGCCTGCCGGGCCGGGAATTCCGCGGCCGGGTCCAGCGGGTAAACCCCCTGGTCAACAGCAGCGACCGCTCGGGACGCATTCAGGCCGAGGTCGAAAATGGCGAAGGCCTGCTCAAGGGTGGCCTTTTCGCCCGGGGCCGGGTGGTGCTGGAAGAGCGCCGGGAGGTCCTGGTGCTGCCGCGGGTGGCGCTCCTCGGATGGGACCTCGAACAGGGGCAGGCGCGCGTCTTCGTGGTGGACGAGGGCAGCGTGGTGCGTTCCCGAAAAATTAGCACGGGGCTGGCGGTGGACGACCGCGTGGAGGTAAAGACCGGCCTCAGCGACTCCGACCGGGTGGTGGTGAGGGGAGCATTCAACCTGCGTGAGGGCGACCGGGTCCGGGAAGCCGGTCCGGAAGGGCGCACCTGATGTTTCTTTCCAGCCTTTCCATTCGCCGGCCGGTCTTCGCCGCGGTGGTGATGCTGGCGCTGGTAACCCTCGGGATTTTTTCCTACCGGCACCTCAACATCGACCTCTACCCCGACGTCGAAATCCCCGTCCTCACCATCACCACGGTTTACAAGGGGGCGCCTCCCGAATCAGTCGAACGGGAAATCACCCGGCGGATCGAAGAGGCGGTCAATACCGTCCAGGGGATCAGACATTTTTCTTCGACTTCCCAGGAAGGTCTCTCCAGCATCGCCGTGGAATTCACGCTGGAAACGAGGATCAACGACGCGGCTCAGGAAACGCGCGCCAAGGTCAGCGCCATCCGGGGAGACCTTCCCAGGGAATCCGAGGAATCGGTCATCCAGAAGCTCGATTTCTCGGCCGCGCCGGTCATCTCGCTGGCGGTGCGCTCCGATGTCCTTGACGCCAGGGACCTCACCACCCTGGTCGACAAGCGAATCAAGCGGCGGATCGAGAACATTTCCGGGGTGGGCCGGGTGGACCTGGCGGGCAACGCCAAACGCGAAGTCAATGTCTGGCTCGATCCCGTCCACCTCGACGCGCTCGGTCTCGGCCTGAACGAGATCATCTCGGGCCTGCACGAAGAAAACGTGGACACCCCCCTCGGGCGGCTGAACGACCAGGGCTATGAGATGCCGGTGCGGGTTTCGGGCAAGCCCAAGGAGGTCTGGGAGTATCCTGAGATGGTGGTCGCCTGGCGCGAGGGGCGTCCCATCCGCCTGAAGGATTTTTCCCGCATCCAGGACGGCGTCGAAGAACAGCGCACCCTGGCCCTGGTGGACGGCGAACCGGCGGTGGCCTTGAACGTGCTGAAGCAGTCCGGCGCCAACACCGTGGCTGTGGCCGATCGGGTCAAGCGCGTGGCGGCGGATCTTACGGCGGAGCTGCCCGTCGGGGTGCGCATCCAGGTTGTGCGGGACGAATCCAACTTCATTCGGGAATCCGTGGAAGATGTGCAGATGACGCTCATCCTGGGCGGCCTGCTGACGGTTTTCATCGTCTTTTGCTTTCTCAATTCATGGCGCTCCACCGTCATCACCGGCCTCACCCTGCCCATCAGCGTCATCAGCTCGTTCATCATCATCATGGCGCTGGGCTTCACGCTGAATGTCATGACCCTGATGGGCCTCTCGCTGGCCATAGGACTCCTCATCGACGATGCCATCGTGGTGCGGGAAAATATTGTGCGGCATTTGCAGCAGGGCAAGGACCACCGGCGGGCCTCGCTCGAAGGCACGGCCGAAATCGGCCTGGCGGTCATGGCGACGACCTTCACCATCGTGGCGGTGTTTGTGCCGGTGGCGTTCATGAAGGGGATCGTCGGCCGCTTCTTCTACCAGTTCGGCATCACGGTGGCCTTCGCCGTCCTTGTTTCACTGCTGGTGTCCTTCACCCTCGACCCGATGCTCTCCTCCCGCTGGGTGGACCCTGACGTGGAGGGCGAGCACGGCGGCGGGCGGAAGGGGCGCGGGTTGATCTTCCGGCTGCTGGTGCGCTTCAACCGCCTCTTCGAACGGCTCGCCGAGCGTTATCAGCATCTGGTCGGCTGGGCCCTGGATCACCGCAAGACCGTCCTCGCGGCGGGTCTCGCAAGCTTTGTTGGCGCCCTTTATCTGGCCCCCTATCTCGGCAGCTCCTTCTTCCCCACCTATGACCGTGCCGAATTCCAGGTCAATTTCACGGCCTCTCCCGATGCCGGCCTGGAAGAAAGCCAGGGGCGGCTGCAGGCCATCCTGGGCGTACTCCACAGCCTCCCCGGCCTCCACCTGACCTACGCCACCGTGGGCGCCGGCACGACCGGGACGGTGCGGGAAGGGGGTGTGTATGTGAAGCTGAAGGAAAAGCACGAACGGCGGCACACGCAGGAAGAGTTGGAAGCCATGGCCCGGGAGGGGATCGCGAGAATTCCAGGGATTGTCCCGAGCATTCTCGTTGCGGACAGCCTGCAGTCCGCTGCTCCCATCAATATGAACCTCAAGGGCGACGATCTGGAACTGCTGAAAGCCACTTCGCAGGAGCTCAAGAAACTGATGACCGAAACCCCGGGGGTGGTGGATGTCTCGTCGAGCCTCGATCAGGAAAAAACGGAAGTGCGCCTGCTGGTGGATCGGGCGCGGGCGGTGACCGTCGGGATGTCCACGGCCCAGGTGGTGGAAACCCTCAGTCCCCTGGTGGGCGGCCTGGATGCCTCCACCTATGAAGACCAGGACGGCGATGCCTACGACGTCAGGGTGCGGCTGCCCGAGGCTTACCGGCGCGACCCCGCCCAGCTCGGCCGCCTCAACCTCCTTGCCGTGCAACCCGACGGCCGCCGGCTGCTGGTCCCGGTGGGAGACATTGCCAAATTTCGCCTGGATGTCTCGCCGGCCCGCATTCAACGGTTGGATTTACGCCGCCAGGTGACGCTTTCGGCCAACAACGTCGGCGTGGCCCTGGGCGATGCCATCGAGGCCATCGTCGAACGGGTGAAGACCGTTAAGCTGCCGCCGGGCTTCACCATTTCCTGGAGCGGCGAAGCGGAAGACATGGCCGAGACCTTCCGCTACATTTTTGAAGCCCTCGCCCTGGCCGTGATCCTGATCTATCTCATCCTGGCCGCGCAGTTCGAGAGCTTCATCGCCCCGCTTGCCATCATGATCTCCCTGCCGCTGTCGCTGGTCGGCGTCATCGGCGTGCTCTTTTTCACCGGCGATACTCTGAACATCATGTCCCTCATCGGCCTCATCATGCTGATGGGGCTGGTGACCAAGAACGCCATCCTGCTGGTCGACTACGCGAAGGTGCTCCGGAAGAGTGGGCTCGATCGCCGATCCGCCTTGATTCAGGCGGGAAGAACACGGCTTCGTCCCATCATCATGACCACCCTGGCGATGATTTTCGGGATGCTGCCCCTGGCGCTCGCCCTCGGCCCCGGCGCCGAAATGCGCGCCCCCATGGCCCGCGCCGTGATCGGCGGCCTGGTCACCTCGACGCTCCTGACCCTCATCGTCGTTCCGGTCGTGTTCACGGTGCTGGACGATATGGAGGGGTATTTGCGCAGGTGGCTGAAGGGAGCTGAGGCGAGGGGGACACCCCCAGTCACTGAGTGTTTATCTGGAGATGGACCAGCATCCTTCACCATGACGAGCACCAGGAACACGAAGTGATTTTTCGGATCGAAGGCTTTTGAGAGATGCGGTTTGAGAAGCGGATCACCCCACTCACACACCATGGCTTGCCGGTCAAAGCGAAGTGCAAGATTTCCAGGGTGTTTCTGGCGGTCTTCCTGGCCGGACTCGTGTTTTCACCTGCCGTTCCCGCTGCCGCCGAGGACATGATCACGCTGAACGACTGCCTCGAAAAAACCCTGGCCTACAGTCGGGAAGTACTCATCGCCGGCGAGGGGAAGAACATGTCCGAAGGCCGCTATCTGGAGGAGCGGGCGGCGGCCCTGCCGCAGCTCAAGGCGGAGGGCCGGACGGTCCGGGTGAGGGACGAGGCAATGAAAATCTTCGGCGTGCCGCCGGACTATAACAGCTACGGCGGCACCCTGGGCCTGACCCAGGCCCTCTTCACGTGGGGGCAGATCAGCGCGGCCATCAAGGCGGCTGCTTACGACAAAGTGTCCGCGGAAGAGCAGTATCGGGAAGCCAAGCAGCTGGCCCTGAGAGAGGCCTCAACGAGCTTCTACACCCTGCTGCTCGCCCTGGAACTGGAGAAAGCGGCTCGCGATAATGTGGCCCAAAAGCGTCGCCATCTCGACGAAAGCGAACGGCGATACCAGCTGGAGGTGGCCACCGACTATGATGTCCTGGCCGGGCGGGTGGCCTTGACCAACGCCGAACCAACTCTCATCCAGGCGGTAAACGACATCCGCCTGGCCAAGGACCGTCTGCGCTACTACATGGGCATCGAAGGGGATTTCGACGCGAGCGGCAGCCTCAACTGCCGGCCGACGCCTCCGGAACCTTTGGACCGCATTCTCGAACGCGCCAAGGCCAATCGGCCCGAGGTGGCCTACTATGAAAGCCGGGTCGGGGTGTTCAAGGAGCTGGTCACCGTCGCCCAAGCGGGCAACAAACCCCGCCTGGACTTCAAGGGCAACGCCGGCTGGAGCCGTGACGACAACTTCAATCAGGACTATCCCGGCTATCGTTTTGATGCGGGCCTCTATCTCTCCTTTCCGATTTTCGATGGGTTCCTCACCAAGGGCAAGGTCATGCAGGCCAAGAGCCGCCTCGCCACGACGGAACTCGAGATGAAGCAGCTGCTCGACCGGATTGCCCTCGATGCCCGCAACGCCCTCAACCGGGTGGACGAAGCGGTGCACATCGTCAAGGGGCTCGAAGCGGTCACCACGCAGGCGGAGCGGCTCCTCGAGATGGCCGAGACCGGCTACCGGCACGGCGTAAAAACCCGCCTGGAAGTGGACGACGCCGAATCCAATCTCCTCACCGCCCGGACCAATCTCGCCCGTGCCCGGACCGAATACCTCATCGCCCGCACCCGCCTCCTCTGGATCATGGGCGAAGACCTCCTCGTCGCCCTGACCGACCCAGCCATCGGCTCCACCTGCCAGGCTGATTCCCCCCCGACCAGCGCTCGTACCAATGGAGACCCATCCGCGCCCAAGAGTACGAAGAGGAAGCAATGATATGGTTAGAAACCGGAAACGTTGCTCGGAACCAACCGTCTCCCGCAAAATGACTTCGACAGGTGCCGACCGGGCGGAAGGGATGGTTGGCATCGGGAGCTATCCAATTTGTTGGATTATCCACTTTTGTGGATGATAGCCTGAAAGATACAATTCGGCTATGGAGAAAACATTTGTCAAGGACCTGGACTTAATGTATTGAAAAATAAAGTGAAGTGGGAAGTCTGAGCAAGGGCCGCCCCCACCCAGGCCATGCCAGTCGTTACCGGGCAGTGCAGAGCCCCTTCCCGCATCGTGAGCTATACAGAAACTATGGAGTTCCTTGTT
>CAZDKX010000279.1:0-6600 GCA_964505935.1 uncultured Syntrophobacteraceae bacterium
GAGACCCTTTGCCGGCAGCCAGGCCGTCAGCCTTTACGACCACCGGGTAGCCCACTTGCCGTACATAAGCCCGAGCGGGATCGGGGTCGGCAAAGACTTCAAATTCCGGCACGGGCACCCCCAGTTCCCGCAGCATCGCCTTGGTATCGCATTTGCTCGATTCGAGGCGGCTTGCTTCCTGACTGGGACCAACAATGGCCAGGCCGCGGCTGGTAAAAAGATCGACGATCCCTGCCGAAAGAGGCTTTTCGGGCCCCACAAAGGTCAGGTCAATCCTTTCTTTTTCGGCGAAAGCCGCCATTTCCTCAATGGTCCTGGCCTCCACACAGGTGGCAATTTCGGCGATCCCCGCATTGCCGTGAGCCACAAAGACCCTCTTCACGCGCGGGCTTCGGGCAAACTTCCAGGCAATGGCATGGTCTCGACCTCCAGTTCCAATCACGAGCACTTTCATGGGAAGAGCTTCCTTTGTGGACGATGCCGCGCTATCGACGTCTCAGGATATGCCCTGGAGGTAGTCGCAGATGTTGCCATCATAGGTATGAGTGAGACAGAAGGCTTTGCGGGCAAGGTTGAAGCTGGTTTCCCGCGAAATCTTGCCATGGGAGCGGCGCATTTCGGACAGAATGGCCGGGTAGTCATCGGGATCGGTCACCACGGCAACATACAGGTAGTTTTTAGCGGCGGCGCGAATCATGGTTGGCCCGCCAATATCGATATTTTCAATCGCCTCCGCGAGCGTACAGCCGGGGCGGGCGACAGTCTTGGCAAAAGCATAGAGATTGACCACGATCATATCGATGGGTTCAATCCCGTGGGCAGCCATGGTCTTCACGTGCGTGTCATTTTCCCGGATGCCGAGAATGCCTCCGTGGATCTTGGGATGCAGTGTCTTCACCCGACCGTCAAGCATTTCTGGAAAGCCGGTGTAGTCGGCCACTTCGGTGATCGCCGCCCCCTGCTCCCGAAGCAACTTCGCAGTCCCGCCGGTAGAGAGAAGCTGGACGTTAAATTCCTGGAGACCTTTGGCAAAATCAACCACTCCGGTCTTGTCCGTAACACTGACCAGCGCACGACGAATAGCAAACACGGGACACCTCCTTTATTTTAGATCTGGTTTCAGCACGCGGGCAAAGAACGCTTCCGAGGCCGCGACAATCGGCGCATCATCTGGAAGGCTGATGGTCGGTTTTCCTTCCAGGTCAAATTGAGCGACGAGGGGATCGGCGGGCAGCAGAGCAATCCGTTCGTGATCGAAGTAGGTCAGCACCTCGTCAGGCCAGGGCGGCAGTGGCCCCGCCACCTGATTGACCAACAGCACCGGTTTCGCCACTCGGATGGGCAGACTGCGCACCAGTTCGGCAATGCGGCAGGCCGCCGCCAGGCCGCGGCGGCTGGGGTCGGAGACCAGCAGAAGCAAATCCACATCCTTCTGGGTTAACCGGCTGAAATGCTCCATCCCCGCTTCATTGTCCACCACCAGGTAAGCGTAGTTCCTCATCAGCCTTTCAATAAGCGAGCTGAGCAGGTTGTTGGCCGCACAGTAACAGCCCGGACCTTCCGGACGCCCCATGGCAATGAGGTCGAAACCGTGGCTTTCCACCAACGATTCCTCCATCTTCATTTCCATGAACACGTCTTTGGTCATCCCCACCGGGACACTTGTTTTCATCGTTTCCCGGGCGTCTGACAGGGTTGCCTCCAGAGGGACGCCGAGGACCTCGTTCAGATTTGAATTGGAGTCGGCATCGATGGCTAGAATCGGCTTCATACCGTGTCGCAGCATGAAGCGGATCAAGAGGCCGGCAATCGTTGTCTTTCCTGTTCCCCCTTTGCCGCCCAAGGCAATCGTATAGCCCACATGATCCTCCTCGGAATCGTTCAAATACTTGTGTCTCTTTCGCTTTCATGACTCACTGGAAATTTTATTAAATAGCACAAAGTTTCGAAGCAATGAAGAATGTGTTTGCACAAACCACAAGATTCTTTCGTGGATGCCCCTGGGAAGCTGGTGTCGAGGCTCACCCCGGTCTTGCATGCCAAAACGCTTGACTCGAATAGTGACGCAGGGAATAAAGAGAATCGACGCTGCGGCGAGGTCTTCACATCCTTCAACGCTGCAGGGCAGGTCCTTGGGCGGAGGTTTCTCGATGTCTTTGACCATAAAAGAAGCAGCGCGCCTTCTTGGGATGAGTGAAAACCGGGTGCGCAGCCATATTGCCAGCGGGAGGCTCGCGGTCGAGCGCAAAGGCCGGCAGATGCTGATTCCCGAGACGGAGCTCAAGGCCTTTGCCGAAACCGCAGCTAGCCTTGAAGGTGGGGAGCGGACGACAGAGCCGGCCGCGCGCAGCCTGCCCGCAGCCTGCCCAAACGATGCCCTTGAGGACATCAAAGACCGTTTGGCCGCTCTGGAGCACCAGCTGACGGAGAAATGGCAGGTGGCGGCCGAGAATCAACACCTCTCTCAGCTCCTCCGGGAACAAGACCGGCAGATGACGGAAAAAGGCCTGGAGCTGGAGAAGCTTCACCGCGACCTGCTCTATCAACAGCGCCTTGCCGAAAAAGCGCTTGAAGACCAGCGGGCGGCCTTTCAGGAACAGCTAACCCGGATGGAACAGGACGCGAATGCCAGGACCGCTCAGGAACGCGAACGGGCGGAGCAGCTTTTGGCTCAGGAGCGCCAGCACTGGTCCGAGAAGCTGGCTCAGGAACAGGAACGATTTGCCCGGATGCTGGCAACCGCGCGCAACCAGGATGGCTTCTGGGCCAGGTTGGTACGGATGATCACCTGGAGCTGAAGCCCTTTGGGGAGGATGTGGTTATGAAAGAACGTTTGAAGCAGTTAGTGCTCGAGCATGCCTTCCAGTACTCGGAAGTGCCCGCTTTCAGGCTGGTCCATGGGGGTCTGAGCCAGTTCTATTTCAACTGCAAGAAGGTCACCCTTGATCCCGAGGGGCAGTACCTCATTGGGAACCTGGTCTTCGATGCCATTCGGAACACAAAGGCAACGGCCATAGGGGGGTTGACCCTCGGTGCCGATCCGATCGCCAATGCCGTAGCCTACACCTCATGGCTGCAGGAAAGGCCGGTTCAGGCTTTTGTCGTCCGCAAGAAACCCAAAGAGCACGGCACGGCAAGCCTCATCGAAGGTCGCGTAACAGCCGGGGATCGCGTGGTCGTGGTTGACGACGTCATCACCACCGGCGGCTCTACCATCCAGGCCATCGCCGCCTGCCGCGAAAGCGGTCTCGAGGTGGTGAAGGTGGTGGTCCTGGTGGACCGTCAGGAAATGCAGGGCAGGGAGCATATCCTGCGCGAAGTTCCCGAGCTGCAGGCCTTGCTCACACGCGACGAAGTCATGGAACGGTATCGAAAGGCGCACTCCTGAAGAGAGTGCATCTCATTTCAGGAGCCGTTTGACGAATTTCTGATATTTCCCGTAGACTTCCTGCACCAACTCGGCAATGGCCGGTTCCACCCGGTCGGGAGTCGGCAGCAGCAACGGAGCGGGAACTTGCAGCTCCTCGAATCTCATCAGCCCGATATAGAGTTTTTGGTCCACGGAAGTGATCTCTTCCGCGGTAAAGTTCTCTCCGAGGAACTGCTTTCGCTCAAGGGCACAGGTATCCAGGCTCTTCAAAAAGCTCAGCAGGGTGAGCAGGTCGAAATTACTCTGAAAATGCTTGATGTTGCTGTTCACAGCCTGGCACAGGTCGCTCAGCTCACCATACTTTTCCTCGTACCTCGTCATCCGCCGATAGAGTCTTAGATAGGCTTCAAGCACGAGCTTCTTGAATTTCCCTCGGTCCGTAAGGGCTCGCACATGGATGAAGCGAACACCCCGAGAAAAGCGTTCCTGGGTGCAATCATGCCAAAAGGAGGGCTGCTGGACCTTGAGCAGCGTGAAGAGCCGCTTCACCATCTCAGGCTGGATCATGAGTTGAATCAGGCGGTGCAGGCGCCTGCCCGTCATTAGAGCCAGAGTCCTGACCTCCGCTGCCCGGTTTCGAACCTCCTCGATCTGCAGTTCGATCAGACGCCGCTCGGTCAAGTAGTTCTCGATGACGTCTTCTCTGACCTGACGGGTCAAGCAGCTGATCAAGTCTTCGTCCATTGACTGATCCTTCCGCAACACACAGAGCCGACGTCAAAATGGACGTCAGGACTTCTCCCGTTCCGTCTCGTGGCTCCCTTCCCCCGCGACTCTCCTCCATCGCATCCGGACGCTGCCCCTCGCGGCGGGCGCTCAGCTCAGCTGCAGAAGATAGGTCTGGGGGCTGAGGAAGACGTCCGGATGTTCCGGTCGGTACCGGTCTCCATGCTTCAAGACCTTCACCTGGATGGCGTTGGGGCGGGGTTCCAGCGAGATGATGGCGTGAAGCAAATCGTCGCTCTCGTGGCAGGGATAGGGAATGCCGCGTTCATTGCTGATGGCAATATGGCGGTGGGTTCTGATGGACATCCACAAGGAAACCCCATGCTTGTGAGCAAACTCCTGCAGTGCGGTAATGGTTGCCCGTGGTTCATGATCAAAATGCAGGCCGTCCAAAACCACTAATGCCGGATGGAAAGCGGTCTGCTCTTCGAGGTTTTGCAGACTCTGCTCCAACTTCGGGATGCTGAACGTCTGGTGCAGGTACGCCAGGATGAAACGCATCCCTTCCAGGCGCCGCTGCAGGAGGGCGAATTCGTCACGGGACGAGGCCGCGAGGAGGCTTTTCATCAGCTCCTGATACCAGATTTTGATTTTGTCCGCGACCCCGTCGATGCAAACATGCAGCACGGGTTGGCTTTCGAACAGGTGCTCGAGAGCAATATGCGTCAGACATGCCGTCTTCCCCACCCCGGCCCGTGCCATCACCCCCCCGAGTTCGCCCGGCCTCAGCGGACTGCCGAGGGTTTGTTTGACCAGTTCCATGGCTTGCCGACCTGTGGGCTGATCACTCTTCATCCCGTTTCTCCTTGTCAAATTGCCCTCTGCTACCTGTTCTTCTGAGTAAGGTGTTCTTCTTTGTACCGCTTGACGATCTCCTCGGCAAGGCTCTTAGGCACCGGGGTGTAGCGGGAAAATTCCATCGTGAATTCGGCCTTGCCCTGGGTGGCGGAGCGCAGCACCGTCGAATACCCGAACATTTCCGCCAGGGGCACCTCGGCCTCGATGGTCGAGAAGGCGCGATCCTCCGAAGTACTGACGATGATACCCCGCCGTTGGTTCAGGGTACCCAGAACAGTCCCCTGGAATTCCGAGGGCGTCTCGACCACTACCTTCATCAAGGGTTCGAGGATATTCGGGCCGGCCTTGCCGTAGGCTTCGCGAAAGGCGCCAATGGCCGCCTGCTGGAAGGCCAGGTCAGAAGAGTCCACACTGTGTGCGGCACCATCATTGATCGTGATTTGCACCCCCACGATGGGGACCCCCGCCAGCGAACCCTTCTTCAGGCAAGCATGAAACCCCTTGTCGCACGAAGCGATGAATTCAGTGGGAATGGCGCCGCCGGTAATCTTGTTGATGAACTGGTAATCCCCTTCCGAAAAGGGCTCGATAAAGCCGGCCACCCGGCCGAATTGCCCTGACCCGCCGGTTTGCTTCTTATGAGTATAGTCGAAATCAGCCCGGCGGGT
The DNA here is from genome assembly GCA_964505935.1 of uncultured Syntrophobacteraceae bacterium. Lineage (GTDB taxonomy): Bacteria > Desulfobacterota > Syntrophobacteria > Syntrophobacterales > Syntrophobacteraceae > JADGQM01. Next base: position 5,623 of record CAZDKX010000279.1, read on the forward strand.
GATGGTTTCCCGGTAAGCAACTTTCGGCATGCCCGTTTCCAGCTCCACCTGGTATTCCCGACGCATCCTTTCCACATACACCTCGAGATGCAACTCGCCCATGCCGCAGATGATCGTTTCCCCCGTCTCCTCTTCAAGGTAGGTCTTGAAGGTGGGATCCTCCTTGGTGAAGCGGGTCAGAGCCTTACTCACGCTCATCTCGGATTTCTTGTCGGCGGTCTTGATGGCGAGCGAGATGACCGGAGCGGGCACATACATGGAGGTCATGGTATAGCGCACCTGCCCGTCGGTGAACGTGTCGCCCGAGGTGCAGTCGATGCCGAACAGGGCGGCGATGCTTCCCGCCGCCGCACTTTCGATTTCTTCCATTTCATCCGCGTGCATCCGCACCAATCGCCCGACCTTCGAGCGTTTTCCGGTGCGCATGTTGACGATGGTGTCCCCCCTGTTCAGGGTGCCCTGGTAAAGTCGCACATAGGTGAGCTGACCGTAGCGGCTCACTTCGAGTTTGAAGGCCAACATCACCAGGGGCAGGTCCGGGACGTTTCTGAGCGCCACCTCGGCCTCATCGTGATCGAGATCGAGGGCAATAGTGGTCGCATCGCCAGGGCCGGGCAGGTACCGGCAGACCGCGTCCAAAAGAGGTTGCACCCCCTTGTTCTTGTAGGCGGAACCCATCAGCACCGGCGTCAGTTCGAGGGTCAGGGTGCCACGGCGAACGGCATCATGGATCAGCTCTTCCGTGACCTGCCCTTCGAGGATGGCCTCCGTCAGTTCATCCGAGAAGAGGGAAACGGCATCCAGCAGCTGTTCGCGTGTTTCCTCGGCCCGGCTCAAATGCTCCGGCGGGATGTCCCCCATCCTCACCTCATCTCCGTGTTCCCCTTCAAAGCGCAGGGCTTTCATGGTGATCAGATCAATCACGCCCTCGTGGCCCGATTCAAGACCCAGGGGCAACTGAAGGAAGACGGCATTGTG
>CAZDKX010000280.1:0-6578 GCA_964505935.1 uncultured Syntrophobacteraceae bacterium
AGCCCGGTGAATCGTAGGTTGGGTTGAGTGGCAACGAAACCCAACAAACAGGGCACGAACAGAATGAAGATTTTCAACCTTATCGAGGATGACTCTTCAAAGCAGTTGCTCAGGTCCCTTCGAGACACCCGAAAACCCATGAAAAAGCCCCCACTTGACGAGCAACCCGCAACCCGCAACCCGCAACCCGCAACTCGCAACTCGCAACTTTTCGATGCAGTCTGCCGCGCCATGGCTGATCCTGCCTTTTATCCGCATCCGGCAACCCCGCTGGAATGCCGGGAGACTCACATTTCAACCGTCTTCCTTGCCGGAGAGTGGGTCTACAAGCTGAAGAAACCCGTTGACTTCGGGTTTCTCGATTTCCGCACTCTGGACGCCCAACGCTATTTTTGTGAACGGGAAGTGGTTTTGAATCAACGCCTGAGTCACGATGTCTACCAAAGAGTGGTCGATATCTGCCGGGATGAAGCCGGACGGTTTTTCCTCGATGGCGGGGAACCGGTCGCCTGTGCCGTGAAGATGCGGCGCCTGCCGGATGAGGCCTGTCTGGCGGCGCTGCTGCGCCACGGCGCGATCACCCGCGGTGACATGGAAGGCCTCGGCCGGCATCTGGCATCATTCTATGCCCAGGGGGAAAGTTCCAACGAAATCAACCACTTTGGCAATCCACAAGTGATCGCCTTCAATATGGAGGAAAATTTCCAGCAGGTCGAACCGTTTGTGGGAGCGTTTCTGGATCGGGAACGATGGGAATTCATCCGTGAGGCGAGCCGGGCATTTTTCCACCACTGGCATCAGCTGTTCGAAAAGCGTTTGCGCCACCATCGCATCCGGGACGGTCATGGGGATTTGCGGGCCGAGCATGTCTACTTCTATCGGGGCATTCAGATCATCGACTGCATCGAATTCAACGACCGCTTCCGCTACGGTGATGTGGCTTCGGACCTGGCTTTTCTTCATATGGATCTGGAAGCTCTGGGCCATCCGGAGGTCAGCAGGCCGATCATGGCAGCCTATGTGCAATATTCAGGAGATTTTGAGCTCTATGCCCTGCTCGACTTCTACGCCACCTACCGGGCGCTGGTGAAGGTCAAGGTGGCCTGCCTCCGGTCGACGGAGATAGCAGCTCCCGAGGGTCGGCTCGGTTCGGAGCAGATGGCCGGGGAGTATCTCGATCACGCTTACCGTTACGCCCTGCAGTTCAGCCGTCCGACCCTGTGGGTTTTTTGTGGTCTGCCCGCCTCCGGCAAGTCGGCGCTTGCGGAAAGGCTGGCCGAGGCCCTGTCGCTGCCGCTTTTCCAGTCCGACCGCCTGCGCAAGGCAGAGCCGGACCATGCCGTCCCGGAGGAAGAAGTCGTACCCTTTGGTGAGGGTCACTACCGCCTGTCATGGCGCCAGCGTACCTATGCCCGGATGCTTGCCCTGGCCCAGGAAAACCTGAAGAACGGTCACTCTTCCATCCTCGACGCCACCTTTTCCCGGAGCAAATGGCGGGAAGAAGCGCGACAACTGGCGACCGACCTGGATACGAACCTCATTTTTGTGGAATGTGTGAGTGGAGAAGAAACCCTCAAGGCAAGACTCAAAGAGCGCGAACCCGGCCATAGCTTCTCCGACGCCCGTCTGCAGCATCTTCCGGAGATGATCGAGGCCTTTGAGCCCCTGACGGAGGTGGCAGCCGACACGCATATCCGACTGGATACCGAACAGCCCCTGGCCACTTCTTTCCTGGAACTCCTTGCCGCCGGCTATGCCTCCAAATGCGCTCAGGTCAAGCAGGTCTGCCAGAGGCTCAACAGCACTCCCTGCTGAGAAGCTCTCTGAAGAGGCGATGGCTATTTCTTCCGCTTGCCGCCAGGTTTGCCTTTCAAAAGGTCGGCCAGCGTGCCCATGGAGTCGCTTTTTCCCCGCAGGAACCGCGAATAGTCCTCTTCAGCCTCCGGTTGCTCGTCGGCCTTTTCCGGCCCCGCCATAGAGAGCGAAAGGCGCTTGCCGTCCCGGTCAACCTTGTCGACCTTGATTTCCACCACTTGGCCTTTGGTGACCACTTCGCGGGGATGATTGATTCTTTTTCCCGCTCCCAGCTTGGAAATATGGACGAGGCCGTCCACGCCCGGCGCCAGCGTGACGAAGGCGCCGAAATCCGTCAGGCGCACGACGGTGGCTCGATGGCTGGACCCCTCGGGGAAGTCCCGTTCCACACTGTCCCAGGGGTCGGGCAAGGTTTGTTTCAGACTGAAGGAAAACCGGTCCTTCGCCCAATCCAGTTTCATGGCCACGACTTCCACTTCCTGGCCCGTCGTCAGCCGTTCGCTGATATCCTCAACGCGATCCCAGCCGATTTCCGAGATGGGAATGAGCCCCTCGATACAGTCGACTCGCACAAAGGCGCCGAAGCTGCGAATGGAGGTGATCGTTCCGGTAACCGTCATACCCTCCTGCAACGTCTCCTTCAGCACTTCCCGCTGCTTCTGACGTTCTTCTTCCAGAATCGAACGGTGGGAAACGATGATGTTGCGCCCCTTCTCACCGTACTGGGTGATGCGGAAGGGCAGGTGCTGGCCGATGAGGTCGGCCGGGCTGCCCGCGCGCTGCAGACCCATCTGGGAGTAGGGGCAGAAGCCGCGCAGTTCTCCGGCGATTTTGATTTCATAGCCGCCCTTGATTTCCTTTTCGACCACGCCGTCCACCGGAATGCCGTTTTCCCAGGCTTCCTCGAGATAATGCCGCCCGGCGTCGCCCCCGGCGATCCTCGTCGTGAAGCGCAGCTCCTGGTTGGCCGTGGCCAGGAAATAGGCCTGGATGAAGTCGCCTTCCTTTACCGGGAGATTGCCTTCCGCGTCCTGCAGCTCCTTCCTCTCGAGACAGCCTTCGCTTTTGCCGCCCAAATCAAGGAAGATCCATTCCGCCGAAATCTTGACAATCCGTGCCTCCACCTTTTGCCCGGGAGTGAACCGGACCGGCTTCACGAAACTTCCTTCCAAAAGATCGGCAAAGCTTTCTTCTTCGTCCATCTCGTAGGCTCTCGGATCTGCTTCGGCCATCTCGTCGACTTTCGCATCTTCTTCGTTCATCAAATTCCCTAACCTCTGTGATGGTCAAATCCTGCCAGGTCACCGCCAAAGATCGAGTCCCTGCCTGGACCAATGCTGAGCAACGCGCAACAAAACCAAGTGACTCTTGTCACTTGAACGTCACCCTCTAAAGACTATCCCCATAAATCCCCGCGCTCGCTCACCCCCTCCTCGTCATTCCGGCATGCCTTCAGCCGGAATCCAGGGCCCACCTACTCACTGGGGGTCGGTGCCTGGTGACGGCCGGGCCGCGGGCCGCGTCTCACCAAGAACATACCATGCCCCAGCGGATGGTTACCAGATTTTCATGTGACCCTCTGTCCCAAAGCCTAGCCCGCGCTGTTCCCCGAGCGTTCCTTCTCCCCCGTTCGCCCGTGACGGGCAGCCCCGCTTCAAACGCTTCGCGCCCGTTCCCCAAACAGGGCCGTCAACCTGTGGCAAGTCTCCGCCGCATAGTCGTCGCCGAGGGCAAAGCCCCAATGGTTCCTGATAAAGACATTGCGCACCTGCTGCCGGTAGTTGAGGGTATCCAGGAGGACCGTGTCCGTTACCGGGGCGAGCATGGCATGAAGGCGCTCCGGATTCATGGGGAGGATCGGGGCGATGAACACCCAGGTGGCGATGCCCGCCGCGTGCAATTCCTTCAGAGCTTCCACCCGGAGGTGAAGGGGGGGCGCGCCAGGTTCCAGAATGCTGCGCACCCGTTCGTCATCGGTGCCGATGGAAAAGCCCACGGAAACCCGCGGCATCGTCTTGAGCAGGTCCACATCCCGCAGCACCAGCGGCGAACGGGTCAGAATCTCGGCCTCCCACCCAAACTCCCGCAGCACCTCCAGGCACCCCCGGGTCAGCCGCCAATCGCGCTCAGCCGGCTGATAAGGATCGCAAACGCTGGAGAGCATGACCGCACCCCGCTTCTTCCGGCGACCGAGCTCCCGGCGGAGGGTTTCCACGATGTTCCCCTTGCACTCGACGAAGCTCCCCCATGGGGCATGGGCATGCGTGCGGGAATATTTCCGCATGAAGACCGCGTAACAGTAACGACAGCCGTGGCTGCACCCCAGGTAGGGATTGATCACATGGCTTACCCCCGGGATTCTGGACTTCACCAGCGCGGTCTTGGCCTCTATGGCAACAACATCCATCGAGCGACTCCAGGCTCTCGACTGATCATTCGCGGTCATTATGCCAGATTCGGGTAGGAATCCCAAGGCGCGAACGCTGAGCATGAAGGGGAAGCCGGGTCGCTTGCGAAGGATCGCGCCATTCAGCTGTTGGTGTGCCGGGAATTGTGTTTGAGCTCCCGTTCCAGGTTGGCTAAAATCGTCTCCGTAATTTAGGGGACCGTTGCGTAACAACATGCCTGCGGATGCACTTGAGGCACTCAATACAGCTATACATAAAAGAGCCTCATGCAAAAGTCCCTCAGGGCGTCATTCCGGCAGGGTTTTTGGGCCGGAATCCAGGCTTCAAGGTCCCTGGACCCCGGCTTGAAGCATGCCGGGGTGACGGAATTTGAGGCTTTTGCAGGAGGCCAAAAAGAGTGGCTCATCGCGGATTAGCGTGAAAAACCGCCAGGCATGCCAGGATTCGACAACCGTCAGTCCGGCAAGCTTTTAGCCGGAATCCAGTACTGCTAACTGGTTAAGGAAAGCTGGATTCCGGATCAAGTCCGGAATGACGGCTTGGGAGTTCTGCCAGCTTTCACGTCAATCCGCGATGAGCCATTCATTTTTTCATCCACGGTCTTTTCCTCTGGAGGATGCCACATGACGACCAGATCTCGACTCCAGCCTACTCCCCTCTGGATGAGTCTCATCCTCCTGGCTTCCCTGCCCGGCATCGCCTCCGCCGCGAGCGGCGACCGGGACCGGGTGGGCTTCACCATCCTGATGATGGACAAGCAGTTCTTCACCACCCCCTACGAACGCGCAGCCACCGTGGGAGGCGCTTATATGGGTCAGGAGGGCTCCGCCGACGCCGTGATCAAAAACCCGGCCGGCTTGGGCCGCTTGGCCGCCCCCGAAGCCATGACTTACTGGGTTTTCAGCTCCTATGGGGGCAACGGCGGCGCCAACGGCCCCAACTCCAACGAGGCCATCCGCGGCCAACTCTCGGACGAAGGCGGGTATTTCGCCATGCCGATCCCTTCCGTTCCCGTGGTCATCGGGGTGGGGGCCGACTATCTCGCCTCCTCCTTCAGCGATGCCCCCGTTACCCAGCCCAGTCAGCGCGGCCATCGGGTGAGCGGCGCCCTGGCGGCCAGGATCTCCGACCGATTGACCGTCGGCTACGGCCTGACCTACCTCAACGACCATCACGCCTGGGGCACCAGTTGGCCGGTTCCCGGGGTCCTGCCGCCGCCGATTGTCCATTGGGTAAACGACTCGGAAAGCTGGCGCCATCGGATCGGCATTCAGCATGAACTCGCCGGCCTCCTTACCTGGGGCCTGCAGGGCGACTTCGGGCATGGTGGCGGCGACAATCTGTGGAACGGCAAGCCGACCGGCGGCAGCCAAGCGCTGACGGAATATGGTCTCAGGCTGGGGGCCAAGTCCGCACCGTTTCACGGCCTCGCCCTGCTGCTCGATCTGGAATGGCGCCACATGCGGCTGGACTTCGGCGATCATGAGCCCATGGTCGGCCGCACGGTCCTCTCCCAATACGCAGGTGACGTCTATCGCCTCATGCTCGGTTTTGATCACACCGTGAACGAGATGCTCCGCCTGCGTCTCGGCTACCGCACCAGCATGTTCCGCATGGACGACTTCTGCTATCGCAACGCCAGGCAGGACTATCACACCGCCGCCGCCGGGGCGGACTTCATGCTGTGGAACCAGCGCCTGGAGCTGGCCTGGAACGTCGAATACTCGTGGATGGCCGCCGGCGATTTCATGAACACCGTGGCCCTGCGCTTTCGCTTTTAGGAAGATAGGAAGAAAGGCTCATGAAGATTCTGGCCATCAACGGAAGTCACCGAGGCGGCAAAGGCCACACCCAGTTCCTCATTGACCGGCTCTTTCAGGGGGCAGGCGCGGCCGGGGCGGCATGCGAATGTGTCTGCCTGGCGGGCATGCGGATCAAGCGATGCCTGGCGTGCGGCCGGTGCCATGATGACGACCACTACCTCCGGTGCGTCTCCGACGAGAAGGACGACGTTCGGGGCATCTTTCGGAAGATGGCCGCAGCCGACCTGATCGTCTATGCCACCCCCGTCTATGTCTTCGGGATGTCGGGACTGCTCAAGACCTTCCTGGACCGCCTGTACGGCACGGGCAACACCTTCGATTTGCGGATGTCGGAAAGCGGCCTGATGTTCCATCACATTGACCGTGCCGTCTGTTCCAAACCCTTCGTTACCCTGGTTTGCTGCGACAATCTGGAAGGGCTCACCCCGCATAATGTGCTCGACTACTTCAAAGTGTTCTCGAAGTTCATGGATGCCCCCCAGGTCGGCGTCCTGGTGCGCAACGGCGGCCGCCTGGCGGGCCACGGCAAAGA
>CAZDKX010000281.1:0-6576 GCA_964505935.1 uncultured Syntrophobacteraceae bacterium
ACCACCGGCGATGACCAGGTCATGGACCAGATCATCAATCAGCTGAGAAGGCTGATCAATGTGATCAAGGTCACCGATTTCCGGGAAAAGGATTTCGTCGACCGCGAGATGGCCCTGATCAAGGTTTACGCGGAGCAGCCGAATCGGGCGGAAATCCTTCGGATCGTGGACACCTTCCGGGCCAAGATTGTCGACGTGAGTTCCCATTTTTACACCCTGGAAGTGACCGGCAACGAAAGCAAGATTTCCGCCATCATCGAGCTCCTCAAGGGCTTTGGCATTGTGGAAATCGCCCGCACCGGCAAGGCGGCGCTTGCCCGCAATCGGCTGCTCGAACCCGAACGGGATGAATTCCTTGCCCAGCAGGAGAAAGCGGCCTTGGCGATGACCAAGACGGCCGTTATCAAGGTCAGCGTCGACCGGCAGAACCGGGCTGACGCGCTGCGGATCGTGGACATCTTTCGGGGTCGCATCGTCGACGTGGGAGCTGATTTCTGCACGGTGGAGGTGACCGGTAATGAAGGCGCGATCTCGGGTATCATCGAGCTTCTGAAAGACTTTGGCGTTACGCACATCGCACGTCCGAGGCGAGCCGCCATGGCGGATAGCCGGAAATTCGAATTCCAGCTGGGAGAGCTGGTACATCCTTCCGGCAAGGCAGGACCGGCTGGAAGCAGGAAAACCTGACCCCGCGGGATGCGGGATGGCTGTTGGCATTTGGCCCTTGGTTCTCAGCGCGTTTGCCGAAAATCGGCACGAAGAAAGCCTTGGCAGAATCCACGGCAGCTGCTCGCTTCTGCTTTTGGGAAGCGATTTCTTATCAGCAAGGAGGATACGGAAATGGCAATTATTGATTTTGGCGGCGTGAAAGAAGAAGTGATCACTCGGGAAGAGTTTCCCATGGCAAGAGCCTTGGAGGTGCTGAAAGACGAGACGATTGCGGTCATTGGCTATGGCGTGCAAGGGCCGGCGCAGGGTTTGAACATGCGGGATAACGGCTTCAAAGTGATCGTCGGCCAGGCCAGGCAGTTCGAAAGCGACTGGAACCGTGCCTTGCAGGACGGCTGGGTCCCCGGCGAAACCCTGTTTGAACTTGAAGAAGCGGCCCAGCGCGGTACAATCGTGCAGATGCTGGTATCGGATGCGGCGCAGCGGGCAATCTGGCCGACCATCAAGAAATGTTTGAACCCAGGCGACGCCCTCTATTTTTCACACGGGTTCTCCATTACCTACAAGGATCAAACCGGGGTGATTCCGCCGGATAATGTTGATGTCCTCCTCGTGGCGCCCAAAGGCTCTGGAACGTCGGTTCGCCGCAACTTCCTGTCGGGCGCGGGCATCAACTCGAGCTTTGCGGTGGAGCAGGATTACACGGGACGCGCGAAAGACCGCTGTCTGGCCCTTGGGATTGCGGTTGGCTCCGGCTATCTCTTCCCGACCACGTTCAGAAATGAAGTGTTCAGCGATCTGACCGGTGAACGCGGGGTGTTGATGGGCGCGCTGGCGGGCATTATGGAAGCGCAGTATGAGGTTTTGCGCGCCCACGGCCATTCTCCCAGCGAGGCTTTTAACGAAACGGTGGAAGAGCTCACCGAAAGCTTGATCAAACTGGTGAGCGAACGCGGCATGGATTGGATGTATGCCAATTGTTCCGCCACGGCCCAGCGCGGTGCGTTAGATTGGAAGCCCAAATTCAAAGCCGCTGTGCTGCCGGTTTTTGAAGACCTGTATGAACGGGTTGCCACCGGTGCTGAAACCAAACGGGTACTGGAAACTGGCAGTAAGCCGGACTACCAGCAAGGCCTGGCAAAAGAACTGTCGGAAATCGGCAATTCGGAAATGTGGTTGGCGGGCAAGGCCACGCGGTCGCTGCGGCCCAAAGAACCTGCCAGGGAAGTTACCGAGGCTACCAAGGGCGTCGGTGGCAGGCAGTATTGAGATAAACTTGATACGGTGAGGCGCTCCGTTGGCAACAGGGACCTTTCGCGACAAGAGAAAGCACATACCCTTCGCCGGGGAAGGAATTCCCTTTGTGCTGATGTTTGCCTTTGCAACGCTGATTTTGGCGGTATTGGGTTGTTCCGTCATAGCAGGGTTGCTGCTTGTCCTGACCCTTCTGGTGGGACATTTCTTTCGTGACCCGGAACGAGTTCTGACGGCCGATGACGGGGACGTTGTGTCCCCGGCCGACGGCAAGATCATGGAGATCGAAAGGGCGGATGGAACTGTTTTCGATGAGACTCCAGCCCTCAAGATCAGCATCTTCATGTCGGTTTTTGATGTCCATGTGAACCGGGTCCCCATTTCCGGCACGGTGCGGGGATTGTGCTACCGAAAGGGCCGCTTCCTGGCCGCCCAGAAGCCTCGCGCCAGTCGGGAAAATGAGCAGAACTGGGTATGGTTTGAAAATGCTAAGGGCGTGGCCGTGGTTGTGACGCAGGTTGCCGGGCTGATTGCCCGCCGCATTGTCTGCTGGCCAACCGTTGGCGACCGGGTCATGCAGGGTGAGCGCTTCGGCCTGATTCGCTTCGGTTCCCGCCTTGATCTTTACGTGCCGGAAGAGAGCGAGCTACTGGTCGCGCGCGGTGAACATGTCTATGCGGGGGAGACCCTATTATGTCGTCTGAAATAAAGAAACGACGGCCGCGAAATCGCCGGTGGCGCCGCTTTAAGGAGCGGGACGGCAAACCGTACCGGGGGACCTACATCGTGCCGAATCTCTTCACCACGGCCAATCTCTTCGCCGGGTTTTTCGGGATTATCAGCGCCATCGACGGCAAGTTCGAAGTCGCCGCGCTGGCGATCCTGTTCTCCTGCCTCTTCGACATCCTGGACGGCAAGGTGGCCCGGCTGACCAAGGCCACCAGTCGCTTCGGCGTGGAATACGACTCCCTTGCCGATCTGGTGGCGTTTGGCGTAGGACCGGGGCTGCTGGTCTATCTTTGGGCGCTGAGGCCCTTCGGACGGTTGGGCTGGCTGGCGGCCTTTGTCTTTGTCGCTTGCGGGGCCCTGCGGCTGGCTCGCTTCAATGTGCAGGTGGGTACCGTCAACAGTAAGTACTTCGTCGGGCTGCCCATTCCGGGCGGGGCCACCATGCTGGCAACGACGGTCCTCTTTCTCGACGGCTGGGAGCTCTCGTCCCCACATTTTCTGGGGGTGCCGCTCCTGGTTTTAACCTATCTCCTTGGGTTCCTGATGGTGAGTACCGTTCCCTACAACAGTTTCAAGGATCTGGCGTTTGTGAAAGCCAAACCGCTGCCGGTCCTTTTCCTCGTGATCGTGCTGGTATCGGTGGTGGCCGTGAGCCCCGGTCCGATGCTCTTCACCATCCTCCTGACCTATGTCATCTCAGGACCGCTCGAATACCTGCACAAGCGCTACCGGCCTCTGAAAAGCGGGCAGGAAAGCGATTCGCCGGGAGAGATCAACTATGAGCAAACGCGACGAGATGAGGTGACTCATCCCTGAGCCGCACTCTGGCCTCCGCCGAAGGCCGAGACCGACAATGACCGCGTGAAAGGCAATAAGATGGCCATGACCATTAGTGAAAAAATCCTGGCAGCCCATGCCGGCCGAGCAGCAGTGCACCCGGGCGAGCTCATCGAGGCTACCCTCGACTTCGCTCTGGGTAATGATATTACCGCCCCGTTTGCCATTGAAGCGTTTCGCAAGGCGGGTGCCAGGAAAGTGTTCGACCGGGAACGGATAGCCCTCATTCCCGACCATTTTACGCCCAACAAGGACATTGCCTCGGCGATGCAGGCCAAGCTGGTGCGGGAATTTGCCGAGCAGCAGCAGCTCGTCCACTACTACGAAGTCGGACGCATGGGAATTGAGCACGCCCTGCTGCCGGAAAAGGGCTTGGTGCTTCCCGGCGACGTCGTGATCGGCGCGGACAGCCATACCTGTACGTATGGGGCGCTGGGGGCCTTCGCGACCGGCGTGGGCAGTACCGATCTGGCTGCCGCCATGATGACCGGCAGGCTCTGGTTCAAAGTCCCGGCCTCGATGAAATTCATCTATCGCGGAAAATTGCGCCCCTGGGTGGGCGGCAAGGACCTTATCCTCTACACCATAGGCAAGATCGGGGTGGATGGGGCCCGTTATTGCGCCATGGAGTTCGTCGGTGAAGTGATCGACAGCCTGCCCATGGCCGACCGTCTCTCCATGAGTAACATGGCGATCGAAGCTGGGGCCAAGGTGGGAATCATCCCCCCCGATGCCATTACCGAGGAGTATGTCAAAGGACGGGCCAGGCGGCCCTACCACTGCTATCAGAGCGATGCGGATGCTCGCTATGAAAGCACTCATGAGTGGGATGTCTCGACGTTCGAACCCATGATCGCTTTGCCTCATTCCCCCGAAAAGGTGAAGCCGGTGACGGAGCTGCCAAGAACACCCATTCACCAGGTGGTGATCGGTTCCTGTACCAATGGCCGCTTCGAAGATCTGCAGCAGGCGGCCAGGTTGCTCCGTGGCAGGAAGGTGGCCAGGAACGTCCGCTGCGTCATCATTCCGGCAACTCAGGAAATCTACCGACAAGCCCTCCGGGCCGGCTTGCTCGAAATCTTCATCGAGGCCGAAGCGGCGGTGAGCACGCCCACCTGTGGGCCATGTCTTGGTGGCCACATGGGAATCCTGGCCGCCGGTGAACGGGCGGTGGCTACGACCAACCGGAATTTCGTCGGCCGGATGGGGCATCCCGAGAGCGAAGTCTATCTGAGCAACCCTGCGGTTGCCGCCGCATCCGCCGTAACAGGCTACATCGCTCATCCGGATGACGTTTAAGCCAACGAAGGTGAGGTTGAGAAATGAAGTTCAGGGGAAAAGCCTGGAAGTTTGGTGACGACATCGATACCGATGCGATCATCCCGGCCCGCTATCTGGTTTCCACGGATCCGGAATTTCTTGCGGCCCATTGCATGGAAGACGCCGATCCTGAATTTCCGGGTAAAGTCAGAGCCGGCGATCTGATCGTGGCGGGAAAGAACTTCGGCTGTGGCTCATCTCGCGAACATGCCCCGGTGGCCATCAAGGGGGCACGGGTGAGCTGCGTCATTGCTCACAGCTTTGCCCGTATCTTCTACCGCAATGCTTTCAACATGGGCCTCCCCATTTTGGAATCGCCGGAGGGGGCTGCCGCGGTCGGTACCGGCGATGAGCTTGAAGTGGATCTGGACGTGGGCGTGATCATCAATCACACGCGGCAGGAAACCTACCAGGCCCAGACCGTGCCTCCTTTCATGCAACAGCTCCTGCAGGCCGGCGGGCTGATGAACTATGTGTGCCGGCAGATGGTTGCTCGGGAGTAGCAAGTAGGAAGTAGGGAGTAAAGAGTAGGCAGTTGGGAGCTGGAGCATAAGGATTTGGAGTATTCATGGAACAAAAGAAGAACTACCACATTGCGGTAATTCCCGGGGATGGAACAGGGCCTGAGGTTGTTCGGGAAGCCGTCAAAGCGCTCAACGCCTTGACGCTGAAGGAAGACTTCGAGATCCACCTGCAGCATTTCGACTTGGGAGGAGAGCGGTATTTGCGCACCGGCGAGGTTCTCCCGGTTGGTACGGTCGAAGAGCTCAAAACCCATGACGCCATCCTGCTGGGGGCCATCGGCCATCCCGAGGTGAAACCGGGTATTCTCGAGAAAGGCCTGCTGCTCGAGCTCCGCTTTCAACTGGACCAGTACATCAATCTGCGGCCGGTTATTCTCTATCCCGGCGTCGAAACGCCTTTAAAGGACAAGGGGCCCGACGACATTGATTTCGTTGTGGTGCGGGAGAACACGGAAGGCCTGTACACGGGTTCGGGCGGTTTTCTGCGTAAAGGGACCCCGCAGGAGGTGGCGATCCAGGAATCCGTCAACACCCGGATGGGAGTCGAACGGTGCCTGCGCTTTGCCTTCGATTGCTGCCGTCGCCGGAATAAGCGGAAAAAGCTCACTCTTTGCGGGAAGACCAATGTTTTGACCTACGCCTTCGACCTTTGGGAACGGGTGTTTCATGAAGTTGCCAGGGAGTATCCCGACATTCAGACCGATTATGTGCACGTGGACGCTGCCTGCATGTGGATGATCAAGAATCCGGAATGGTTTGATGTCATCGTTACGGACAATATGTTCGGGGATATCATCACCGACCTTGGCGCCATGATTCAGGGCGGGATGGGGATTGCCGCCGGTGGCAATATCAATCCCGCGGGAGTCTCGATGTTTGAGCCCATTGGTGGTTCGGCTCCCAAATACGCCGGCAAGAACGTCATCAATCCCCTGGCGGCAGTTGCCGCGGTGCAGATGCTGCTGGAGCATCTCGGTGAAGAACCTGCTGCCGGGCGCCTGGAAGACGCCATTCGCCGAATCGTGTCCAAGGACCTGAAGAGTCTGTCGGCGGGACAGATGGGTTATTCCACCACCGAAGTGGGTGATTTGGTCGTTAAATATGTTGGGTGATGGGTGATGGGTGATGGGTGATGGGTAATGGGTGATGGGTAATGGGTAATGGGTGATGGGTGATGGGTGATGGGTAATGGGTGATGGGTGATGGTGTCGTCTTGTGGCCCGTCACTGATAGTATTAATTCC
>CAZDKX010000282.1:0-6534 GCA_964505935.1 uncultured Syntrophobacteraceae bacterium
TAATCTGCCGAGATCAGAGAATCGTGACCAATCTCCCGGAGCGTGCAGCATGACAAGGCCGTGTAACGAGAAATTGCTACAAACTCTCGAGCTGGTGGAACGGATGATGGAGGTCGCCGATCAGGGTGATCTGGTGCGGGAGGATGCCGGTTGCGGGGTTTTGTATGGGGTTATCAGGGACTCAGCCTTCAAGATCAAGAAGCTGGCGGAAGAGGAAAAGGAAGCCCACAGAAAAAAGGGCTGGTGGCGGGATTGAGCGGTTTCGCTGAGTGGTCAGGGCCGAAGGAAGCGGAGACGGTCGGATGGGGAATCGCTTTCTCAAGAGTATTGCGACAGATTCATAGGGATGAATGAACCTTAAGTTGAGAACGGACCAAAACCAAAGGAGAACGAGATGACGAAAACGGAACAAAATCTGATGGACGCTTTTGCCGGGGAATCGCAAGCCAACCGAAAATATCTGGCTTTTGCCAAGCAGGCGGACAAGGAGGGCCTGTCCCAGGTTGCCAAACTGTTCAGGGCGGCCGCCGAGGCTGAGACCGTCCATGCTCATTCTCATCTGCGCGTTGCCGGCAAGATCAAGAGCACCGCCCAAAACCTGAAGGAGGCTATAGAGGGGGAGACGTTTGAGTTCAAGAGTATGTATCCCGCGATGATCGCCGCTGCTCAGGAAGAAGGCAATAAGGCCGGTGAGCGTACCCTCGCGTATGCCAATGAAGTGGAGAAGTATCACGCCGCCCTCTATGAGAAGGCCCTGGAGAAGATGGGGAGTCTCGAGCCGGTGGATTATTACGTCTGCTCCATATGTGGCTACACCTGTGAAAAGGAGCCCCCGGGAACGTGCCCCGTTTGCAGCTCTAATTCCAAGGTTTTCTATAAAGTTGACTAGAAGGAGGCCCGCATGGCTAAAGCACTGGTAGTCTATGCAACCAGGACCCGGCAGACACAGAGGATTGGCGAACTGATCGCGGAAGGCATGCGCTTCGAAGGCGTAGAGGTGACGGTGGTCAATGTGAACGAAGTCGAAAAGCAGGGGATCAAGCTGGATGATTATGATGGCCTGGTCCTCGGTTCGGCCACCTACCATGGGGAGATGCTCCAGGCGATGAAAACCTTTCTCTTCGTGGTGGAAAAGGCCAACGTTGAGAACAAGGTTGGCGGCTCTTTCGGCGCCTTCGGGTGGAGTGGTGAGGCGCCGGGTCGAATTTTCGCGACCATGCAGAACGTCTTCAAGATGAAGATGGTGGGCGGGCCGTTACAGCTGAAATCCGCGGCCCTGGGAGGCGGGGCCCAGATGGCCCAGGATTATGGCCGGCAAATTGCCAAGCTGCTTGCCTGATATTATTTTTTGTGAATTGGGGGAGCGAGGTCCTCCTTGTGAAGGAGTCCCTGCCATCGTGGGGGTCCCGCTCCAGGTATCGGATACGCTTGAATCGTTAACCAGGAATCACAGAAAAAGGAGACTCTCATGGCGGAAAAACTGCAAGTCTACAAATGCGATGTGTGTGGCAACATAATTGAAGTCCTTTTTGGGGGGGCCGGCGAACTGGTCTGTTGCGGTCAGCCGATGAAACTGTTCAAGGAAAACACCGTGGATGCCGCCAGGGAAAAGCACGTGCCGGTAGTCGAAAAGACCGACGGCGGCGTGAAGGTCAAGGTTGGCTCCGTTGCGCATCCCATGGAAGAAAAGCATTACATTCAGTGGATTGAAGTCATCGCCGGGGAGAAGGTCTACCGCCAGGCCCTGAAACCGGGTGAGGTTCCCGAAGCGGTCTTTTGTGTTGATGCCTGGCCGGTCACGGCGCGGGAGTACTGCAATCTGCACGGGCTTTGGAAGGCCTGATACGTCTTTTCAGATCAAGAGTCGGTTCAGGATTGAGGCCATGAATCTGAGTTCCCTTTGAACCGGGTGATGCGGGGGGAAGTGGGGAGCTGACACAAGCTTCTTTATCCCCCTGCTCTCCTTTTGGTCAAGGGGGGAGACCTTTCTTACGAGACAGCTCCGAGAGAGCAGAATGCTCGTGTAGTCAGCGTAATTCCGGCATCGTCAGCCGGCTTGTTGGGTCTGGAGCGCGTGGCCGTCGGTGGGGTTCCGCGAGGGGCTGCAGAGCTCTCTTCATCATTTCCATTTATGGCGGACGAATGGAAATTAGGGGGCAGATGTCGGCCGGCTGACCTGAAGAAAGAGCCGATGTTCGGCTACCGACCGCCGCCGTTCAAAACAAGAGACAGAACAGAGGGGAATCGTATGGACGTTGTCTGGCTCTCGCGGCTGCAATTTGCGGCGGCCACGTTTTTTCACTTCCTCTTTGTCCCCCTTACTCTGGGGCTCTCGATCCTGATCGCCATCATGGAAACGATCTACGTCAGGACGGGGGACGAAGATTACAAACGAATGGCCAAATTCTGGGGGAAGCTTTTCCTCATCAATTTCGCCATCGGGGTGGTCACGGGGATCACCCTGGAATTCCAGTTCGGCACCAACTGGTCGCGCTATTCACAATATGTGGGAGATATCTTCGGATCGCTCCTGGCCATTGAGGCTTCCGTGGCCTTCTTCCTGGAATCCACGTTCATTGCGGTGTGGGCGTTCGGATGGAACAAGCTCAGTCCCAAAGCTCATGCCGTGACGATTTGGCTGGTGGCATTCGCTTCCAGCCTTTCGGCCGTGTGGATCCTTATCGCCAACGCCTGGATGCAGCATCCCGTTGGCTATGTCATTCGCAATGGCCGGGCCGAGCTCAATGACTTCATTGCGGTCATCACCCAGTCGGCGGCGGTGCATCAGATCGTTCACACTTTGAGTGGTGCTTATCTCCTGGCCGGGTTTGTGGTGATGGGGGTGAGCGCGTATCATCTGCTGCGCAAGCAGGAAACGGTTTTCTTCACCAAATCCTTCCGCCTGGGACTGGTTTTTGGGCTCATTGCCGCGGTCATGGCGGTCGGTCAGGGCCATGCCAACGGGGCTAAGGTCGCTGCCGTCCAACCTGCCAAACTGGCAGCCATGGAATCGCTGTGGGAGACCACGAAAAGCGCTCCGCAATATCTATTCGTCGTTCCCGATGAGAAGAACGAACGCAATCTGGTGGAGTTCGGAGCGATGCCGGGGGCGTTGAGCCTGCTTGCCTATCATGACTCGGAAGCCACGGTAAAAGGGATGAAGGATTTTCCTCAGGACGAGCGGCCGCCGGTCACGGTGCCTTTCATTGCCTTTCGGATCATGGTGGGGCTGGGGTTCCTCTTTCTGGGCCTGACCGTTTATGGCTGGTTCCGGCGTGATAAGCTCGAGAGCAGTCCGCGGTTTCTTAAAATCATGCTGTTCGCCCTGCCTCTTCCCTATATCGCCAATGAAGCCGGGTGGATGCTGGCCGAAGTCGGACGACAGCCGTGGGTGGTTTACGGGGTGATGAAGACTGCGGCGGCGGTCTCCCCCATCAGCGGCGCCCAGGTCATGACCTCACTGGTTGCTTTTATCCTGGTTTACACCCTGCTCGGCGCCGCCGCCGTTTATCTCATGGTCGGCCATGCCCGGAAGGGGCCTGAACCGGCACCGGTAGCCGCAGCAACGGGAGGGTCTCAAAATGCTTGAGTCGATCTGGTTCATTCTGTGGGGGGTATTGTGGGCGGTCTATTTCATGCTCGACGGCTTCGATCTGGGCATGGGTACGCTGATGCCGTTTCTGGCCAAGACCGAAACCGAGAAGAAAACCTTCTACCAGGCCATGGGACCTTTCTGGGATGGCAATGAGGTCTGGCTGATCACCGCCGGCGGGGTTACCTTTGCGGCTTTTCCCTCCACCTATGCGGTCATGTTCAGCGGGCTCTATTCGGCCCTCATGCTGATCCTGTTCGCGCTCATCTTTCGCGGCGTGGCGGTGGAATACCGCAACAAGGTCGAGGACCCGATGTGGAAGAAGGTCTGGGACTGGTGCCTGACGGCGGGGAGTTTTCTCCCGGCACTGCTGCTGGGGGTGGCGTTTGCGAACATCTTCAAGGGCATTCCCATTGATGCCGAAGGCATCTACCAGGGAACCCTGTTCACGCTCTTGAACCCATACGGACTCTTGGGGGGAGTGCTGTTCGTGACCATGTTCACGCTCCATGGCTGTCTGTGGCTCATGGTCAAAACGGAGGGCAGCGTCCAGGAAAAGGCCGTCGCCATTTCCCGGCAGCTCTGGATGGCGCTGGCGGTCATCGCCGTGGCCTTTCTCGTGGCCACCTGGTATGCGACACGGCTCTATGACAACTACATCCAGAATCCCTTGATGTATATCGTTCCCATCATCTTGATTCCCGTGATCGTGGTGGGGGCGCTGGTGATGGTCCGGGTCTACCTCGAAAAGGGGCAATGGTGGCGCGCCTGGTTTGCGTCGAGCACCCTGATCGTCGGGGTAACCCTGTTTGGCGTGGCGGGCCTCTATCCGAACCTGCTGCCTTCAAGCCTCAACCCGGCTTTCAGCATGACCATCCACAATTCAGCCTCAAGCCAGCTGACTCTGAAGATCATGCTCGGCGTGGCGCTGATCAGCGTGCCCGTGGTCATTGCCTACCAGGCCTGGGTCTACAACCTCTTCAAAGACCCGGTAAAGGAAGGTGAAGTCGACGAGGCGCATTATTGATCGTTTGACGTAAACCCGTATGAGGTGAAAAGCGAATATCCAATATCGAACCGCAGAATATCCAATGATGATCGCTGGTTCCCAAGCTCCAGCCTGGGAACCAGCCGCACCAAAACCCCGTTGCTAATCGCCCTTTTACGGGCTTTTCCTCTTCGCTGTTCCCCGGTTTGCTTTTCGATAATCGCCCCTCACCTTTCCTTCGACATTCTGCGGTTTCTTGTTCGATATTGGATATTCGCTTTTCCCAGGTTTCTTGTTCGATATTGGATATTCGCTTTTCATCTCTTGCCTTCATCGATCCGGTCGAGCAGATCAACGATGATTTCCCAGCGTTTCAATCCGGAGAGCCACTCGACCGGCATGCCGTCGATCCCCAGGTAAGCCCCCAGCACCATTCCCACCACCATGCCGCGGGCAGCGGAATCGCCTCCTGCCATGACGTTTTCGATGAGAGCTTCCCGCATGTCCCCCTCATAGCGGGTAATCAGGTGGACAACCGCCGGAAAGGCCCCCTGGACCTCGCAACCCTGGCCCAGAACAGCGATGGCCTTGCGCGAGTCTTGTTCATGAGCCTGCAGTCCCGCTGCCACCCACGCTGCCAGCGGGGTATCGGCGAAGAATTCTTCAGACACGTTGGCCAGAGCCGAAGCGGGACGATCCCCCTGTAGAACCTTCCAGCTCACCCTGGCAAAAAACTCGGCACTGGCAATGACCAGGGGATTATTGTGGGTCATGGCGGTCTGAGCCCTGGCGGAAGTCACAAGGGCTTCGAGGTCGTTCCGATAGCAGTAGATCAGCGGCGCGATGCGGGCGGCTCCGGCCAGATCGGTCGTGAGGGAACCGGATGCGGTGGGAGAATTCCCTTCGCGAAAATTCTTGAGGGTACCCTTGGTGGCCTTGTCGAAATAGCCCCGGTAAGTGTCGAACATAGCTCGCCAACTCCGGGAAAAAGACTCGAGTTCGAATCCGGCTGAGGCCGCAACGGCTTCCAGCAGCACCAGCGTTTGATCCCCGTAATGAGTGAACTCTCCTACTTTTTTGGTGGTGTGGTAGGAGTCCTTAGCCGGCTGCAGCAGGTGCTGGATACGGCCGAAGCGGCTTTCGATTTCTCCGGTGTCATAGATCCAATGGGCTCCCAGGGCCAGTGAATCAGCCACAAAAGAAGCCAGTACCATGGCCCGTGCCTTTGTAATCATCCGTGGAACCTCCTCGTGACGACCTTTGTCTCCCTTTGACCAATGCCTTCCTGAAGCAGGACGCTGAAAATAATAGCCTTCCGTCCCGCGCCACACAAATGGATATCCAATTTTGGCCGGTTATGTCCGCGCAGGCCTGGGTATCCAGACCAGCTCTCTGAGTTTCCGCCTGCGCGGGTGTGGCCCGCGGCGATAATGTGCACCTTATTCTGGGGCGCAGTGCGTAGAATATGGTGGACTGGCGAGGGAAAAAATACGAAAGTGAAGTCTCCTGTGATTACGAGCGGCAACTCAGGCACCTACGAACCAAAACCCATGACCCATGACCCATGACCCATAACCCATAACCCATGACCCATAACTTATAACCCCTAACCTCGTCCCTGGAGAGATGATGAAGAGACTATCGGTGTCCATCCTTTCCGCCGATTTCGGCAGACTCGCCGCCGACGTCAAAGCCGCCGAAGCCGGCGGTGCTGACTGGATCCATGTGGATGTGATGGACGGTCATTTCGTTCCCAACATCACCATCGGACCGGATGTCGTGCGGGCGATCAACGACGCTACCGCGCTCCCGCTCGATGTCCACCTCATGATTGAGAAGCCCGAACGGTACCTCGAAGCCTTCGTCGGAGCGGGGGCCGACTGGCTGGGGGTGCATCAGGAAACCTGCCCTCATCTCCATCGCACCATTCAGCAGATCAAGGAACTCGGCGCCA
>CAZDKX010000283.1:0-6473 GCA_964505935.1 uncultured Syntrophobacteraceae bacterium
TACGGCCTGACGGAAGTCAGGGAAGGAGCCTGGACGGTCAAGCATTCCTACTACACTCGAGCCCATAAGCTCATCGGCCATTACTACAACATCAACACCCCCGTCGAACTCTATCCTTACGGCGCCCGTTACCTGGATCTCGAGGTGGACGTCATCCAGCGGTCCGGAGAAAAACCGGCCCTGATCGATCGCGAGAAGCTCGCTCTGGCCTGCCACAAGGGCTGCCTCTCCGGGGAGCTGGGAGCCAAAGCCCTGGCTGTCGCGGAAGATCTCCTGCAAAGTCTGGGGGTTTAGTACCACGCCCGATATACTCGTTAAGAGTGAGATGTTTCATTCTTCATCTCACGGGATGCCCGCTTGAAAGACGGGAACGACATCCTTCGGAATGGTTTCATTACTCATGGTTCGAGGTGATGGTGAAAACCCTCGCTTTGTTCGTGATGCCCCAACGTCTCGCCATCTGCCGCCTCGGGCCGGCGGATGAGCTTCCCGCGGCGGTCTTCAGGGCCCCGTTCTGGTCGGTCACCCGTACGGCAGAGGAACTGTCGCTCATCGTTGCCGAAGACTTTGTCCCTCCATGCTGCCAGTGCGTTCGCGGCTACCGGGTGTTCCAGGTCGCCGGGCCGCTTGATTTCTCCCTGACGGGTGTGCTCAGCGCCCTCGCCACCCCGCTTGCCCAAGCCGAAATCAGCCTCTTTGCCCTCTCCACCTATGATACGGATTACCTCCTCGTTCGGGAGGCAGACCTTGATTCGGCGATCGCCGTGCTCTCCCGGGCCGGTCACCGAGTCATGCGGCAGGAATGAACGGCACCGGATCCATTTCGCAAACGCAGGTTTGAGCTTCCGCAGCCTCCTCGTTCTGCCAGGAGCTTTCTGCCGTGTGCTCCGAGCGATTGGCGGCGTCAGCCGAGCACGCGGCTCAGGACCTTGCGAAGACTTGCGGTGGTGTATGGTTTTTGGATGAATCCCGCCAGTCCCTTGCCGACAAAGCGTTGCGTCACGTCCTGTTCATTGTAGCCGCTCGACAGGATCACCTGGACGTCGCCCCGCAGGCGGCGCAGCTCCCGAAACGTCTCCTCCCCTCCCATCACCGGCATCGTGAGGTCAAGGACCACACAGGTGATTTCCTCGCCATGGGCGCGGAAAAGCTCCAGCCCCTCTCGGCCATTGACCGCAGTCAGGACCTTAAAACCGAACTGGTCCAGCATCGCCGATGCCACGTCGAGGACCAGAGGGTCGTCGTCAACCAGCAGGACGGTACCTCCGCCAGGCACTGACACGCTTGGTTCCGCAGCCCCGCCTCTTTCGCCCGGCTCCCATGCCACCGCCGGCAACAGGATTTTGAAGGTCGTTCCTTTACCCAGCTCGCTGTAAACCCTGATCGCGCCCTTATGGCCGCGCACAATGCCAAGCACCGCTGCCAAGCCCAGTCCCCGCCCGGTGAACTTGGTGGTGAAAAAGGGATCAAAAACCCTGCTTCGGGTTTCGGCGTCCATCCCGCAGCCGGTATCCGATACTTCGAGAGTGACGTATTGGCCCTCGGGCAGGCCGTCGTCCAGATAGCTCTCGGCCAGATAAATCCCATCGCACGCCATGACGCCGGTCGCAACCGTAATGACGCCCCTCGTGTCCCCCAGCGCCTCGGAGGCGTTGATGATCAGATTCATGATCACCTGCCGTATCTGGGTTACATCCGATTCCACCGCGGGCAGGTCTTCTGCGAGGGTGTAGCGCACCATGGCGTTCTTGGAAACCGTTACCTCGAGAAGCTGTCCCATCTCCCGAACGATCTCGGAAAGGTCATGGCGGCCGACGACGAAACGCCCTTTTCCGGAATAGGCGAGCATCTGCCGGCAAAGATCCGCGGCCCGTTCCGAAGATCGCGTGATCTCCTGGACATGGTGGTATGCGGGGGAGACCCGAGAAAGCGAGTGAAGCGCCAGGTCGGCTCTTCCGAGAATCGCCATGAGCAGGTTGTTGAAGTCGTGAGCAATCCCTCCGGCGAGCACGCCCAGACTTTCGAGCTTCTGGACGTCACGCATCTGGGCCTCGAGCTTGCGGCGTTCCTCCTCCGCCTGTTTCCTCTCGGTGATGTCTCGTACGTGCACGAGATAACCGATGGAAGACGCTTTCTTGACGCCGCTCAAGGGAGTGATCAACAGGTCGAGATGGATGGTTCCGCTTTTCGTCGTCTCGTACAGCCCGAGGGTGCGCACCCTCTCAAAATCGAAGGCCATCTCATAGCGCACATTCTCGCCTCTCTGCAGTTGTGCCTTGAATTCCCCACTCAAGTTGGGGTCCTCGAAGAGTTTAAACCCCTTCACCGCCTTTGCATCGGAGATGCCGAAGATCTCGAGACAAGCCCTGTTGGCATCCAACAACCTGCCTTCCCGGTCATAGAGCTCGATCCCGATCGGCGACTCTTCATAAATGCCTCTGAATTTTTCCTCGCTCTCGCGGAGCGCCTCTTCCGCCTGTTTCCGCTCGGTGATGTCCTGCACGGTCCCGACAATGGAAACCAGATTCCCGTTGTCATCATACTCGCCCTGGAAGCTCGAGACGTAGTATCCGATACTGTTGTCCGGCCGAAGAAACCGCTGTTCATAGGTTCCCTTTTCACGGGATGCCATTGCCTTCCGGATCAATTCCTTACCGCGCTCGTGGTCCTCGGGCCACGGAGATAGGGCCAGGATTGAATCAATCTGGGGAGTAAATGAATGCGGATCAAGCCGGAATATTCTGAATACTTCTTCCGACCACTCGACCTCGCCGGTCCTCACGCCCCATCTCCAGTGGCCCAATTGAGCTATTTTCTGGGCTTCGCTCAGTCTTCTTTCGCTCCGCCGCAGCGCTTCCTCCACCCGCTTCCGCTCCGTGATGAACCGCGCCTGCTGGATGTTCTGATAGGCCGACATGGATAGCTGATTGGCCAGCGCAAAGAGGGAGTGCGCGATTTGCTCGAACGTCTTCTGCGGCATGACAGGGACTTTGAGGAAGGCTTCGCGGAACGCGGCCTCGTCGGCGCCAATCACGCGCGCGTATGCCAGGATTTGCTCCTCGCTCTGCGCCTCGTTCCGGACCTGGCCGATCAACCAACTGGCAACGTGGCGTCCGCCGACGGTGATGCTGGCCCCCGCACCCCACAAGCCTGCACTCAAACATTCATGAATGATCGGCCCGGAGGGATTATGCCGCCCGAGGGTCGCATCGGACTTTTGACAGTTTTTGAATCCTTTCTCGTTCCCGCGGATGAACTCGGAACAGAAATACGTGAAGTTGCTCGGTTTCGTGATGGGAGTGCCGTCCGGGCGGGTGATGAGGGCCGCAACACCCCAGACCTTCGCGAACAGATCCTGGAGGCACTGCAGGTCGGACAAGTTGAACAAGTCCTCAAAGGCAATGTTTTCGACGTCGTCCAACGGTTGGGTCAAGGCCACGATGCGCTTTTCCAGCGCTTCCTCGGCCCGCTTGCGGTCGGTGATGTCACGGTCAATCCCTCGATATCCCTGAAGCTTTCCGGTTGCATCGAGAATGGGGTCCGCGTTGCTTTCGAGAAAGCGATAGCTTCCATCCTGGTGCCGCCAGCGCAACACCCATCCCCGCCAGCCCTGTTTCTCTGCAAGCAGTTGCGGGAGTCTCGCCCTGACCTCTGCCCGATCTTCCTCATGCAGCAGGGAAGCGGCGCTCAGCCCGATGAAGTCTTCAGGCCGATAACCCAGGATGGCGGTGACGGCTGGATTGGAAAACGTATGCACCCCGTTCAGGTCCCTTTCCCAAACCCAGTCCGTGGTCCGCTCCAGAATGGAGCGGAACCTCTGTTCACTCTCCCGCAGCGCCTCCTCCATCCGTTTTCGCTCGGTAATGTCGCGGCAGACGGCCAGACACATTTGCGTCCCGGCCAACTCAAACAACTGCAGGGATACCTCCACCGGGAGCAGAGTTCCATCCCGCCGTCGGTTGTCCGTCTCGAAGAGCAGATGACCCCGTCTGCGCAGTGCGTCCATCCGTTCCCGATAGACGGCCTCCCCGGAAACGTCAAGGTCGTGAGGACCCATTTGCAGAAGCTCGTCATGACCGTACCCCAGGCGCTCACAGGCTTCCTGGTTGGCCTCCAGGAGGCGGCCTTCCAGGTCGTGAATGAAAACCGCATCCTTGGCATAGTCGAACAAGGCTCGGAACTTCTCCTCGTTCCGACGCAGCGCTCGCTCCGCCTGCTTTCGTTCCACGATTTCGCCCATGAGTCGCGCGAGATGGAGGAGCTGCTTCCTTGCCCAATCGACGACAAAAGGAGGGCGCGCCTCATGGCTTTCCGCCTGACGGCAAAGCTCATCGACACTCACGCCAAAGGCCTCCGCCAATTCGCTCCGTTTTGCCGGATCGTCAGGCGGATCGCCATAGCTGATGGTGATGCTGCCGACAGGCTCTTTCCCGGCGCAAATCGGGGCCGAAAAGAGCCGCATGCCCCCTCGGCACGCCGCATCCACGGGTTTGTTCGTTTCGATCGCGCGGCGGGCAGCCTCCTTCCAGCAAGACTCGTGGCAGTGCCATTTCCCGGACGCCAGGGCTTCCCGGTTATCCGGTGTTCCGCAGCGACGCCTCGAGGCCTGGTCCAGAAATCGACACCAGTCGGAAGAGAGCACGCGCAGCGCATAGTCGCCGTTTTTCTCGGACACCGCGCAGGAGGTATCCAACAGGTCCACGAAATTTCCGACGATATCGGAGAGCAAAGAACTCCCCAGGGAATCGAGGATCAACCGGGAGGAGTTGAGAGCGGTCAAATCGCCATAGGCAGGAGCCCAACGTTCCGTTCCGCCCGGTCGATCGGCCTCAGCCAGCCCTTTGCCGCTCATCATCGATTTGATGCGCTGAACCTCATCCTCGCTATTGTCGATTTCTGGGATGAGCTTTTCGTCAGGCATTTCGCCCTCCTCATTCCATGATTTCTGCTTAGTGCCCCGGCAAGAAACATCCGTGCTGCTTTTTCCGCATCAACTGCATCGATTCGTGAGCGCGACGGTCCACAGTCTTCTCGCCTTGCAGGTCAGCCTCATGATACGCCGAGAATGTCGGTCCAAAAGGGTAAAGTTAATAAAAATATTATACACTTCTACTGGCCGGGATGTCGAGAGAGGCTGCATGAAATGAGTTGGCGCGAACCGGCTCAGTATGGTTTGGGGGCTTTGGCAATTATGGAGGTCGTGGGCGATGGCCAGAAGCCGCCTGGGTCGCATTTCCGGAAAGATTTGCAGCGCGGCCGGGTTGAAAGACTTCGGCCATAGCCTCATGAGCTCGCTGCTGGGCACAGCCCACCCTATCACCGATCCAGGCAAGGCGCGACGTAGAGTGGTCTCTGCCCACCATAACCGGATGACTACTTCTGCCGTGTTGTACTATATGGAAGGGCTTTCTGCGAATGCGGACAGGCAAGATACGGATCACTTTCCAAATCGACCAGGAGGAGGGGCTGGTTCTCGTCCACGAAATGGACTACAGGGAGATGAGTGCAAATAGTTCTTGCTTCCGCGCTATGTATCTTAGGACATGGGCAAAAAAGTCCTAGCGAGGCGGTTGACTGGGATTGTTCCTCACTTATCTTCTGGCTAATCAGGGTTGTGCAGGCAGGGATCAAGGGTATGGAACGGCAAGACCAAACAAAACAAAATAGGAGACAGGTATGAAAGACGTGAGCAGCTATTGCGACAGCGTTGTGGCCGAACTCAGTGTATGGAAGTCCAAAGCCTATGATGTGGTTAGGAGGATAGACAAACTTTCATCCGGCGATAAATCCAAAGTGGCTAACCAGGTTAATGACTTGCACATCTTTATTGAAGAACTTGAAAACAGGATCGACAGACTGAGGCGCGAATGCCCCACAGATTGGAAGGCGGACCAAATTGAAATGGAGTCGAAGTTTGGTCATCTGAAGGGTAAAATGAATGACATATATTCCAACATTTCCCCTGGGGATATTGGTGGATGAGCCGACAGGTAAAGAATTTCCCGCAAAGGGTAGGAGAATAAATCTCTTCTCCTGCCCATCCATCAGTACTCTGCCTGTTACCTCAATCCCCGCCGGTATGCTCAGTCCCAATGCTATTCATTACACAAAAGGCACGGGCCAGGGAACCCGGCCCGTGCCCAACCGCTAATCCCCCTTTTCTCGTGCACAATCAACGTAACGCACCCCATATTCGGTTTTCAAATTTGGTCCAGGACCATGCCGGGGTGTTGTCTTGCAGGGGGTATTGACGGAAGGGGGGTGCTTGCGGGGTTTTCTGAAAGATGGCTCGCTCCAAGATTTGGGGGAGGGTCTACAGTAGCGGTCTATGAAAAGGTCAGAATAGAGGGTGGCATTCAGGTGGCACTCACTGGATTCAGGAGCCACTCCACAAAGGCCTGCCAATCCAGAGTTTTTTTTGGTGGAGGCGGCGGGAGTTGAACCCGCGTCCGAAAGCATTCCACTCAAGCCCC
>CAZDKX010000284.1:0-6468 GCA_964505935.1 uncultured Syntrophobacteraceae bacterium
ATAAAAACCTCACCGTGGGGGGGGGGTGGTTCCCCCCCGCTTTCCCCCCCCCGCCCGGGGCTCCCCCCCCGCTCCCACATGGTCCCATGAGGCAACGAGGTTTTTAGAAACGATGCAATTCAACCTTTACAAGTATAGCTCGAAAGAGAGAAGCAGTTGCCCATGTCATGGTGGGACACCCGAAGACTCATGAAAAGGGCCGCAACTGGCCGGCAACTGCAACTCGCAACCCGCAACCCGCAACTCGCAACTTTTCAGGGCTGGTGAAGAACAGGCGAAGATGTCTCAGGAATCAATTTGAAACACTAATGTATTATGAAACAGTCTGTCTTTCCGCAAGAAACCGGTAGAGCGTGGCACGGCCAACACCCAGAAGCTTGGCGGCCTTCGACTTGTTGCCGCCCGCTTCTTTGATGGCCCTGATCACCGATGCTTCCTCGAGCTTCTTCGCTGGCCCCGGTTTAATCCCCGAGCCAGTTTCCTTGCGCATCTCGAGAGGAAGATTCTCGGGGTAAATCATGCCCCCTTTTGAAGTAACCAGAGAGAAGTGAATCGCATTGCGGAGCTCTCTGACATTGCCGGGCCAGGTGTAGTCCATCAGAGCGGCAAGGGCTTCTTTGGAGAGTCCCCGTGATTTCTGGCCCCGCCCTGCGGCCTCATCCAGAAAATGAGCCGCCAGAAGAGGAATGTCATTCTTCCGCTCACGCAAGGGCGGCAATCGCAGGGGAACAACATTCAGGCGGTAATAAAGGTCTTCCCGGAAGTGCTGTTTTTCCATTTCGCGTTTGAGCTCACGGTTGGAGGCACTGATGACGCGCAAATCCACCTTGATGGTGCGCTCTCCGCCCACCCGCTCGAAGGTGCCTTCCTGGAGCACTCTGAGCAGCTTCACCTGCATGGGTCGAGGAAGCTCCGACACTTCGTCGAGAAAGATCGTGCCGCCGTGGGCAAGTTCGAAGCGCCCCTTCTTGTCCCGAATCGCCCCCGAAAAAGCGCCTTTTACATGGCCGAACAGTTCGCTTTCGAGCAAACCTTCAGGGAGCGCCCCACAATTGACGGGAACAAAAGGGCCGCCGCTGCGGTAGCTTTCCTGATGGATGGCGGCTGCCACAAGCTCCTTGCCGGTCCCCGTTTCGCCATGGATGTGCACGGGGAAATCGTTGGTTGCCAGGTCCCGGATCTGTTCGAAGATGCTGAGCATTTTCTGATCGCGACCGATGATGCCGGCAAAGCTGGTGAGCTCGCCCAGACGGGTTTTCAGGCCGATCAGATCGGTCAGATCACGAAAGGCCGCGAGCACCCCGACGAAGCACCCCTTCTCGTCGGTCATTCCGGTAACGGACATCTCCAGTCGCCGGGATTCGCCGCTCCTGGTGAGGATATTCAGCGGATAGCTCGTGTGGATAAGGGTATCGGGCGTGTCCCCGCAGAACGAGCAGCGGTTACCGCAGAAAGGTCCGCCCAGCACCTCGTGACAGTCCCGACCGACCACCTCATCTTTCCTGAACCCGGTGATGGTCTCGGCCGCCCGGTTGAAGAAAAGGATGCGCCTGTTTTTGTCGTGAGCGATAATCCCTTCCATCAGGTTGTCGAGGATTTGTTCCAGGTTCTTCTTGTCAGCCAGCAGGCTTTCCAGGTCCAGATGATTCATCCTCACGCCTCTGCCTCTGAGATCGGGAGTCTTCCCCTGTGATTTCCTTTGATTACTAGCGCTCTTTTTCCCAAACAGCAAGCAGAAACCAAACCCAGATCCGGAATAAGGTCGCAACCAGAGTGATTAACCGCATGAATGAGAAATTTCTAATCTGTCACTAATCCATCCTTAATGTTCGTCGCCTACCCTCACTGCCGTTGGCTCAGGACAAGTCTCCAAAGGAGGATTAGGATGAAAGTCTCTTCATCAGATGTGGCCATCGCCCGCGACGCTGTTCAACTCCGCCGGGTCGAGCAAGACCTCTCCAGACTGCTCAACGAAAGCAGATTGGAGGAGGTCTTCGGGGCCGAATTCACCCACGTGCCCGGTGCCCATGAACAACTCGCAGCAAGAACCGCAACACGGGTATCAGAAGAGCCGAATGGCCGGGAGGATGGACGGCAGGCCTTCGACCAGCCGGTCTCGGATGCTTCTGAAAGGCCCTCCGTGGCCTTCTATCTCAGAGAAGTCTCCAATTATCCGCTCCTCACCAAAGAGCGCGAGCAGGAGCTCGCCCAGACGCTGCGGCAAGGGCAGTATCGCGTGGCGGCATTGGTCGCAAAGCGCGCCCTGCAGGATGCCTCGATCCAGAAGCTGCATGACAAGGTGCGCAGACTGCTGAGCCGCGAACAGACCTTTCCGGGTGTGAGGGATAAGGCTGTCAGGCTGGTCTGGCTTACGCTCAGACGCCTGACCCAAGCCCATCCCGACCACCGCCTGTATCAGGAGATGCTAACCAGGACCGAAGCCGTCATGCTGGCCATGGACGCCGCCCGGCAGGAGATGGTAAAGGCCAATCTGCGGTTGGTCGTCAGCATCGCCAAGCGGTACCGGGGACGCGGGATGAGTTTTGATGACCTGATTCAGGAAGGCAATATGGGGCTGCTGACCGCCGTAGGACGCTTCGACCATACCAGGGGAACGCGCTTCAGCACCTATGCAACCCATTGGATCAGACAGAGCATCCTGCGGGCCATTTATGTCAAGACGCGGACCATTCGCCTGCCCGTCCATTTTGTGGAACTGAAAAACCGCTTTTACAAAGTCTTTTATGAGCTTCTCAAAGAGCTCGGGCGCGAGCCCACCCCGCAGGAGATCGCAACCAGAGCCAGGTTGAGCGTCGACAAGATCCAACAAGTGCTGAGACTCTCGCTGCAACCGATTTCCCTCGAGACCCCCATCGGGGACGATGGGCATCGCTTGGGCGATTTCCTCGAGGACCAGCACACCCCCTCGCCGGTGAGCCAATGCTCCCATGGTGAATTGGCGGAAGCCATCCGCCAATTGCTCGCCACCCTGCAACCGCGGGAGGAGGAGGTCATCCGGCTCCGCTTCGGGCTGGAAGGGCAGGCAGCCGAGACGCTGGAAAGCATTGGCCAGACCTTCAAGGTGTCGAAAGAGCGCATCCGCCAGATTGAGAAGAAAGCGCTGGAAAAACTGCGCAAGCTGAACCGCCAGGGTTTCCTCGCCGAGTGTATGGACTAGCCGAGTGGGCGAAGTACCGCGCCACAGTATATACAGTGACCATGATCACGAAACATCATTCCCGCAGGTTTCCGGCGGGAATCCAGGTTCTGAGAGTCCCATGGAGCCCCGCCTGAAGCCTGCGGCGGGTGACGACTGGACACCTGTTTATGGGGAGTGGTACTGAGGCTGTTGATGTGAAAATTGGTGAGCCGGTGAATGAGCAAATCGGCAACCTGACCCGCTAACAGCCAATTTGAGCTGGTGAGCTGGTTGTCAAGCTGAAGCTTTTCGTTCCCAAGCTGGAGCTTGGGAACGAGCAAACGCGCGGCCAGCAACCGGGCAAGCCTCCTTCCCGGCACGCTGAGAACGCCTTCCCATTCTCTATCGCAGCGTCACTCGTGGCGGGAAAGCCGCTCCTGCGGAAATGCAGATTTCTCGATGAGGGCAGTTGCTCATGACCCTCGGGGACACCCGAAGACGCATGAAAAGGACCGCGGTTGACCGGCTAACCCGCAACCCGCAACCCGCAACTCGCAACCCGCAACTCGCAACCCGCAACCCGCAACCCGCAACTTTTCTAAGGCAGTTACTTCAGCTCTGCCGCTTCCGCCTGGCTCAACGCCAGCCTGGCCGCCACCAGCCTCTTGTAATAGGCGGCTACCTTTTGAGCATTGCCGGCAACCATTGCCTTCAGCAGATCGCCCTCCAATTCGGCTACCTCGAGCCGCTCATAATAGTCCAGCATCTCCTTGAAGTGGGCCAGGACGATCTTACCCGTCAGGATCGGATGGTTGTTGGTAACGTTCGCGTCCTTGAAACGAATGCCGTGTTCCAGCTCCACCTCGAGGCCCGCCACGAAGCGCTCCAGGGTAATCGGCATGCCCTCCTGATTGACCTCGGCCAGGATGACGGCGGCTTCTTCAGGCAGGACTCTGGCCTCGCTCAGCGCCGTCCAGTCCCTGATCTTAAGGGCTTGACACACCCTCCTGACCTCATCCACGGTTATGTATTCCGGAAGTTGCATGTGGTTCTCCTCATTGCTTTCCTCAGTTTCGACAGCACTATTCCCACCGACTACCAAACGCCGGCTACTGGCCCCGCTCCCTCAGTCCGGAGAGGGCCACGAAACGCCCTTGCGCTTTTCCACCAGATAGCAGAAGCGATCCCATTCCACTTCCCGCTGACTGACCGGACAGCGCAGCTTGACCTTGCGCTCGCTTATGGCAATCACCTCCCAATCGCCACGACGCGGCCCGCTGTCAATGGTGATCTTCTCCCCCACTTCGAACGCATAAGGACTGAAAACCGTCACATCATGACTGCTCATGGCTCTTCTCACCTGATTTCACTCGGCCGCGGAACCGGGCCCCCGGAGCGGTCGGAACATCTTCTTACCAGCCCCGCATACCGGGCACTTCCAGTCCTCCGGCAGATCCTCGAACTTGACCCCCTTGGGAATCTTTCCCTTTCTGTCTCCCCGGTCCGGGTCGTACAGGAAGCCACAGTTGACCGTCTGACACTGATAGATTTCTTCCGGCTTCGCCACCATGCTCTCCTTCATCCTGTCCCTGCACCGGACCGGCCGACCCGGTGGTTTGTCAACCTCAATGCGTGGGGCGCTTATCACCCATCGCAAAGCGCTAAAACGCCTTCCGCCTACCCCATCCAAATCTGCAGCATAACCTTCCCGATCCCAATGGCACTTATTCCAAGAGTCATGCCAGGTACGGAGGCATGCGCATCGCCGGCAG
Organism: uncultured Syntrophobacteraceae bacterium; assembly: GCA_964505935.1. Classification (GTDB taxonomy): domain Bacteria; phylum Desulfobacterota; class Syntrophobacteria; order Syntrophobacterales; family Syntrophobacteraceae; genus JADGQM01. Next base: position 4,912 of record CAZDKX010000284.1, read on the forward strand.
CTCTGCCAAATACATCCATCGATTGGACCTGCATGACCTGATTTTCTCCTCCGCCTGTTGCGCAACCTGATACAATCTTGAGTCATTCCGAGGGACGCCTGCAGTTGCCGGAAAGACCCGCCGGCCAAGGGCGGTTCAGGACATCCCGACAGCGGATTATCAGCGATGCGATATGCCTCATGTTGCGCCACGAGACAGTTATGTGTCATGAGACAACCCAGCTTTGACGTCAGAGCGACGTTGATGGAGAATCTCCAGGAAAACGCTCTTGTCCCCCTTCAGCAGACCTGTTATTCAAGAACCTCAAATGAGCAACCGGCTCTCCCTCCACTACGACCGTACCACAGACGCAGGAGCATAAGTTGAGACAAGTCCCAACAAACGACCAGGCTCAGTTGCAGGTAAGGGGCCGTGATGCTTTCATTCCCCTGGTAGCCTCGTTCTCCGAAAAGGCGGCGCTCGCCCTGGGTTTGGGCAGGACCGAAGCCCTGGCCCTCACCTTGGCGGCGGAAGAAGTCTTCAGCTATCTTTGCCGGGTGATTCCGCCGGCGACCGGCGCCATCCAGATTCGCTCCTCGGACGGAGGCTACTATGTCCGGCTGGATTTCCTTTTCCCCGCAGCGGATCTCGATATGAGAATGTTCAATATCACGGCAACCATGTCCCTGACCGAAGAGGCCGACCTCGACCAGATGGGCTTGCTGCTGGCTTCCCGGTCGGTGGACCGTTTCCAGATGGAGCCGGAAGAGGGCAACCGGCTGAGGCTCACCCTCGTCAAGGAAAAGGCGTATCCGTTGTTGGAGGAGGTGCCGATGCCCCCGGTTCCGGCCCTCACCCAATTCGCCGTGCGATCGCCCGATGCCGGAGAGTTGAAGCTCTTTGCGAAACTCGTGCACGCGACCTATCGAGACCAAATCACACCCCCGGTGTTCCACACCCCCGGCAAGCTCGTGGACATGGTGCGTGGCGGAGAATACCAGGCGGCGGTAGCGGTCAGCCCTGCGGGGGTGATCGGCGGCGGGACCTTCTGGCATTGGCGGGGAGCCAAAGCAGTGGAGTGGTTTGGGCCTTACCTCTTCAACCAGGACCCGGAATCCGGAATGGCCGCGGCACTCCTTGAGAGCTGTATCGGGACGGTTGCTCGAAGTTCCGCCGTCGTGCTCATCAACCATTTTCCCACCCCTGAATTTCCCAAGGAGGAATTCGAATTCCTGGGAAAGGTGCCCAATCGTGAGGAAGACGGCACGATCTCTTCCGTTGAAGCGTGGGCTCGCCTGCTCCAGGAGGATCTGGGCTGTGTTGTCTGGACCCATCCCCAACTTCACGAATTTCTGGCCAGAGAATACGCCCGACTGGTCCTGCCGCGCGAGATCCGGATCATGACCGATCTGGGAGAAAGGCACGCTCCGCATTCGGTCCTCCTGAGTACTTTCAACCGCTCGCAGGGATTCGTCACGCTCCAGCCCATCTGGTCGGGAGCGGATTTTGACGAAAACCTCATCCATCACAAGGAGCTTTTCCACAAGGAGCATATTCAGAACGTGCTTTTTGTCATGG
>CAZDKX010000285.1:0-6467 GCA_964505935.1 uncultured Syntrophobacteraceae bacterium
CCACTGGATGTACTGTATGTATATCACCCGCCTTTGACCATTTCCCTGCTGGCCTGGTTTGTTGCCAGGCGCCAGCAGGTCCCCTTTGTTTATGACGTCCAGGACATCTGGCCCGAGGCAGGGCTGGCAGCGGGCGCTCTGCAGGCCGGCCGCCTGTATCGGTTCATGTCCCGGTGGGCGCGCTGGGCGTATGCCCGAGCCTCATGCATCACGGTCATTGCTCCGGAGTTTGCCGAGGTGGTGGTGAAGCAGGGTGCCCCGCGGGAGAAGATCACGGTCGTCCCCAACTGGGCCGACGATGCGCTGTACTATCCTCGGCAGCCCGACCCCGGCATGCGGCAGCACCTGGGCCTGGCGGAAGACAGCCGGGTGGTGATGTATGCGGGCAACCTGGGCTCCACTCACGGTGTCGAAGTCATTCTGCAGGCAGCGCAGCTCCTCAGGGACCAGCCCCATATTCGGTTTGTGTTCGCCGGCACTGGGCCCGAGTATGACAAAATGGTAAAGATCAAGGAGGAGTTGGGGCTGACAAACGTCCTCTTTCTTGGATACATCCAGCCAACCAACATGCCCGGACTGCTTGCCGTTGCCGACGTGCTGGTCGTTCACCTGCGTAAATCGACTTCCGGGGCGGTTTCCGTCCCGTCCCGCATGCTCGCTTATATGGCTTCCGGCCGACCCATGATCGTTGCCAGTGAAGGTGCCCCGCGTGCTCTGGTCGAGCGCCTCAATTGTGGTCTCGGCTGCCGGCCGGAAAATGCGGAAGTGCTTGCCGAACGAATCGGCTGTCTCCTGAGCCGTCCGGACCTGCTGGAGCAGCTGGGAGAGAACGGCCGCCGCCATTACTTGAATGAATTTGCTGAGGAAAAGGTCGTGAACCAGCTGATGGGAGTCATCCACGCTGCATCCGAGTTGCCCCCTTCCCGCAGCCCTTTCTGCTCCCCCATTTTCTAAAGGGGGGTCGGGGGGGATTTTTTTAAGATACTGATTTTGATCTCAAATCCCCCTATATCCCCCTTTGAAAAAGGGGGACTTGTGGTAGCCACGGTGTCAGGTGTGGTTAATGTGGTCAGCTCTGCAAGGTAGGAATCAGATCGCCTAATTCAACGAAATTGCCTGTCGGCCCGCACCAGCCCTGCGGGGCAGGCAGGCCTTCTCAAAATAGGAGCTACGGTGCCGTTTTCCGAGATTCCTTGAAAACGTAGTTGAGCCGCTTCACCCCAAAATCCCCAGCTCGCCGGACCAGGGTAAGTTGAATCGATCCCTTTGATTCAACCGGAGCTTCCTGCTCAAACTGAACGGCCAGGCTGAAGCTTCCATCCACCATCACTTCACCCTCCCCAATTTCCCACCGTCCCACATTAATCCGATAACGCAGTTTTTCCGCCCGCCTGAAATTGGCCTGGTACACTGGAACCAGCTCCTGGATGGGCCTCCCGTTCTCGACGGCGTTGGCTTCGAAAAGGCGCATGAAGGCACTCATGTCCCGCGCTTCGTAGGTGCTGGTATAGCGGGAGAGGAACGTGCGAATTTCCTGGTCGAGATTCTCCATCCGCGTAAAGGGTCCCGGGGAAGCACTACGCGCGGGGCTTTCCGGGGAAGGCTCACGCAGTGCGGCAGCAGCGGCAGTGGCTGTCCCTGCTTTGCCTGGGGCAGCTTGCTGAAGGTTCTCCTGGACTTTTGCCGTTTGAGGTTCCGTTTCAGAACGGAAAGGAGGGGGAGGAAGCTTCTGAGGAGCAGCTTTGGCAGTGGCTGCAACTGGCGGCGGGACTGTTATTGCCTCCGGAGCACTCTCCTTCTGTGAACTGCCGACAGGGGGATGAGGGGGAGTGATTTGGCGCCCTGCGCTTTCAGTTGCAGGGGGAGCTGCTTCCACCGGCTTCGGAGGTTCAATGGCCGCCATCGCCGAGCCGGTTCCTCGAGGTTCATCTGGAGTCCTGCCGGTATGGAGGGAGGAATCGGTCCGGCTCGGGAAAGCTGCCTTGCCTGGTTTTTCCTCCTGCCCGCCGGGCGATTCCTGCTCGTTCGCAAAGACTAAAATGGATTTGCTGGACAGGGCTTCAGCGGGTTCTCGGGCCGACGGCGGCCGGGGGGCTGGTTTGGGCACAGGGGCTTCCGGCACGGAAGGCGCGCGCGGCGAAGCTTCGTCTGCCTTCCTGGCGGGAGCTTTGGAAGAAATTAGGCCGTTGTCCGGCTCGACGTTCAGCGGAAGGGTCTTCCGAGCTGCATAGTAGCGTTCCGTTTGCCATTGCGAATAGTCCACCACGAAGGTCGTAGCGACCAACAGCAGGATGAGCAGGCACAAGGGCCAGGTTTTGCGCCATTTTCCCCACCAGGCTGAGCCGGTAAGTCTGCCTCCCGCAGCGGCTTCATCTTCCCATAAGTGCTCGCTCAGATTGTGGTTGTAACGTTTTCGCAACAGGTCATGGCTCAGGACCTGGTAGGCGTGCTGAAGCGTGTTGAAGCGTTCGGCGGCTTGAGGGTCATGGGGATTGGTATCGGGGTGGCAGGCAAAACTCAAGCGCCGAAAAGCCTGTTTGATTTCATGCTGACTGGCACGGCGCTCAATCCCGAGAATCTCATAATAGTCCTGGTCGTAGGGAATCAGATTCAGGATCCGGGCGACCAGCTGCAGTCTCTCCCAGAAGAACTCGATGGGAATTTTGGACAGCCTGCAGCATTCCATGATTCGCGCATCGTCTGCGCTTCCTAAAGCAAGCAGGTCCCGGGACAGCCGTCGCGCCTCCTCCAGCAACGGGGATTCGGCAACCACCCGCTGCACGAGCTGATGGGGATTCGTCTCTGTGGCGAAAAGCTGAGCCAGCATTTGCAGAGAATCAAGAGTCATGCCGTCGAACCAATTCTATGGCATCGAGCCAATAATCCCCGGAGATCTTATTATCAAACATCAGGCTCTCATCCCGGCAGACCTTCAGAACAGCTACCTCACATCCTGCAGGAACTGGTACCGTCAGCTCTTCTTTCTGCCACGGGCTCTTTTTTCGTACCGGCTCACTTGTAACACGCAAGCCTTCACATCGAAAACCGGTGACCTCGAGATACACCCCTTGGTCGGTAGTAAGCCCCTGGGTCTTACGGGCAAACCGCAAAGAATAGACCGTGCCGGGCTCAACCGGAATAAGTTGGTATACATCACGAAAAAGCAAGTTCTTGGTGCCCATGAAGCGTAAATGCAGCGCATAACTCCCTTCGAAGGGGGTTTCGGTACTGCGCTCGATCACGACCTCAGGAACACGCTCGAGGTGCCACCCAAACCCTCGATCCGTTGGCTTTGCCTCAAAGCCTCCGTCGTAGACGGTGGACTTACCATCGTCACGCCAGGAAGCCCAGAGGTCCTTGGCTTCCCTCAATTTGCCGCCAATGAGGAGGGTCTGACAAAAATACAGGTGCAGCGTCCTGTCAGGAGGAAAGCGGCCAGCCTCAATGGTTTTCCAGAGGGCAAGCGCAGCATCAAAATCTTTTGTCTTGATCAGCTCCGCGAGGAAGACCTCCCGATTGTCCTCAGCTACGTGAGGGATCACCCCCAGTGAATCACCCCAGAAGTCTTTAGCTAGAAAACATCCTTCAGTGGTGCGGCGAGGAAGACGGGCCAGGATGAAGTTGAATGCCGATGAAAAAAACATCTCTTCTCGAAGGTCGCGAGCCAAAAGCAGTTCCTGCCATTTCCAGGTGCTGACATGAGAGATGGCAGGGGAGAGTGTTGCCAGTATATACCGTGCCTCCTGGGGCTTGCCTTCCGCCAGTTCCGCTTTGGCAAGGTTCAGCCAGGCATCGATCTCCAGAGGTTGTCTCATGATAGCCTGACAGTAGTCGGCTGCTGCAGCCCGAGGATCAAGATCCACAAAATAGGCGACATTTCCCCTCAGCAGCCAGCTGTCGCCGAATGGCTGCACCAGCCAAAAGTGGTCCTTGAGAAAGTTCAGATCCCTTGCTGCGAGACGATTAGTGCCGAGCGCAAACCACCAGAAGGCCCCTGTCAGCGAGATCAGGAGGAAGCTCAGGATGGTTTGGATAGCGGTTCGAGACAAGGGATCACCTGCAAAGCCCACACTATAAAATCACATTCTAAGAAGGCGAGCGCTTTTCCTTTTGCTTCGGGTCCAGCGCTTCCGTGGTTATCTCGGGCGTACCCTCCGTTCCAGCCCGATAGTTGGGATGATAATAAGAATGGTAATAATGATAATAGCGATAATAGTACCCGCCATAATGGGCTCCCAGATCAAGCTTGTTAATGATGGCGCCGAGGAGATGTCCTCCAACATTGACGAGGCTTCGGCGGAAAATGCGCAATGCCTCCCGATGTGTTTGTCCCAGGTTGCTGACCAGGACTACTCCGTCCACAACATTTCCGAGCACGAGCACATCGGCAAAGCCGGAAGCCGGAGGAGAATCAATGATGATTCGGTCATAGAGCTTATCGAGCTCGCCAAGCAGGTTTCTCATCTGATTAGAGGCCAGTAGCTCAGCTGGGTTAGGCGGCATCGGACCGGCAGGCATGAAGTGAAGGCTGGGAAAGTCGGTTTCCTGGATTGCCTGACCCATTTTGCAGATGCCTGACAGCAACTGGCTAAGCCCCTTTCGTTTGTGGCGATTGTCGTATTGCCCGTTGCTATTGAAAATGCGGTGCAGCCTGGGTCTTCTGAGGTCTGCATCAATGAGCAGGACCTTCTCGTCGGAAGACACAAAAGCCAGCGCCAGGTTTGTGGCAATGGTACTCTTGCCCTCTGAGGGGCTGGTGCTGGTGACGAGAATCATTTTGGGAGGCTTGTCGACCGCGCTTGACAGCTGAATCGACACCCTAGTGGTCCGAATGGCTTCGGAAAAAGCCGCACGTGGCTTGCTGAGAACGAGAGTATCAAGGTCTTTCGCTTCCTCGATGGTAGCCAGAGGCAACACTCCCACCACCGGAATGCAAAATCGCTCTGAAATCTCATCGACGCTTTTCACGGTGTTGTCGAGGTATTCCAGGAAGAAGGCCAGACTCACACCCCCCATGAGGCCCACCACAAGGGCCAAGAGGAGATTGACCTTTATATTGGGTTTGTAGGGCTTCAGCGGAAGAGCTGCATAATCAACTACTTGAATGTTACCGAGATCAGTGCCTACCTTGGCGTCTATCTCTTTGGATCTTTCCATGAGACTCTGGTGTATGAACTTGCTGGTTTCCACCTCACGTTCGAGGATCTTGTATTCGGTGGCCTGGTTGTTCAAATCCAGCGCCTGTTTCTTCATTTCCTCAGCCTTGGCCATCAGAGAAGCCTCTTTCGCCTGGGCACTGAGGAAATCGCTTTTGATAGTCCCCAAAATGCGGTTCTCTTCTGCAGCAATGCGCCGTTCCAGGTCCTGCTGCCGTGCTTTGATGTTTTTCAGCTTCGGGTAGTCCTCTTTAAAAGTCGAATAGTTCTCCTGGTATTCGGCCTCCACTTTCGCTAATTCGTGGCGCAGATTCTGAACGAGAGTACTTCCCATAACCATGGATTGAGAGCTGATGTTTTCGCCGCTTGCTTGCTGATAAAGGGATTCTTTGGCAATGCGCTCCGCTTGGGCTTCCGCCAGGGCTTTGTTCATTTCCTCGAGCTGGCGATAGATCAGATTCAAGTTGGAACTGAGCGAGACAATCCCGGCCTTCTGCGCAAACTCGCTGAGACTCTTTTCTGCCTTTTCCAAGTTGATACGGGCTACTTCCAACTGCTTTTCCAACTGTACGCGGGCAGACCCGGCCGCGTCTATCTTTTTGTCCATCTGCCAAGAGATGTATTCCTGGACATGCGTATTCACGATATCGCGGGTGAGACCGGGGTCGATACCGCTGAAGTAAAGTGAAATGATGGTGGTATCCCGCTCCGGTTGTATATCTAAATTTTTGATATAAGAGTCTTCGATGCGTTGATCGAGGTGAAGCTTGGTCAGGGTGGGATCGGCTTCGGCTTCCGCTTGCTTCTTTGGCTGAAAGAGCGCCATGGCAGCCGTACGCACTTGGCTCAGACTGTCCCCGACGATAGTCTGTAGCCAACCAAAGAAACCTTCCGAGCGTTGATTCTGGCTGGCCAACGCCGTGTTGAAAACCGGATTCTCAGCCAAGTGCAGTCTCTCGATCACACGGTGGGCCAAAGATCGGCTCTGAAGCAACTTCACATTGGTCTGGATGTATTCGCGGAGTTGTGGGCCCATCCCGGTGCCGGTCAAATCTTCAAACTTGGTGACTTTGGGCATTTGCAGACTTAGTTCAAGCCGCCCGGTGGCCCTGAAAACCGGCGTCATGGTGAGGCTGATGATGAGCATCAGGATGAACACGCCGCAGAGAAAGGAGAGGACGGCCCATTTGTGCCGAAGCACCATATCAAGATAATCGCGCAGGTCTGCGGAGTCGTCAAAATCCGGGAGCGGGTCTCGCACCTCGGTGCTGGGGAGATTGGCTCGGGAAAGCGCAGGAAGGTTGCCCTTGA
>CAZDKX010000286.1:0-6465 GCA_964505935.1 uncultured Syntrophobacteraceae bacterium
AGCTCGAAAAAGGCAAACCACTCGAAAGGGTGGGACGCAAAGCCACTGGCCTAAATCTCAGATCACTGAGACAGGGTAGCAGGGTTGCCGGGCGGAGACGGCGCCTCCTTGGTGCTGTATCCCGCGCGGACAGGGACACAGACAAGGAGGTCTAAAGATGTTCAGGCATTTCCCATCAATCCGGCGGCAAAAACACCATCAGGTCTTCTGGGGCCTTTCCTTCCTCACCCTCATCCTCGGCTTGTTCCTTGTGGTCGTACCCAATGCTCGGGCCGCAGTACCGGTGACTCTGGCGTGGGACCCCAACAGTGAGGCGGACCTCGCTGGTTACAAGGTCTATTACGGTACTTCCACAAGAAACTATGTACTCAGCTACGATGCGGGCAAAGTCACCACCTATACCATCTCGGAGCTGCAGGAAGGATTAACCTACTACTTTGCCGCCACCGCTTATGACAACTATGGCAATGAGAGTGACTTTTCCGAGGAAGTGGTCTATCAGGCCCCGGCAGCCAACAGGGCCCCGGTAGCCCAAAGCGGCACGGTTTCAACCAATCAGGACACGGCCGCCGCTGGTACCCTCGCCGCCACGGACCCTGATGGGGATTCATTGACCTTCAGCGTGGTGACCCAGGGCGCTCTGGGTACGGTGGCCATAACCAATGCGGTTAGCGGTGCCTTTACGTACACGCCGAATGCCGGTGCAAAGGGCAGTGACACTTTCACCTTCCAGGCTGCTGACGCTGGTGGCCTCACCAGCACTGCCGGCATCACCGTGACGATTATTGCCTTGAATCACCCTCCGGTTGCTGAGGACGGTACCCTCTCAGCCCGTGAGGGCTCGGTGGCGAAGGGAACCCTGATTGCCACGGACCCGGACAACGATGCGTTGACCTACAGCGTAGTCACCCAAGGCGCCCAAGGCACGGTGACGATCACCAACCCGACTTCCGGCGCCTACAGCTTCACGCCAAGTGCCGGTGCGCGGGGCGGCGACACGTTCACCTTCCAGGTCGCCGACGCGGGCGGGTTGATCAGTACCGCCACGGTTGCGGTCCAAATCGAGCCCCTGACGCATGTGAACCATGCTCCGGTTGCTCAGAAGGGGACCTTTTCCACACCCCAGGAAAGCCCCGGCGGCGGGGTGCTGGTGGCCACGGATGAGGATGGCGACACCCTGACCTACACGCTGGCCGCTCTACCTGCCAAAGGTATGGCCGTCATCACCAATGCCGCCACTGGCTCCTTCACCTACACCCCCAACCCCAACGCGGTGGGTGATGACAGTTTCACCTTCCAGGTGCGTGACCCGGGCAACCTGACCAGCAGTGCCGCGGTGGCCGTCACGATCACCCCCGTCAATCAGGCCCCTGTTGCCACCAACGGGTCACTGAGCACCGTGCAGGACACCCCCGCCACCGGAAAGCTCAATGCGACCGACGCCAATGCTGATCCGCTCACCTACAGCGTGGTCAGCACCGCCAGTCTGGGAGTGGTTACCCTCAACGGCAGTACCGGCTCCTTCACCTACACCCCCAACGCTGGCAGTACCGGCACGGACACCTTCAGCTTCAAGGCCAACGACGGCAAGACGGATTCCAACGTGGCCACCTTCACCCTCACCATCACCGCGCACGTGACAGTCAGGATTGAAGCTGAAGCAGGTGAACTCACCGCCCCCATGGTTAGCGCAAGCGACACCACAGCCAGTGGCAGCAAATATGTCTACGTTCCCAACGGCAAGGGCAGCATTACCGACCCCTTGGCGGCAGGTGGGCAGGCATCCTACAGTTTCACCGTGCCGGCTGCGGGCAACTATCGAGTGTGGGCGCGGGTGCTGGCTACCTCCACAGCTGATAACTCCTTCTTCGTGTCGCTGGATTCCGCCCCGAGCATTGCCTGGAATACCGCTCTCGCCGGCAAAACCACCTGGGTGTGGGATCAGGTGGCGGACCGGAACGGTTTAGAATCCTCCTCCTTTGCCCTTACCGAGGGGGCGCACAGCTTGATCATCAAGCAGATGGAAGACGGCGCTAAAATCGACGCCATCGTGATCACGACCAACCCTGAGTGGATGCCGGCAACGGTCTACAGCGATGCCGAGGACGGCACCATCGACGGCTGGGATGTGTTTGATGCTGCTCCCGCCGGCGCCACGATCACCAATGTTTTCGATGAGGGTCGCAACAGCCACGTGATTCAGGTGGCCGGCAACAAGCTGTACAATGGTTACCGCTTGCGCTCGAACACTTATACCGACTGGAGCAATCAGAGCCAGTTCGTGATCGAGTGGAGCATGAAGTACAGGGAGACTTTCCAGGTCTACGTCGAAGTCGAAACGACCAAGGGATACCGGTACTTCCAGTATGAAGCAGTCCCCAAGGACTATCTGGGAAGCTCAACTCAAGTACGGCTGAGCCTCGGGACGGATGCAAAGAATGGCGAATGGCATACCTTCGTGCGGGACCTCCAGGCCGATCTGACCAAAGCCCAGCCCGGCGTAACCATCCTCAAGGTGAATGCCTTCTCCGTACGCGGGAGCGGCTTGATCGACGATGTGAAACTGAAGAACACCAAGTAAAAGGTTGCTGCGCCGATGCGCTCTCCCTTGAGGGTCACTGAACCATAACCGATCCCCCGCTCCCGCCCGATCAGGTGGGGCGGGGGACGCCTTTTGCGGGCCGGTTGTCGGGCCTGCTCCCCAAATCTGCCGCTTCCCACTCCATTCAAACCTCGCATCTGAGCATCTTGGCCCGCCATTTCTCGCCAGAGGCGCCGTCGCGGTTGTTTGTACCCGTCCACAGTACAAAGTGACCATAATCCCCGCGGCGTCATTCCCGCATGCTTCTGGCGGGAACCCAGGTTCTGAGAGTTCCTTGGACCTCCGCCTAAAACCCGCGGGGGCGACGGCTGGACTCCTATTTATGGGGAGCGGTACTTAGATGGTGACGGCCTGTCCATCTTGACGTAGGATTTGCCGAGATCTGTGGGAGAGAGGAGGGCATTCAGGGCCTGGGGTAGTGGGGCTCTCGACTGGAGGGTTGCCGCCGACCGGACGGCACCATCTGACAGCGGCAGATGAGGAGCATATGGAGGAAATCATACTCGGCGTTGAGGGGATGACCGTGCGGGACCTCGTGGCAGTTGCCAGGGGGGGAGCCAGAGTTCGCCTTGCCGAGGAAGCGGAGGAAGGCATCCGCAGGTCCCGATCACTCGTGGAAAGATGGCTCAAGGAAGGCCGGGTCATTTACGGCGTCACGACCGGCTTTGGGGCCCTCAGTGATGTCATGATCCCTGCCAAGGATGCCAGGCTGCTGCAGCGCAACATCCTCATGAGCCACGCGGTCGGGGTGGGTGATTGGCTCGATGAGGAAATCGTGCGGGCGATGATGGCGCTTCGGGTAAAAGACTTGGCAAGGGGCCAGGCGGGGATCCGGTTGGAAACGGTGCACAGGCTCATCACGCTGCTCAATCGGGGGATTTTGCCCCTCGTTCCTGCCAAGGGTTCGGTGGGGGCCAGCGGCGACCTGGCTCCCCAGGCGCATATTGCCCTGGTGTTGATTGGCATGGGGGAGGCGTTCCATGAAGGCCGGCAGGTCTCCGGGGCGGAAGCCCTGCGGGCATGCCACCTCGAACCGCTGCAATTGGAGGCTGCGGAAGGACTTGCGCTGATCAACGGGACCCAGATGGCTACGGCTATTGGGGGACTGGCGGTCCACGATGCGGTGGAGCTTTCTCTGCTGGCAGACATCGCGGCGGCCATGAGCCTCGAAGTGCTCCTGGGCAGCCGCACCGAATTCGACCCCAGAATCCATCAGGCGCGGCCTCATCCCGGCCAAATGGCCGCGGCCGACAACATGCAACGCATCATTCAAAACAGCGAGATCATCTCCTCCCACAAGGACTGTGATCGAATCCAGGATGCCTACACCCTCCGATGCTCCCCTCAGGTACACGGTGCCAGCAAAGACGCCATAGCGTATGTGAAAAGAGTCATCGAAACCGAGATGAATTCGTCGACCAACAATCCGTTGATTTTTGCGGACTCTGAAGAATTCCTGCTGGGAGGCAATTTTCATGGCCAGCCGGTGGGGTTGGCGCTGGATTTCCTGGGCATGGCGGTTGCCGAACTGGCTAATATTTCGGAAAGGCGCATCGAGCGGCTGGTAAATCCCCAGCTGAGCGGCCTCCCGGCCTTTCTAGTGGGCGAGGGAGGACTCAACTCGGGATTCATGATCGCCCAATACACTGCAGCCTCCCTCGTTTCGGAAAACAAGGTGCTCTCCCATCCTGCCAGCGTCGATTCCATCCCCACGTCGGCGAATAAGGAAGATCTCGTGCCGATGAGTCCCATCGCGGCCCGGAAGTGCCGCGAGATTCTGAAGAATGCTGAACACGTCCTTGCCATTGAGCTCCTTTGCGGGGCTCAGGCCCTGGACCTCTTTACCAATCTCAAACCAGGTACAGGGACCCTCGCAGCCTACCGGACCATTCGCCGCAGGGTTTCCCACCTGGAACAGGACCGCATCCTGGCCTATGACATTCAGACGATGGTGGCGCTCATGAGGAGCGGAGAGCTGTTGCAGGCGGTGGAGGCGGTCGCTGGCAAACTCTCCTGATCAATTGCTAAAGTCCACGGAGAGGCGGAGCGGACTGAGGTTTCGCAAGCGCCCTGACCGTGTCCGCGATTTCCTGGGCACTGACAGCCTGGCGCAGCTCTTCCATCTGGTGCATGATATTGGCGAAACGAATCCCTTCCGCGGCGCTGATCCATTCCAGCTGTAAGCGTTCCGGCCGAATACCGAGTTTGGTCATTTTCTTCCAGAGCTTTTCCACCCGTTTCAGGGTCCAGTGATTGGCATTGATGTAATGGCAATCCCCGATGTGGCAGCCGCTGACGAGGATCACCGGCGCACCCCTGGCGAGTCCCCGCCAGATAAAGTCCTCATCGACCCGGCCGGAACACATGGTGCGGATGAGGCGCACGTTGGGCGGATACTGGAGGCGGGAGGTGCCGGCATAGTCGGCTCCGGCATAGGAACACCAGTTGCAGGCAAAGACCAGGATCTTCTCCTGAGGGCTGTCAGCCAGCATGGTGTCGATCTGTTCGCGAACCTGCAGGTCACTGAAGTGGTTCATGTGAATCGCCCCGAAGGCACATTCCGCGGCACAGGTGCCGCATCCCGCACAGGCTGCGGTATTGACGACGGCGGGAAGCTTCTTCTTGGGGTCGACGGTGATGGCGTGGTAGGGGCAGACTTCCGCGCAGCGGCCGCAGGCTTTGCACTGCTCGGCAATGACTTCGGAGGTGATCGGTTCGGTGAGGATTTCCCCCTTGTGCATCAGGCGGATAGCGCGAACCGCCGCCGCCGAAGCCTGGGTGACACTGTCCTTGATGTCCTTCGGGCCTTCCGCGCACCCGGCGTAAAAGACCCCGCGCGTGGCGGCGTCCACTGGCATCAGTTTGGGGTGGGCTTCGAGGAAGAAGCCGTCCGAGGTCAGCTGCAAGCCCAGCATCTCCTGAAGCTTCTGCGTGCCCTCGGGAGGCTTCACCCCAATGGCAAGAACGAGCAGATCCAGGTTGAAGAACTCAAGGGCGCCGGAAGCAGTGTTTTCGACCGCTACCCGCAGGCTGCCGTCCTCCGTTTCCTCCACCGTGCCGGGCAACCCCCGCACGTAGTGCACACCAAGTCTCCGGCTTCTTTTGTAAAGGTCTTCGAAGCCCTTGCCGAAGGCCCGAATATCCATGTAGAAGACTTTCACCTCCATCTGCGGATAATGTTCCTTGATTACCAGCGTACTTTTCACCGTGTTCATGCAGCAGATGTTGGAGCAATAGGAACTGCCCTTTCTGGCCGAACGTGACCCGACACACTGCACAAAACCGATCGAGCGGGGCCGCCGGCGATCACTCGGGCGCACAATCTCCCCCTTCGACGGCCCGCCGGCATTGATCAGGCGCTCGAATTCCAGGCTGGTCAGGACGTTTCCAAAACGCGTGTAGCCGTATTCATCCATCTCCGTGGGATCGTAGGGCTCCAACCCGGTCGCGACCACAATGGTGCCAACATGCTCCACAATCTCTTCATCGGACATGTGAAAATTGATGCAGTGCTTCTGACAGGCCTCAATGCACTTGGCACACACGGCCGGATTATGGCCGAGGCACTCGTTGGGGTTGAGCCGGTAGGCGGCCGGAACCGCTTGCGGAAAGGGCGAGTAAATGGCCTTGCGGGATGATAGGCCGAGGTTGAATTCGTCGGGGCGAACGACCGGGCAGACCTTGGCGCAATCGCCGCAGGCGGTGCATTCCTTTTCGTCGACGTAGCGAGCCTTCTTCAGGATGGTGACCTCGAAATTGCCCACACTGCCTTTGACGGCGACGATTTCACTGAGAGTCAGCAGCTTGATGCGGGGATGCCGACCGACATCCGTCATTTTTGGTCCCAGGATTCAGATGGAACA